>JAJYSZ010000106.1 GCA_021793315.1 Bacillota bacterium | reverse complement strand
GCCGTCCTTGGTGATGATCGGCGAACCGAACTTGCGATCCAGCACCACGTTGCGGCCCTTCGGGCCGAGGGTGACCTTCACCGCGTTGGCGACGGCAGTAACGCCCCGCTCAAGGGACTTACGCGCGTCGACGTCGAACAACAGCTGCTTTGCCGCCATGCTCTCCTAAACCCTCCTGTCCAGTCTCGCCTTACTTGATCGCGAGCAGGTCCTGCTCGCGGATGATCAGGTACTCGACGTCACCGACCTTGACCTCGGTGCCGCCGTACTTCGAGAAGATCACCAGGTCACCGACCTTGACCTCCGGCTCGACACGGTTGCCGTTCTCCAGCACCCGTCCGGAGCCGACGGCGATGACCTCGCCTTCCTGGGGCTTGTCCTTCGCGGTGTCCGGCAGGATGATGCCGCCTGCCGTCTTCTCCTCTGCCTCAAGAACCTTGACCACAATGCGGTCACCGAGAGGCCTGAGCACAAGATCCCTCCTCCTTGTTGGCACTCACTCGTGTTGAGTGCTACTAGCGGAATGTATTGTATCCGGGCCCATCTCCAGCGTCAAGCAATCCAGGTGCACGTCCTCGAGCCGCTGCAGCACCACGGTTTGGCCGCGTTGAAGAATGCGGCAGTAGGTTCCCGGCTGCATGCCCAGGCTGTCGCGCAGTTCTGTCGGGATCTCAATCACGCCATTCCTTCCAACGATGACCTCCAATGTCTATCGCCTCCACAGGAGGCGATTATGCCCGGTGTGGAGGCGGCGGTTCAAGGCATTAAACTCGATCGCTTGCCAGTAAACTTATCCTCTCCGGGAACGCCTCATCCACGACTGCGCGGGTGCCGCAAAGTCCACCACCAGATCGCGGCCACCGCAGCTACCCCTACCACGACAATCGTGATCAGTCCGGCGCCATGTTCCAGCAGACTGGCGACGCCCTTGCCTATGCCCATGCCCAGCAGGGACCAGAAGAGGGCCCAGACGCCGTCGCCGATCACGGAACCAACGAGATATGGCAGAAGAGGCGCACGTACCACCCCTGCGCCGAGTATCGCAGGGGTGCGCGTCACGCCGATCCAGCGCGAGATGGCCTGCGCAAACAAGCCGTAGTGCGCAAACCAGTCCTCAATGCGCTCCATGGCCTGCGGCGGTATGTGCAGTATGCGTATGGCCCGGTCCAGAAGCGGCCTGCCGCCCATGCGCCCGACGCCGTACCCAATCGCGTTGCCCAGCACATTGCCCACGGTCACGACCAACCACACCAGGGTGAGCGACATCTCACCGCGTCCGATCAGGACGCCTGCGGCAACAAAAAACAGCTCGATCGGGCCGGGCATGCCGGTGCCCTCGATCGTGCTGACCAATAAAAGCAAAGGATAGCCGTACAGCGACAGCAGCTCACGCAAATGCTCCGGCGTCATCGGGAGCGGGGGAGCATCAGCGAAGCTCTTCCTCCTTGGAGGGCGGGGCGGCGGGCTTATCCGCTGCGTCCGATCCTTCCTGCATGGCCTTACGGAACTCCCGGATGGTCTTGCCAAGACCCTGTCCGAGTTCGGGCAGACGCTTGGGCCCAAACAGCAGGAGGGCGAGCGCCAGGATGATGATGAGGTGGACCGGCGAAAGGATATCCATGCGTACGCGCCCCTTTGCCGCGGTCCTCCCGCGATCAGAATGCGTACAGTATAGCACACGAGCCAGCGACAGGCACTTGCGCGCCTCACCCTCGCGTGCGACACTCGGTCCAGTGAGCGTCGCGACTCATCGCAACGCATCGCCATGCAAACACATACAAGCGCCAGCACTCGTCGCAAGGCGAGTGGACGAGGTGGGGGATCTCGGAACTTTCGGCGGGTGACCCCCGGTTGGCCTGGACCGTCAAAGACCTCACAAAGCCAGGGAGCGATCCCTCGGGGGAAAAGGGTCGGCAGGCGAGGGTCGCGATTGCGCACCCCTCTATCTGCATGGCCTGCGCGGGTGTCGCGTGAACATGCGTGAGAAGGGGTGTTTTTGCGTATGTGCGGCATCATGGGCTACGTAGGGCCGAAACAGGCAGCCGACGTGCTGCTGGGTGGCCTCAAGCGCCTAGAATACCGTGGCTACGATTCGGCGGGCATTGCGCTCGCTGACGAAGGAAGCATCTATCTGCGCCGCAAAGCGGGAGTCCTGCGGGTGCTGGAGGAGGTTCTGGCGGAATCGCCGCCTCCCTTGAGCCACATCGGCATCGGACACACGCGCTGGGCGACGCACGGCGGCGTCTCGGACCGCAATGCCCATCCCCACACCGACTGCAAGGGCGAGATCGCCATCGTCCACAACGGCATCATCGAAAACGCCGACGAGCTGCGTGCCGAACTGCTCGCCGCCGGTCACGTGTTGCGCTCCGAAACCGACTCTGAGCTCGTGGCACATCTCCTGGAGACAGGCCCCACAGACCTGCGCGTGCGCCTGAGCGAGGTGGCGCGGCGGTGCGAGGGTGCCTACGCGCTACTGGTCATGGATGTGCACCAGCCGGACCGGCTTGTCGCTGTTCGGCGCACGAGCCCGATCGCGATCGGTGCCACGGAGAACGAGGCATACGTGGCATCCGGAGCGATCGCCCTTGCGCCCTGGCTCAGCGAATGCATCTACCTAGACGACGGCGAGATCGCAGACATCCGACCGGGCAAGATCGAGGTCTTCCGGCTCGAGGACCTTGAGCCGATCGCCAAGACGCTGCACCCGATCGAGGGCGACGGCGAACTGCCCGACGCCGGCGAGCACGGCACCTTTTACCGCAAGGAGCTCATGGAGCAGCCGATCGCTTGGCGTCGTGTCATGGCCGGCCGCCTGGATGACCTCGGCCAGGTGAACCTGCGCGAAGACGGCATTGACCAAAAGTTCCTCCGCTCGGTGGATCGCATCGTGTTCCTGGCGATGGGCTCGTCGCTGCACGCCTGCCAGATGGCGGTGGAGCGCCTCGGCGACGTCGTGCATCTCCCGGCGCAGGCCGAGCTCGCAAGCGAGTTCCGGGACACGCGCGCGTTCCTCGAACCCGGAACCCTGGCGATTGCCGTCAGTCAGTCGGGTGAGACGATCGATACCCTAGCTGCCTTGCGTCATGCCCGCAGCCTCGGTGCAAAGATCCTCGCGCTTGTGAATGCCCCAGCGTCGACGATCGCTCGCGAGAGCGACTACGTGCTCGATCTGCGGGCTGGGTTCGAAATCTCCGTAGCTTCAACGAAGGCCTTCACGACGCAGGTCATCGCGCTGGAGCTCGTCACCGCAGCCTTGGCGCAGGCCCGGGAGTGTCCCCTGCCCCCGACCGATCTTCATGCGCTGCGGGCAGTGCCAACCGTGGCAGAGGACTTCCTGGCTGCATTCCACCTCCCGAAGGAACTGATCGAAACCTGCGCCCAAGCCCCGGGAGTGATCTTCCTTGGACGCGGCCAAGATCTCAGCTTGGCGCGCGAGGGATCGTTGAAACTCAAGGAGTTGTCCTACGTCTGGAGCGAGGCATTCGCGGCGGGCGAACTGAAGCACGGCCCCCTGGCGCTCGTGGACCAACGTGTTCCGGTGATCGTGTGCGTCACCGACCCCAGGCATGCCGTTAAACTGCGCAGTTCGCTGGCGGAGGCCACCGCCCGCGGCGCCTATGGCGTCGCCGTCGGCAGCGAACTCGGAGCCACGCTGCAAATTACCCTTCCTCTGAAGGAGCGCATTGGCGCGTATCTGCTCGGCGCCTTGCCACTGCAGCTTCTTGCCGTGGAGGTAGCAGAAGCGCGTGGCTGTCCGATCGACCAGCCACGCAACTTGGCCAAATCAGTTACGGTGGAATGACTGCTTCCGCCGCCCCATGGTCGTTGAAGTGAGGGAATAAATGACGAGACTAGGGATTAAAAGACCGTACTAGTGGTGGTGCCGCCGGCGAGTGAGGGGAACAAAAGAGCGCACTGATATGCGGAGGATTCTGGGGTCTGGCCTGTTGACCCACGGTTGGGTCAACAGGCCCTCTATCCTCTCAGGGTTAGGTCACCGTCACGCCTTGGACTACCGCGAGTTGGAGACGCTACCGCAGAGGTGATCCCGATGTGGACGCAGTGGCTCGGCTGTCCATTCCGGCCAAACCGGGCTCTTGGCCACATTTGGTGATTGCAGGGCAGGTCCGGCGAAAAGTGTCCACCCAAGGGCTGGAAGGATTCAGGGGAGACGACAGAGCACGCGGCGGCGGAGCAGGTCGTGACTGCCCCGGCCGTACATGGCGCGCTTGATGAGCTTGAGGCGGGTGATGGAGCCCTCTACCGGGCCCTGATTCCAGCGCAAGGTGATGCCGTTGTGGACGGCGTCGAGGTCGCGGTGGAGGCCGTCGGCGAAGTTCCGCCACTCCGGGAGAGCGCTGGCAGTGGCGGTGTCCAGCCAGGCGTCGAAGGCGGGGACGTCGTGTTCATGGAAGGCGCGGGCGAACTCGTGTGCCAGGGTGATGCTGGTGGCGAGGGCCGGGTCGCTAGCAGCGACGCTGGCCAGGAGCAGTTCCTCCTGCGGTGGGCGCGTCTTTTGAGCACGAGGCGGCGGAAGGCGCGCGGCGAGACGGTTTACCGGCGACGCCGCCGATTGACGCCCCCTGCTGAAACAGTTCGCGGATGGTGTCCTGGCGTTGTTGGCGGCGCGCGCGTGTGGCGAGTTTGGCCTGCTCGGCGCGGCTCGGCGGTCGTGACGGAGGCTGTGGCGGTGGGGTCGGGTCTGGAACAGGTTGCAGTCGGATTCCCTTCTGGGCGATCCGCTCCAGGCAGTCGCCGAGGTTCTGCATCAGGTGGAAGCGATCGGCCACCTGAATGGCGGCCGGGGCACCCTCCCGTGCGCCCTCGGCATAGATGCCGCCGCGGTCACGGCTGATGATCTCCACGCCGGGGTGGGCCTTGAGCCACGACGCCAGGAACACGGCCGAGCGCTCCGGGAGGAGGTCGATCACCCTGCGCGTTTCCCAGTCGTAGAGGAGGGTCCCGTAGGTCCTGCCACGACGGTAGGCATAGTCGTCGACGCCGAGCACCCGGACCGTCTGCGGCGCGGCCAGGGTCAACCGGCATGCCGCCCGCAGCAGGGTCTGACGGCTGTAGTGCAGGCCATAGAGCGCGGCCACGCGTTGGCCGGGCAGGCCGCCGACGCTCAGGGCGGTGTACGCCAGCAGGTTGCTGACGCGCTCGGAGCGCCGCGCCCAGGCGGGCAGGCCCGGCAGGCGCTCGGCGAAGACGCGTCGCGGGCAGGCGGGGTTGTGGCAGCGGAAGCGCCGGGCCCGGATCTGCAGTTGCAGCTGCAGCCCGAAGGTTGTGACATCGGCGGCAACACGCCAATAGCGACTGCAGACGTGCCCACTGGCCACGCCGCAGGCGGGACACCTCGCGCTGGCCGCACGTGCTTGCACGACGAGACGCAGGTGACCGGCGACTGCTTGGGCGAGCGCGACGTCGTACTCGCGCAGCACATCGGCGAGGTCGACCAGACCCCCATCGACCACTGGCTCATGCCTGGGATTGCGGAGAGTATTGTTTTCTGCTAAACATAGACTCGCGCGCATAGTGATCGCCATGCGGAGATATTCAATCTAGATATCCGAGTATCCTTGCTCCTATTTAGTACTTAATTTGTAACTATTAGGACCATCAAATATGGCCAAGAGCCCGAAACCGGCAGGGTAGTCCGGATGAATCCGGCCACCGGGACCGGGCGTCGCCACACCCTGGAAGCGCACTGACCGCCGGTCCTTAGCCAGCGGCCAGCGTCGGATACCAGCTTTGCCGGTGTTCAGAGATCAGTGACCATGATGATGGTGCTCGCCGTGCACAGAAAGGTACGTCTCCGGCTCCTTGTCGAAGGCACGCTTGCAACCAGCGGCGCAGAAGTAATAGGTTGTCCCGTTATATTCGCTCTTTGCGGCCGCAGTCGCCTCATCGACTTCCATGTTGCAGACCGGGTCCTTGGCCATCTGTTCTCCTCCTCGGACAAATCTAAGATAGGATTGGTCGGTTCGTAGCGCTCTTCACACGGCGGCCAGGGCACGCTCCAGTTTCACCTTCGCCTGTTGGGCGATCGGAGACAGAGCGTCGTTGTTAGTGATGCCAAGCGCCTGCTGCGGATCAAGAACGGAGACTTTTGTTATACCGCCCGACGTGTATACGATTACGTTGCACGGCAGAAGCAGGCCGATCTCCTGCTCGGTCTGGAGAGCCTCGTAAGCGAGTTGCGGGTTGCACGCTCCAAGGATCACGTAGTCGCCGAGGTCTACGCCCAGCTTCTGCTTAAGCGTCTCTTGCACGTTGATCGTTGCGAGAATACCGAACCCCTCCGCCTTCAACGCGTCAGTGACCTTGTCCACCGCTTGTTGGTAGGACAGGTCGACGACCTTGGTCATCCCGTAAGACGGCATCGGCTTTACTCCTCTGTGCACCCGTTTGCTCAGAACTTCAGTGCGACTCTAGAATCTCGCGCATCTCCCGAAATTCTTCGGCTGTGATTTCACCCTTCGCAAGACGTACCTTCAATATGTCAAGAGGGTCGTCCTTGCGCAGAGGGGTTTGATCCATCTCGTCGTGCGTCTCATGGCCGTGCCCCATGCGCCCCATGCCGTGTCCACCGCAACCGCACATCGTAAATCCACCCTTCTCTAAACACGCAGACTGGGTCTACTGATGATCGTGGGGTTTGCACCCTCCGTCAGGATAGCGCGCTCGCCCACAGCCCAATTTGGCTCTCGACGGGCAAGCAATCCCTGGGAGCGTCTCACCTCCCTTCAGACTTCCTGCGCCGTCAAAACATCCGGATCCTAGGCAAGCCCCATCCCGTGGCAGCTACAGGCTGGGTCCGCCACAAGCAGATGCAGAGGTGCTTCGGGGGCAATCGCCTTACTCGCAGTACTTCATCGCGTCGACCAGTCCGTCGGTGATCTGTGGGCCAAGTCCTCTTTGCACCGCATCGACCACGCAGGTGAGGAGGTGGTTGCGCAGCAGGATGCGCTGAACCTTCTCACGGCTAGACTGCACAGCAGCCGCTGCTTCATGATGTCGATGCACCGTCCACCATGCGACGCACGCTCTCGAGGTGGTCCGCAGCCACCTTGAGCC
This sequence comes from Bacillota bacterium, assembly GCA_021793315.1. GTDB lineage: Bacteria > Bacillota > Sulfobacillia > JAJZYS01 > JAJYTV01 > JAJZQO01. The sequence continues at coordinate 2,303 of JAJYSZ010000106.1, read as the reverse complement.
GAAGCGCAGCCTCTCGCTTCAAGCCTCGCTCCATCTGCTCATCTCTCCATTGCCACCCGGGGGAGGGGTTCTACTGAGTAGTATACCCCCTCTGGGTATAGCGTCAAGGCTCTCGCCGAAGTCGATGCACTGTATCAGCGAGTAAAAATGTCTTGAAGCCCTGCGACGGCCGGGTCAGACCATCGACAGGTTGCCATAATGCAATGCGACCGTGATCGCCAGAGCAAGCAGGCCGAGCGTGATCAAGGAAGCCGTGAGCACTTCGCGTTCGTCGACCTGAGATGCATGTATCGTGGTGCGACGGGAACGGGCTCCATCAGCTTGGTCGTGGCCCATGTGCTGTGCATGGTCAGGCGGTGGGTTGTGCGCTGCGCTCGGCGATCGCAGGACGCGCCCGCTGGCATAGAGGCCAGCGATGAGGGGAAGCGGTTCGCCTCCGGCTTGCACGGTCGTCATGCCGTGCTTGAGTCCGACCTTCACGAGCCACCAGTTGATGGGATACGCCAAGCCGAAGCCAGCCGTGAGGGCCATGGACATGATGAACCAGAAGCCGGGTGAGGCGGGTGACGATACACCGGTCAGGCGTGACATCGCGATAGTCATCGTGGGAGCCATGCCGGCCATGACGCCGTTCATTGAAAGGAATTCGGGCACTAGCGTATGTTGCAGGGCCGTCACATAGGATCCCCCGGTCATCCCCCGCATGAAGAGCCCCTGGAAGACTGTCCATCCGAAGAGGAACCCGACAAGATACTCTGCCGCCAGATCCCATCCCGTAGGCAGTTGTAAGAGCCGGGAGAAGACCGCCGCGGCCAGGATGCCGAGCCCGTCGCCGGCGACGCAGTGCATCGTCGACCCGAGGACCTGTCGCCAGCGGACGGATACGAACCGTTCGTGGGAGCCGGGCATCGGCTCCCGGCAACCCAGGACATACAGGAAGGCCCCGACCGGTCCCAAGAAGGCGGTTACGATCACGAATCCCCATTTCATGACCGGAGACTCCGGAGTGCGCGTTATGTCCACCGCGACGAAGGCGACCGAAATGCCTGTTAGGACAAACCAGAGCATCGTGACACCGGCCAGCATCGACTGACCTCCCTAAATCGACCCGACCCTGTCAGGTGGGGCGACATCAGCCTTCCGCATCCGATGCAAGCGATACATCTAGGCTACGGACCGCCTCAGGATGGTTGCCGCTCACCACGGCCATTGAGGCAGGGTGCGTCTGCCAGCGCCGCAGCTTGAGGCGACCTATGGCCCTTCGAATCGTCGCCCCGATCCGCGCGAACTGGACGACCTCGGGGTGTCGAACTGGATGCTGCGCTTTGTCCGGGAGCACCCCGAGATCCCTGACGCGGAGGCCCGCCTATCGCCCGGCGACCTCCTGCGCAAAGATGGCCGCGAAGGTTTCGACTACGGCCTGAAGATGCGCCAGGACGCCCTTCGCGTCCTGGCCCTGAACGGCGGCACGCCCTGCGCGGTACGATCCGCGAGGAGCTGCCCGACCCGCGTCACGAACGCCCCCTGGCAAGACTTCTCCTGCATAACCTCGGTGCCTACGCGCGGTGCGGGAGAGACCTGCTGCAAGGAAAATATTAGCGCGGGAGTTGCTCCCTACTAATACGGACGTACCCGTACCGTGACCCAGTGATGGCTTCCTACAACCAGTGCTTGCACCGGTTTCTTAGGCCCAGGTCAGCCTTCGGCGCGTCTCGTCTTACATCTCCTCGTGCGCTAGTGTGGCGAGGAGCTGAAGCGAGGGGGCGCTTCGTGTCGGCTCTCGCGGAGCATTCGGAAGCGTCTGTGGTCCAGGCGACGGAGCCTTGGGGCGAGGCCAAGGGGATCTGTCGCTTCTTCAACAATGCCTGCGTGTACACGGATCGCATCGCACCGCCTGACTGTGTGATGGCTATTGTGACGGCACCGGCCTGCGCGAGGCACTGGCGGCAGGGCACCTGAAGTCAGCTGCGTGGGTACGCCGAAGTCCTCAGCCCACCCGAAGCTGGGCAAGGAAGGCGCTGGTCGGACGCCGGGGTCGAGTCCGGCCAAGCCCCGCCTGCGCGGCTTGCTCGCGGCCGTCCAGTGCTCCTCACCATGAAGCCGTTGCGACCTCTGGACGTTCAGGGCGGCGCCGCGGATGCACCCGACGCGCACCGCTCTCCCTTCCGTCCGTCGCCCACTCCAGGATGGCAACGCCCCGGTTCCATAGGCACGGCAATCGGGAGGTGGCCCTGTCACGCGCGCGACATGCCGGACCCAGGCATCCGTGTGGACACCTGAGCCCAGCCAGACCCCCGTCGCGA
>JAJYSZ010000105.1 GCA_021793315.1 Bacillota bacterium | reverse complement strand
TCCACCTCGCCTACACCGAAGGCAGACCGAATGCGCTCGTGTATGAGATCGTGCGCCAGTTTGCGGGACGTAAGCCCGGCTTCACGCTGGTGTCTGCAGGTCTAATCGCAAACCAGGTGGCGATGGTGCACGCGGGCCTCGTCCGCAAGCTCATCTCCGCCTTTGCAGGTGACATCTACCCTGCACCTGGCCCAAGCGCCGTCATTCAGCGGGCCCATCGCGAGGGCAGCGTGGAGTTCGAGAACTGGTCGATTCTCTCACTCGTTCAGAGGCTGATGGCTGGGGCGTTCGACCTGCCTTTCCTGCCGACTCATTCGCTCGCAGGCAGCAGTATGGCCGAGAATCCGGGGTATGCGGTCGTTGCGGATCCCTTCGGGGTGTCCGGACCAGTCGGCGCCGTCGCACCTTTGAGGCCCGACGTTACGCTTATTCACGGCCTGGCGGCCGATCAGGCCGGTAACGTCATTCTGTCGCCGCCGTACGGCGAGGGGCTCTATGGGGCACTGGCAAGTCGAATGGGAGCTATCGTAACAGTAGAGAAAATTGTGTCGACAGACTTTATCCGCCACCATGCAAGCCTGGTACGCATTCCGTCGCAGGTGGTACTTGCCGTCGCGGAGGCTCCGCTCGGGGCGCATCCTACGGGCATGTTCTCCCCGGGCATCTCAGATGTTCCCGGGTATGCCGAGGACCTCGAATTCATCCTCGACGTCCGACGCCGTGCCAAGCAGGCGGACGAGATGCAGCGGTGGGTCGAGGAGTGGATCCTGCAGCCTGGCGACCACGAGGGGTACCTCCGCAAGCTCGGTCACGAGCGCATCTGGGCCCTACACGGAAAGTCGCAGCCGGACGCCTACGTGCATGAGACCAGGGCGCAAGTGATCGACGTTGCCCCAACTGGACGCGCCGACCCCGACGCGAGCGCCGAGGAGCGCATGATCTCGGAGGGGATCAGACGGGTCGAGGACCGCGTGCGGGTACAAGGTTACGACCTCGTGCTGGCCGGTGTGGGAGCGGCCAACCTGGCCGCATGGGTTGCCGTGGACGAGTTGCTGCACGACGACCCGCGCCGACAGATCGCGCTATTGGCAGAGATTGGACTATTCGGCTATGCACCGAGACCCGCCGAACCTTTTGTCTTCAGTTTCCGCAACCTGTGGACTTCCAAGATGCTGACGGATGTCGTCGGCGTGCTAGGCGGAATGATCGGCGGGGCCCACCATCCCGTCTTGGGCGTGTTGGGGGCCGGTCAAATCGACATGCGGGGCAACATCAACTCGACCGAGGCGGCTGGCGGAACTTACCTAGTCGGCTCGGGCGGCGCGAACGACGTGGCGTCGCGCGCTGGCGAACTCGTGGTCCTTGCGGAGCAGTCACCGCGCCGCCTCCTCGAGCGCGTGCCTTATGTGACAAGCCCTGGCGAGCGCGTGACCACGCTCGTCACGACTATGGGCGTGTACGAGAAGCCTCGCGGGCCGTCGGACTTCGTCCTCACGGGCTACTTCCGCGACATCGCCGAGACTGAGCGTGACGCGGTGGAGAAAATTCGCGCTGCGTGCGGCTGGCCGCTGCGGACGGCGCCCGACCTACGGATACTTCCGGGGTGCGACGGAGCCCATCGCTACCGGATGCGCATGTACGACCCGGCAGGCTATCTGCGCGGCGTGAGGGGGATTCGGTCGTGAAGGACGAGTCCTACGTGCGGATTCCGCTGGAAACCCTGCGGCAGTTCCTGGTCGAACTGCTCTGCGCGTATGGGCTCGATGCGTCCGAGGCCCAAACCGTCGTCCGCCACATTGTCCGCGCCGACCTGCGCGGCGTGGACACGCATGGTGTCGTCAAGCTCGTAGAGTTCTACCTGCGCAGGCTCGAAGAGGGTGGTATCAACCCGCGACCCAAGCCGCACATTGTTCGCGACATGCCCTGGGGCGCTTTGTTAGACGGCGACGCCGGCTTCGGCCACCTCGTCGCCGACTTCGCAATGCGCGTAGCCGTGGATAAGGCGGGACAAGCAGGCGTCGGGTGGGTGGAGGTACGCAACTCCAACCATTTCGGCATGCTGGCGAGCTATGCGCTGGACGCGTCGGCTCAGGGCTTCATCGGCGTTTGCACAAGCAATGCGAGCGGGCGTATGGCGCCATTCGGCGGTGCCGATCGGCTGCTCGGCAACGGCCCGATATGTTTCGCCTTTCCACCGGGCGAGCAAGGCGTAACGCTCATCCTGGATATGGCATGTACCGCCGCGGCCACGGGCAAGATCCGGCGCGCGCTGCTGCAGGGGGAGGCTATTCCGACTGACTGGGCGCTCGACGCGGATGGCAACCCCACCCAAGACCCAGCATCGGCGCTGGCCGGGGTCTCGCTGCCGATCGGAGGACATAAGGGGTACGCCATCGCGGTAATGGTGGAGATTCTGGCGGGGGTGGTGTCGGGGGCCGGACTTGGCCCCTTGGGCACGGCGGGTTCACCTGCCGCCTTCTCCGTCCCCCAGGACATCGGTCATGTCCTCGCTGCGGTGCGGGTCGACGCCTTTCTTGAGCCGGCCGAGTATCGTCGGGCGATGACCGCCATGACGGTGCGGTTGCGGGCGAGTCCAAAGAGGGCCGGGGCGTCGCGCATCGCGTTGCCGGGTGAAATCGAGCAGGAGGTGGAGGAGCGAAACCGCCGCCTCGGCATTCCAATCCACCGCAAGGTGGTGGAGGAACTCGAAACAGCAGCGCGTGGCAGGAAACTCGCGGTGAGCCTGCTGTAAGCCGTGCCCGAAGGAGAGGAGGGATCTACGGTGCACCGCTACCAGATGCTGATCGGCGCTACCTGGGTAGAAGCCGAGGGCGGCGGAGGTCTACTGTCCTATGATCCCTATACGCGCGAGGCCTGGGCTGAGATTCCGGACGCCGCGCCGTCCGATGTGGACGCGGCCGTGTCTGCCGCCCGGGACGCCCTAAGGGGCTGGAAGGGACTGATCCCACGGCAGCGCGCCACGCTGCTACGCCGGATCGCGGACGCCATCGAGCGCAGTGTGGACAAGCTCGCGGAACTGGAGTCGAGGGACAACGGCAAGCTCCTGCGCGAGTGCCGGGCGCAGGTCGCGGGCCTGCCGGACCGCTACCGCTACTTCGCGGGTGCAGCCGAGACCTTGCACGGCGAGGTGCTCGCGATCGATAAGCCCGGTTACTTCAACTACACCGTGCCCGAGCCGGTCGGAGTGGTGGCCATCATCGTGCCGTGGAACTCACCGCTGCAGCTCCTTTCCTACAAGCTCGCCCCCGCGTTGGCGGCCGGGTGCACGGTGGTGGTGAAGCCCTCGGAGGAAGCGTCTGCGACCATCCTGGAATTCGCTCGTCTATCCGCTGAGATCTTGCCCCCGGGCGTACTCAACGTGGTGACAGGGCGTGGTGCCACGGCTGGGACAGCGCTCGTCGGGCACCCAGGTATCGCGAAGATCTCGTTCACGGGGGGAGTCGCGACGGCGCGGGCGATCGCGCACAGTGCAGCTGACAACCTGGTTCCTGCCGTATTCGAGCTCGGGGGTAAATCTCCGAACATCGTGTTCGAAGACGCGGATTTAGATGAGGCGCGGGTCGGCGTGTTGGCCGGGATCTTCGCTGCGGCCGGTCAGACGTGCATCGCTGGGTCACGCCTACTTGTTGCGGACGCGATCAGCGACCGCTTCCTGGCCGGGCTCGCTGAGCGCGTTCGCACGATTCGGCTCGGCGACCCGGCCGATCCGCGTACAGAGATGGGACCGCTTTGTTTCCCTGCCCACTTGGAACGGGTGGATCGCATGGTGCAAGAGGCGCTCGAGGCCGGAGCGCGGGTCGTCACGGGTGGGCGCCGAGCCGACATGCCGGGCCGGGAAGATCACCTGTTCTATGAACCGACGATCCTTACCGGTGTTCGCCCGGAGCAGCCGATCGCGCGCCAGGAGGTATTCGGCCCGGTCCTTAGCGTGCTGACTTTCTCCACCGAGGCGGAGGCGATCGCGATCGCTAACGACAGCAATTTCGGGCTTGCCGCGGGGATTTGGACCCGCGATGTGCGCAGGGCCCATCGGGTTGCGGCGCAACTCGACGTGGGCACCGTCTGGATCAACACCTACCGCGTAACGTCCTACGCCTCGCCGTTCGGCGGCGTGAGACAAAGCGGCTATGGCCGGGAAAACGGGCTTGAGGGCCTGCGGGAGTTCGTGGCGACGAAGAGCGTGTGGGTGGAGACGGCGGGGCAGCAGCGCGATCCCTTCCGGGTCGGCTAGGAGGTGGCGCGATGGTGGACGTGAAGGCACCGCGGGTTGCGATGATGGACGGCAAGCTGGTTCCGTACGCCGATGCGCTCGTACATGTCGACACACCGGCTTTCCGCTACGGTGCGATGGCATTCGAGGGGCTCAGGGCCTACTGGAACGCACAGCGCGAACAGCTGTACGTCTATCGCCTCCCGGAGCACCTGGAGCGCTTGGCCCAGTCTGCGAAGGTCATGCGCTTCCGCTCGACGCCGACGGCGGGGCAGCTCGCCGGCGGCGTGCTGGAGCTTTTGAGAGCCAACGACCTTCGCGAGGATGTGCAGGTGCGTCTGATGGCTTGGGTCGACGGCAGTGGCGGCAGCCACGCTGATGGGCCGATTCGGTACGGCGCCGTCGCCAAGGCACTGGGCCGTGCCTACGACGTCGCTAGTGGTGTGCAGGCCTGCGTCAGTTCTTGGCTGCGTAGCCCCGACAATGCGATCCCACCACGCGTCAAGGCGGCAGCGAACTACCAGAACGCGCGTCTGGCCACGATGCAGGCGCGGATAGATGGCTACGACGTGGCACTGCTCCTTGATTCGCACGGTCATCTCACCGAGACGCCGACTTCCTGCGTCCTGCTGGTGCGGGGCGGCGCCGTCGTTGCTCCGCCCGTCTATGCTGACATCCTCGAAAGCGTGACGCGCGACACGGTCCTGCGACTTGCGCGGGACGCTGGACTTGGCACTGAGGAGCGGCCGGTCGACCGGACAGAGCTCTACGTGGCTGAAGAGATGTTTCTCTGCGGCAGCACGGCAGAGATCGTGCCGATCGTTGGTGTGGACCAGTACCCTGTGCAGGATGGTCGGCCGGGTCCGATCACGCGGAGGCTCCAGGACCTCTACTTCCACGAGGTGCGGGCTGAAGGTGCGGAGGCCGCGTGGGTGACGCCCGTCTACCGCTGAAATCCCAGGGAGGTGCGACATGTCCCAGACGCAGATCGATCCGATCCGGCTCGGCGTTCTCTGGCAACGTACCGTGTTCCTCATGGACGAGGTGGCTCAGACGCTGATTCAAACGTCCTTCTCGAGCGTCATTCGGGAGAACTTCGACTTCGCCTGCGTGCTCTTCGATGCCAAGGGGCGTCTGATGGCACAGTCGAGCGTGAGCATCCCCGCCTTCTGCGGCACGGTGCAGAAGACCCTGCGCTACCTGCTTGCGGACTTTCCATCTGAGACGCTCTCACCCGGCGATGTGCTGCTTACGAATGATCCGGATGCCGGCACAGGACACCTCAACGACCTCACCTTCGCCATGCCGATCTTTCGGGGAGGGGACATCGTCGGATACGCGGCCAACGTCGCGCACCAGACCGATATCGGTGGAGCGGTGTCCCCGTTGGCACGCGAGATCTTCGAAGAAGGCCTGCAGATCCCGCCCGTCAAGATCCTTGCGGACTGGCACGACAACCGTGATGTCTTCGCCTTCCTCAGGCGCAATGTCCGTGACCCTGCAGGTACCCTCGGCGATGTCCGCGCGCAGATTGCCGCACTGGACACGCAGCGTCGCAAGACGCTTGCGCTGCTGGACGAGCAGGGGTTGGACAGTCTCGACGACCTCGCAGACCAGATCATCGAACGTTCCGCCGAGGCGATGCGCAGGAAGATCCGCGAACTGCTGCCGGATGGCGTCTACGACGCGGAGGCGTTCACTGACGGCTTTGAAGATCCTTTGCGTCTCAAGCTGCGCATCACGGTGAAGGATGGGGAGGTCATTTGCGACTACACCGGCAGCTCCCCGCAGATCGACAAGCCGGTGAACTGCGTCCTCAACTACACCCGCGCATACACGGCCTACGCCTTCAAGTGTCTGCTAGACCCAGAACTGCCGAACAATGACGGCTCCTTCGACCCGATTAAGGTCATCGCACCGGAGGGCTCGATCGTGAACCCGAGACCTCCCGCGGCGGTCTGGTCGCGACACATCACCGGGACCTACCTACCGTCCGTCGTCTTCGGTGCGCTCTCAGGCGTGCTACCGGACCGCGTGATCGCGGACTGCGGCTCACCCTCGTGGGGGGCCTACTTCCAGGCGAAGACCGAGCGCGGCTCGCGCCTCTTTCTGTACTTCATGGCCGGTGGCCACGGCGGACGACCGGGTCTCGACGGGCCGTCGTGCCTGAGTTTCCCGACGAACGTACAGAACACCTCGGTCGAGGAGACAGAAAACGCGCTGCCCGTCCTGGTCTGCGAGAAGGAACTGCTGCCCGACACCGGCGGCCCTGGCCACCAGCGTGGGGGTCTTGGGCAGCGCGTCACCTTCGAGGTGCAGCAGGAAGGCGTCTCGGTCGCCTTCCGCCACGAGCGGGTGCGCTTCGCGCCGCGGGGCTTTCTCGGCGGCATGGACGGCGCCCGTGGCGCCAACCTGCTCAACGGCGAACCCGTGCCCGCGAAGTCTAGGCTCAATTTGCGTCGAGGTGACAGGCTGACCTTCCTGACGCCAGGCGGCGGCGGCATGGGTGACCCGACAGAAAGGTCACGGGCAGATCTCGCCCAGGATGTCCGAAACGGCTACGTGGATCAGGACAGCGCTGCCAAGTATTACGGTTACCACGGGGAGGAGCAGGGCCGATGAACAACCTCGACCTCGGCATCGACATCGGCGGCACCTTCACGGATATCATGCTCATGGACCTCGAGGGCGGCGAGCGGCTTAAGCACAAAGTGTTGACCACCCCACGGCAGCCCGATCTGGCGGTGGTCGAGGGCGTGCGCGAACTCCTCGCCCGCACTGGTGTCGACCCGCACCGTATCCGCAGGGTGATCCACGGCACGACGCTCGTAACCAACGCGATCATTGAGCGGCGCGGCGCGAGGACGGCTCTCGTGACCTCCGCCGGCTTTCGCGACATTTTGGAGATCGCGCGCGAGTTCCGCTACGACATCTACGACCTTAACCAGGAACTGCCGACGCCATTGGTGCCGCGTTATCTGCGGCGCGAGGTGAAGGAGCGGGTCGCGCCTGGCGGCCGCGTGATTAGTCCGCTGGACGAGACTGCCGTGCGTACCGTCGCGCGAGAACTCGCGGCGGAGGGCGTGGAGGCGACGGCGGTCTGTCTCTTACACTCCTTCGAACGACCCGAACACGAGGCACGGCTGCGCGATGTCCTGGAGGAGGAACTGCCAGGCCACACAGTCGCTCTCTCCTCTGAAGTGGTGCCGGAACTCGGCGAATACGAACGCATGTCGACCACAGTTGCGAACGCCTATGTCCAGGGCCTCGTGCGCAGCTATCTTGGGCGTTTGGCGGCGTCGCTCAAGGAGATGGGCATACCGGGGCGACTATTCCTGATGCTGTCGGACGGCGGCATCTGCACGGTCGACACGGCTTCGCGCTTCCCGATCAGGTTGATCGAGTCCGGTCCTGCGGGCGGGGCCATGGCCGCCACGTGGATTGGCGATGCCGCGCAGCGCCAGGACATCGTCGCTTTCGACATGGGTGGTACCACTGCCAAGACCTGCATCGTGGCAAAGGGCACGCCGCTGATCGCCAAGCGCTTTGAGGCGGCGCGGGTCTATCGCTTCAAGCGCGGCAGCGGCCTGCCTCTCAAGATCCCTGTGATTGACATGGTGGAGATCGGAGCAGGAGGTGGCAGCATCGCCCGTGTCGACGACATGGGCGTGCTGAGGGTGGGTCCGCAGAGTTCCTCGAGCGAGCCGGGACCGGCATGCTACGGGCGGGGGGGCGAAGACCCCACCGTCACCGACGCCGATCTGCTGCTCGGATACCTTGATCCAGCCTATTTCCTTGGTGGCGAAATGGCTCTTGACGTGGAGGCCGCGCGGCGTGCCATCTCCGAGAAGATAGCTAAGCCACTGGGACTCGACGTCATCCATGCCGCGTGGGGCATCCACGAAACAGTCAACGAGTCAATGGCTTCATCGGCCAGCGTGCACGCCTTGGAGCGAGGAGAGAGCCTGGCGCACTACGCGATGGTGGCATTCGGGGGCGCCGGACCGGTGCATGCATACCAAGTGGCACGCAAGCTCAAGGTCGCCGAGATCATCTGCCCACCGGCGGCGGGTGTGCTCTCCGCCTTCGGGTTGCTTGCGGCGCCGGTGTCGTTCCAGTTCTCACGTTCGCGTCCCGTGCCGCTACCTGGCGCTGATGCGGTGGAGATAGGCGCTATCTTCGACCATATGGAGGAGGAGGGCCGGGCTCTTCTTGCGGAGGCGGGCGTGGCCTTGGATGCAGTCACGTTTGCGCGGACGTGCGCCGTTCGCTATGTCGGACAAGGCTATGACGTCGAGGTGCCGGTTCGGCCCGGCAAGGTCGACGAAGAGACTATGCGACTATTGCGCGCGTCGTTCGAGCAGCGGTATCTCGAATTGTACGGCAGAACGGTAAGCGAGGCTGCGGTGTTGGCCGTTACATGGCGTGTCACTGCTAGTGGACCGGCCCCGGCGGCGGTCCAGCACGGAGTCGTTCAGGTCGCTGACACTGCCCGCCTCTTCGCCCAACGCGAGATCTACGTGCCGGAAGAGGACGGCATGCGCATGTGCCCCGTATACCGTCGCGAAGATCTGCTGCCCGGCGCCACTTTCAACGGCCCAGCCGTGGTGGAGGAGAAGGAGTCGACGATCATCCTGTCGGGTGAGGGCAGGGCGACGGTGGATGGTGACGGCAACGTGGTGGTGCGCCTTGTGGGGGGTGGTGCGGTATAGACAGCATCGTGCGGACGGCTGTCGCCACCTGGCGAGCGGCTGGAATGCGGCGGATCTTCGGCATTCCCGGCGGCGGTGCGGTGATGCATTTGATCGATGCCGCAGCTGATGAGGGCATCGCGTATACCCTGACCAATCACGAGACGACCGCTGCCATCGCCTCAAGCGTTTATTGGGAACAGAGCGGGACCCCGACTGCGTGCTCCGTCATCATGGGGCCAGGCATCACCCACGCGATGCACGGCGCGGCCTACGCCTTCCTCGAACGCTCTCCCATGCTCCTTCTGAGCAGCCGCCAGCCCGATGCGATCTATGAGCAAACCCTGTCACAGCGGCTCAGCCATCCGCTGCTGGCCGCCGCCGTTGCCAAGCGGCACATGGACATGAGACCCGACAACGCCGCGCACGTGGCAAATGCCGCACTGCGCATCGCGACGCAGGAACCGCCTGGTCCCGTGTTTGTCGACATGGCGAACGACGCGCACAGGGTAACCGTGGGTCAGCATGGCATGCGCCGGGAAGAGCCTGCGCGGCATGTGCTATTTGCCCAGGGAGCGGGAGAGGGCCTGTTCGAGGCATCGCGCATCGTATCCACGGCGCGCCGCCCCCTGCTCCTGGCGGGGCGAGGTGTCG
>JAJYSZ010000017.1 GCA_021793315.1 Bacillota bacterium | reverse complement strand
CCGGGTACTGCACGGGCATGTCCCAGCCGCCGAAGTCCACCATGCGCCCCCCTAGGGCCAGGTGCTCCTCGTAGAGTGGTGTCCGCTTTCCCATTCCCATGCCTCCTCTATCGCCCCCGGGCGACCCCTTCTCCGGTTCTGCGGGTCCTCGGTTCCGCGAACCTGGATCGCGCCTGGCGACCCGTCCCATGTGCTCCGGTCTGCGTCCTCCAATTAAGGGCTCGTTGGCCCAGATGGCGGACGATGGATTCTCAGGCCGGCTCAGGGCGCAGCCGCATCCCCCAAAGCCAGAATGTGCCCGCCAAGCCAAGGAGGCCGATCACCGCGGCTGCCATGAAGAGGCTGCTGAACTGCGGCAGCATGCTGCCGTAGACCACCGGCCCGATTGCCACGCCGAGTGCCCGGAACGTCCCCAGAAGAGCCTGGGCGGAACCAGCCTGCGCCTTCGGTGCGAGCCCCAAAACAAGATACTGCAAAGGAGACCCCATGGTAAGGCCCACACCGCCCCCAACCAGCAGAAGTCCCGTGACCATGCCGGACGGCCCGCCGACCAGCGCCACTGTGGTGGCACCCGCCGCCATCAGCAGAAACCCGGTGGAGAGCACCGCACGTGGGCCGACGCGGTCCGCCAAGCGGCCGCCGTAATAGGACGTCACGGCACTTGCAACGGCCATCGGCAGCAGGGCGATGCCGGACGCCGCCACCTGCAGGTGCAACGAGCGCACCGCGTAGAGCGGCACGAAGAGTGCAACCGCGGTGGCGGCAGCGCTGAGGCAGCCGAGCAGGTATAAAGGTACGAGCCGGCCGCCGCCGCGGAAGATGGGAGCGGCGGCGGCGCGCTCCCAAAGGACTAGGTTCGGCAGCAGCAGCACACCGAAGACGAGGCTCGCCCAACCGAGCGGCAGCGCGCCGCGGTGCAGCATCTCAACCCCGAGGAGCACGGCGGCCACCGCCAGCGCGGTCAGCGTGGCCCCCTGCACATCGGCGGACTCCGGTACCGCATGCGTGCCCTCGGAGATGAAGAGGAGGGCCAGCACCGCCACCGCGATCCCGATGGGCGCCGTCGCGAGAAAGAGCCAGTGCCAGCCGAAGGCCGCGACGATCACCCCGCCGATCGGCGGCGCGATGATCGCGGCGATGCCGTACACGGCGCCGAGCAGCCCCAGCATGGCGCCGCGGCGCTCAGGTGGGAAGGCCTGTCCGATCTCGGCGCTGGCGAGCGGCATGAGAGCCGCGGCACCCAGGGCCTGCAGGCCGCGGCCGACAAGAAGCAGCGCAAAGCCGCCGCTCAGACCGCTGACGAGGGAGCCGAGGGCGAAGGCGACGCCGCCGGCCGCAAACAGGGTGCGACGGCCATGGCGGTCACCGAGCACACCGAGGATGGGCAGCGACGCTCCATAGACGATGGCGTACAAGGTGATGAGCCAGGTAGCCAGGGCGGTTGGCAGGCGCAGGGACCCGGCGATCGGCTGCAGTCCCGGTGAAAGCAGGCTCAGGTCCGCCGCGCCGAGGAAGACTCCAAGCGCAAGCGTCGCAACAAGGCCCTTCTGCGCGGTCGACAAGTCAGAATCCCTCCAGAACGGCCGTAGCCCTGCGACGAATTTCGCACGCGTGCGCGCGATTTCCTCTCCATTCGCATTCTCTCCAGATCCGCCCGGAAGAGCCAGCCCCGCGGATCGGTCCGAACGGAACTCGTCTCCTGCGCCCGGAAGTGCTACGCTTCGGGGCATCTTGGACGCGTGGGGGAATGCGCGCATGTCCGTCTCGCCGCACGAAATCCGGTCGCCGTTCTCCGAGCGGCCGATGCTCGTCTTCTGGGAAACGACCAAAGCATGCCTGCTCGCCTGCCGCCACTGCCGCGCCGCGGCGCAGCCGAACCCGCTGCCGGGGCAGCTCGACAGTCAGGAGGGCATGCGCCTTCTGCGCTCAATCCGCGCCTTCGGCGACCCCGCGCCTGTGATCGTCTTCACCGGCGGCGATCTCGTCCTGCGCGACGACATCTTCGACCTGATTGCGGAGGCCGACCGGCTCGGCCTGCACGTCGCCGCCGCGCCGGCCGCGACGCCTCTCCTGGACCGGCCCATGCTCCAACGTCTGAAGGATGCAGGCGTGCAGTCCGTCTCCCTGAGCCTCGACGCACCTGGGCCGGTGCACGACGGCATCCGCGGCGTGCCGGGCACCTACGAGCTGACGCTGGAGGCCACGCGGGCGGCCTTGGCGGTCGGACTCAAGGTGCAGATCAACACGGTCGTGATGCGCTCGACGGTCGACACGCTGCCGGAGATTGCATCCTTGATGCTCAGGGAGGGCGTTCCCATCTGGGAGGTCTTCTTTCTCATCGTCACGGGACGCGCCGGCGAGGAGGACGCGCTCAGCCCGTCGGAGCAGGATGACGTCTGCCACTTCCTGCTCGATGCATCGCGCTATGACATGCTTGTACGCACCGTCGAGGCTCCGTTCGTGCGCCGCGTGCTGCGCGAGCGCGAGGCGGGCAAGGTTGGCGGCCCGCTCCACACGCGGCTGCGCGAGGACTTGGAGCGACGCGCGGGCCCGCCCGGCCATCCGGTGCGCATGGGCACGCGGGGCACACTGGACGGCGACGGCATCCTGTTCGTTGCCCACGACGGCACCATCTCGCCAGGCGGCTTCCTGCCGCTCGAACTGGGCAACGTCCGGCGGGACGACCTCGTGGCCGTCTACCGCGAGCACCCGCTCCTCCAGAAGATCCGCCGCCGCGAGTTCGCGGGGCGCTGCGGAAGTTGCGACTACAGGGGGGTCTGCGGCGGCTCGCGCGCACGCGCCTTCGCGACGCACGGCGATGCGTTCGCGTCAGATCCCGCCTGCCCGCTCGTCGTGGCCGACGCCGTTCAGTGATGCAGGGCTTGCACGAAGGATAGCACCGCAGGTCCGAGCAGCACGATGAACATGGCCGGGAAGACGAGAAAGATCAGGGGAAAGAGCATCTTGATCGGCACCTTGAGCGCGGCCTCCTGAGCCCGCTGGCGCCGCAACGCACGCATCTGCTCGCTCTGCGCCCGCAGCACGGACGCGATGCCGACACCGAGTTCGTCGGCCTGCACCACCGCACTGACAAATGCCGTCAGGTCCGCAAGGTCCATCCGTCGCGCGAGGTCCGAAAGAGCCTCGGCCCTCGGCCTGCCCAGCTGGAGTTCGCGCAGGAGGCGCCCGAATTCGCCGGCGACGGGTTCGCCGAAGCGTCCCGTGACGCGGGCGAGGGCCGCGTCGAACCCGAGTCCGGCCTCGACGGACACGGACAGGAGGTCCAGCACGTCCGGCAGGTGTTGCAGCATCTGGTGCTGGCGTGCGCTCGCGCGTCGCGCGAGCCAGAAGTCGGGCAACCGCCAGCCGAGGGCCGAAAGCGCCAGACCCATCAGGATGGCGACGCCACCGAAGAGGGCTGGCAAGAGGCCGATGACCACCAGCAGGAAGCGGCTGGCCAGGAGGACGCCAGGCGTGGTGGGGTTGCCGGCGCGTTCGATGCGGCGCTGGAGGATCTCGCCCTGTCGCTTGGGCAGATGGCGCAGGAGCGCCTGCGAAAACTCCTCCAGCAGGGGTCGCACGAAGCGGTCGCCAAAGCCGCGCTCGGAATCCGCCGCGGCCACCTGCGTCCCGCGATGTCGCACGACGCGCTCGAGCTGAAGGCGCTCGAGCTCCTGGACCGTGCCTGGTGCGACGATGTAGAGCCCCAGGCTGTAACCGAGCGCAAGCGCGAGGATGATGGCGATGATCTGCATGGCCTAGACCTCGATCCGCACGACGCGGCTGAGCACGAAGAACCCCGCCACCTCGAAGAGCCCAGCGAGAATCAGCAGCGTGCGGCCGATGCCCGGTTGGAACATCGGCCCGACGAAGCTCGGCGCGATCAGGGCCATCATCACGAGCAGACCGATCGGCAGCAGCCCAATGATCACGGACGACATGCGGCCCTGCGCGGACAGGGCGCGCACCTCCGCCTGCAGGCGCACCCTCTCCCGGATCGTCTGCTGGATGCGGTCGAGCACTTCCGCGAGGTTGCCGCCCACCTGGCGCTGGATCTGCACCGCCGTGACCATCAGCGTCAGGTCGGGAGACCCGGCCCGCTCGGCCAGGTGTTCGAGCGCCTCGTCGACTGGCACCCCGACGCGCGTCTCGGCGAGCATGCGCTCGAACTCCTGCCCGAGCGGTCCCTTCGTCTGCCGCGCGCAGGCTTCGAGCGCCTGCAGAAGCGAGAACCCCGCCCGCAAGGCACTCGCGGTGCTGCCAAGCGCATCGGGAAGCGCAAGCCCGATCTGCTTGCGGCGCTCCTGGGAACGCGTGCCGAGGAAGATCGTCGGCAGCGCGAGCAGTATTGGCACCAGGAGCAGGAAGATGCCCGCGCCGAGCAAAACCGCCAGGACAAGCCCCAGAACGCCGAGGCCGAGACTGAGGAGCAGAAACTCGCCTGCGCGCAGTTCGAGGTCTGCGGCCCGCAGGCGCTGCTCAAGCCCGTCGAGCAGCGCCCGCAACACCGTCATGGCCTCGAGTGCGGCGACGATGCGCTCCTGCGGCGTGCGCGACGGCGTCTGCCGGGCTTCCTCGGCCGGTTGCGCCTGGCCGCGGCGCACGATGTGCCGCAACTGGCGGACCATCTGCGGGTCTGGCGCCAGGAGGGCCCAGATGCCGGTGAAGGCCAGCAAAAAGACCGCGAGCAGCAACACGAGCCTAAGCATCCCGCAGGCCGCCCGTCTGAAAGATGTGCGGATCGACCGTATGGCCGTAGATCTCCAGGCGCTCGAGGAAGCGCGGCCTGAGGCCCGTGGGCGCGAAGCCGTCGGCCGGCCGGTAGCGGAACAGGTCCTGGAGGACGATGACGTCTCCCTCCATGCCCTGCACCTCCGTGATGTGCGTGACCCGCCGCGAGCCGTCCCGCATGCGCTGGGCGTGCACGATGAGGTCGAGGGCCGACGCGATCTGCCACCGGATCGCCCCACCCGGCAGCTCGAATCCCGCCATCAGCACCATGGTCTCGATGCGCGACAGCACGTCGCGCGGCGCGTTGGCGTGCGCGGTGGTGAGCGAGCCGTCATGGCCGGTGTTCATCGCCTGCAGCATGTCGAGGGCCTCCCCCGCGCGCACCTCGCCGACCACGATGCGGTCGGGGCGCATGCGCAGAGCGTTGCGCACCAGCTGGCGGATCGTCACCTCGCCCCGCCCCTCGAGGTTGGCGGGACGGGTCTCCAGAGACACGACGTGGTCCTGCTGCAGCCTCAGCTCCGCCGCGTCCTCGATCGTCACGATGCGCTCGTCGGTCGGAATGAAGGCTGAAAGGCTGTTGAGGAGGGTCGTCTTGCCGGAGGCCGTGCCACCGGATACGACAATGTTCAGTCTGCCGCGCACCGCGGCGCGCAAAAGCTCGACCATGCCGGCGCTCAGGGTGCCGATCTGCTCGAGATCGTCCATGGTGAGCGCACGCTCGGGGAACTTGCGGATGGTCAGCGAAGGGCCGCGCAGGGCCAGCGGCGGGATGATGGCGTTGACGCGCGAGCCGTCCTTGAGCCTGGCGTCCACCATCGGGCTGGACTCGTCAATGCGGCGCCCGAGCGGCGCCACGATCCGTTCGATCAGCTCGAGGATCTCCTTGTCGTCACGGAAGCGCACTGCCGTGCGCTGCAGGCGTCCAGACCGCTCGACGTAGACCTGGGCGGGGCCGTTCACCATGATCTCGCTGACGCCCGGGTCCTCGAGCAGGGGCTGCAGGGGGCCGAGCCCCACGATCTGGGCGTAGAGTGCCGCCACGAGATTCTCCCGCTCCAATGGGCCGAGATCCGGCTCGTCGCGCAGGAGGGTGGATATGCGATCGCGCACCTCCGCCTTCCAGGCCGAGTCGTTCGGCAAGTTTTCGGGCATGTCCGCCGCCAGCCGCTGCTGCACCGAAAGGCGCAGGCGCTCGGCACGGGTGGGCTCCGGCGCAGCCTCGGGGGCGGGCCCTTCCTCTTCCGCGCCCCGTAGGCGCCTGTAAAGCGACATCCGTTACGCCTCCCCGCTGAGAGCGGCGACGCGCGGCCGCTCGAGGTCGTGCACGAGTTCCCCGCCCAGCCGTCCCACCGCCCGGGCAAGCGGCGAGCGGCCGCGCAGCAGCACGAGCGGCATGCCGATGTTGGCCGCGCGCACCGCCACGTCACCATCCGAGGGCAGCATGTGGCGGATCGGATGGCTGAGCGCCGCGGAGATCTCGTCTTCCATCAGACCCATGGCGGCATTGCCCCGGTTCAGAACCACCGAGAGCTTCTCCTGCGGATAGCCGAGACGCTCCAGAAGGATGTCCAATCCCTTGGCGGAGTTCTGCAGGGCCGGGATGTCCGGAGTTGTGACGAAGAGGATGCGCTCCGCCTCGTCGAGCGCCGTGATCACGCCCTCGCCGAAGTCCACGGCCGTATCGACGATCACCCAGTCATAGGCCATGCGCAGGGTGCGCAGGATCTCCTGGACGTAGTTGCGCTCGGGGTCCCGCTTGCCCTCCCCGTCGACGAACGCCGCCAGGTCCGGCGTGGGCGGGCCGGCCAGGATGTCGACCTGGCTGTGGTCGGAGTGGCTCATGGCCTCGCCGATCGCGGCGAGCGTCATGGCCCCCGGGTGGCGGCAGACGTCGACGATCGATGCGGTGGGGCGCAGCCCGAACAGGGTGGCGGCGCAGCCGAACTCCAGATCGAGGTCGCAGAGCGCCACGCGCTGGTGGTGGCGCTCTGCGAGCACGACGGCGAGGTTCGCCGCGAGTGTCGACTTGCCGACGCCGCCCTTGGTGCCAAAGATGGTCACGACGTGCCCGCGCCGGGCGCGGCGCTCCACCTGGGCGAGCCGCGCCACGGCCGACCTCAGCTCGCCCGGGGCCACGGGATCGACGAGGTAGTCCCTGGCGCCGGCCCGCATCGCCGCGCGCAGCGCCTCCATGCCGGCATCCCGGCCGATCACCAGCACGCGCACCCCGTAGGACTGTTCCAGCTCGGCGCAGAGGCCAAGGCACTCGGCGTCGGCCTCTGCGTGCAACACCACGAGATCCGGCCGTTCCTGGCGCGCGAAGGACCGCACGCGTTCGGGCGTGTCGGCCTCGCGCACCGTCCCGATGTCCTTCAGCACCTCGGACAGGGCATCCCTGCGGTGCGCCGGAGCCATCAGCAGCAGACGGGCTTCGCGCTCCGGGCTCATGGCACAATCCCTCCCACGTGGATCTGCACCGTCGGCTTCGTCGTATCTCCTGGCGGCCGCAGGAGCAGGAGGATCGAGCCCTGCTGCTGGCCGAGCGCGATCGTCGCGGCCTGCTTCGGCGTCACGGAGAGCGTGACCAGCGAGTAGCCGGCGCTCGGCCCGCTGGTGCCCGCCAGGCCCGTCGACAGGACTGCCACGTCCGGTACGATGACGGTGCTCTCGGCGGGCACCGCCGACTGGCCGGCCTGAGCCGCCTGCTGGCTCACGGTGAGCAGCACGTCGACGTGCGAACCCGGCGCCAGATTGCCCGCGACGCCGGATACACCGTTGACGGCGAGGGTCAGGGCGCGGTTCCCTGGCGGGATCTGGTAGGCGAGGCCGGCCGCGGCCTCGGGCTCCACCTCGTCAGCGAGCACGGGGGAGCCCCGGCTCAGGGCCACCTTGGTCACCAGTCCCTGCGCCGCGCCGATGGTCGTAAGGCTGCCAGGCAGGATCGCCGACGGCGAGACCTGCTGCAACTTGAGATCGGACGCTGAGAGGACGCTGCCCGCCGGCACCGCCGTCGCCGCCACCAGGAGCGGGACGCGGCTCGCCGGGGGTTTGGCGGTCGCCTTGGCCACGGCGAGCGTCAGCACGAGCGCGGCCAGGAGCGGAACGATCACCCGCAGGAGCCTGCGCCTCGTCATTCGATCAGCCTCTCCGCCTGCAGGCCATAGCTGGCTCCCCCGCCGAACTGGCCGGAAGTGACCGCATCGAGAAACACCCCCTGGACGTCGCCGCTGCAGTCCACGCCTGTCAGGAAGAAGGCGGCGAAGCCGAGGATGGTCACGTCGGTGCGGCCGTTGCCTGGCTGGGAGATGATGGGCAGGTCCACCACGGCCGGTGAACCCAGAGGGACGGTATCCCAGGCGTAGCCCGCGCCCGCTGCCACGCGCGCCTCAAGGCCCTGCTGGGTCGGACCCGCCATGGTGCCCGGCTCGGTCTGGAGCGTCTCCCCCACCGTGAGCGGCACAGCATAGCCGCTTTCGAGGTTCTGCTGATAGGTGTCGGCGCCGGTCCCGCCCAGGGCGAGGCCGCCGTAGTTGCCGTCACTGCCCTCGCCGCCGCCGTCCTTGAGGGTATAGGTCTGGCCGTACGCGAAATCGTTCCAGACGACGCCGAGCGGCATCGCGCCCGTCACTTCCGAAATCGGCCCCACCGCAACCGCCGACGTCGCCTGGAACGTTCCCTGATCGATGCCGAAGAGCGAGGCGAAGTAGTAGGGGATGCCCCCGCGCGTCGTCACGGTGACGACGGTGTCCTGGGCATTCACCTGCACCTGCACGTCCTGGGACGGCACCCCGTTCCGGCTGGCCGTGGCGACCGCGACCGACAAGGCGGCCGCCGGATCCGAGGGCAACTCCTGGCCTCCGGCCAGGGCCGCCGCATCGGCGGCCGCCTTCAGCTGCTGCGTCTTGATGTACGCCCGGCCCGCATCGAGGGACAGTGACGCCACCGACAGCAGAGCCACCGCGGCGAGGGCGAACAGGACCGTGGCCTGACCGCTCTCGGCGCGCTGTCTAGGCATGAGCGATCACTCCATACGCATGACCGACTGGCTGGAGATCTGCAGCTCCCCCCCGAGCAGGGGAGTCAGCAATGGGATGCTGACACTGATGCTGTACATGCCCTCTACATCGAGGTTCGTACCCGCCTGCCGCTCGGACGAGGCGGGAGACACGGTCACCGTCAGGGCCGAAGGATCGAGACTGGGCGCCGCCTGATCGACCGTCTGGAGAATCGACGCATCGGATGCGCCGAGACTCGCGGCGCGAGCTCCCTGCTCCACCGCCTGCTGCAGCTGGAGGTAGTCCTCGAGCACGATACCCACCTGCAGCATGCCGAGCAGCAGGAGGACAAGGACCGGAAGGATCAGGGCAAGCTCCACCGCCGCCTGACCCTTCCGGTCTCGCAGGTTCAGGCGCGTGCGCGCCCAGGCCCGCCTAGTGCGAGCTAAGGGTCCCTGAGATGCTGTCAAAGATGTTGCTGACGCTGCCGCCAAGCAGGACGACGGCACCAACCACGACAACAGCGACGAGAGCGATGATGAGGGCATACTCGACCATGCTCTGGCCCTCGGACGCACGCAGACGGCGCAGGAACGTGGAGAACTGGAGCGTAGCCATCAACATGATGATGCCCTCCTTCCCCCGCCCCGAAAAAGTGATAGGCCTCCCGACAGCCATCGGGAGGCCAAACCTTCTCCCTTCGGCAACCCGGCGATCATAGCCTCTTCGGCCTTAGACCCGTGGCTTTGCGTCCGACCCTTTCGAGCCGTTTGCCATTTCGCGGGGTATTCTGTGTGGGTCGACAATATCAGGCATGTACGACTGCTGTCAATAGGGAAATATTCGTGGCGCTTTGTGCGGTTTGTGGGGGTGGCGCAGTACGCCTTGCATGTCCATTTTCAGCCAACCGGCGTACACGCCAGGACGGCGAGTTCACGCATCTCCTCCTCGTCGACGCGGACGAGTTCGCACGCGCCGAGCCGTCTGGGCACGACGAGTCGGAAGCCCTGGCTGCCGTGCTTCTTGTCATGCACGAGATAGTCCCACAGCGCGTCCGGATCGCCCTCATAGTGCGTGGGCAGGCCGAGCCTGTCCAGGAGCCCGAGGACCTCGCGCGCCTGCCCGAAGGCGTAGCGCCGCTCGGCGAGCCGCACCACCGCCGAGAGTCCGATCGCCACAGCGCCGCCGTGCGAAATCTGGTACCCGCTGGCGGCCTCGACGGCGTGGCCGGCCGTGTGACCAAGGTTGAGTTTGGCGCGCTCGCCGGACTCCCTGGGATCGGCGGCAACCAGCTGCAGTTTTGCCCGGGCCGCTCTTTCCAGGGCGAAATCAAGGCCGGGGCCGGCAGGCGGCCGGCGCCAAGCCACGCACGCGGCGAAGAGCTCGGCGTCGAGACCGATGCCGCACTTGACCACTTCCGCCAATCCGTCGCGGAACTGGCTGAGAGGCAAGGTGCGCAGCGTATCGGGATCCACGAGTGTGGCCCGCGCCGGGTAGAACGCGCCGACCAGGTTCTTGCCCTCCGGCAGGTTGATGCCGGTCTTGCCGCCCAGGGCGGCGTCAGCCTGCCCGACGACCGTCGTCGGCACCAGGACGAGCGGCACGCCGCGCATGTAGCTCGCGGCGAGGAAGCCGCCCAGGTCTGTGACGGCGCCGCCTCCCACCGCCACCACCGTTTCGTCGCGCGTCATGCCGAGCGCGGCCATGCGCCGGAGCAGCCCCTCGTAGACGCGCAGGTCCTTCGCCGCCTCGCCGTCGGGGACCACCTCCAGCGTAGCCTGCCGCTCGCCATAGCGCAGGGTCTCGAGCAGGGACCTCGCCCAGCCATCGGCAAGCGCAGGCTGCGTCAGCAGAAGGCTGCCGCCGAATCCGGAAAAGGAGCCCACGAACCTGCGGGCGCCGCGCCCGAAATAGACTCCGCCAGCCAGGCGCCGCAGCGCGAGAAAGTCGACGATGCGCTCGACGGACCGGGTCGGGGCAGACTCCGTCCAGAACCACGCCTCCGCCACCTCTTCGTAGAGGGGCAGGCGGTCGCGGCGGAGGACCTGCAGCCGGTCCGCGGGGTTCGGCGCCAGGACGGGACGCCCCCGCCCTCCGCGCAGGCGCGAAAGCAGATGCGGGTCGCGCGCGGTCAGGCCGAGTACCCGCACCCCGCGCAAGAGACGACGGTTGTCGGGCCTCAGCACGGTGCCGCCCCCGGTCGAGACGACGCGATCGCGCCCGGACAGCGCTTCCCGCAGTGTCTTCGTCTCCTCGTCGCGGAAGCCGGCCTCGCCGAGGAGTTCATAGAGCTCCGCGGCCGGTGCGCCAAGCCGCTCCTGCATCATCTGGTCCGTGTCGAGGAACGCGAAGCCGAGCCTGTCGGCCAGCTCCCGGCCGATGCGGGTCTTCCCGGCCCCCGGCAGGCCGACCAGTGCGACGATCACGGACGGATCCGCCCCAGATAGTGCTGGTAGGCCGCCTCCACGTCGATCAGCGCGTCGCCCGAGAACTTCTCGAGGAAGAGCTCCGCCAGCACGAGGGCCATCACCGCCTCGAGCACCACACCGGCCGCCGGCACGGCGGTGATGTCGGACCGCTCCACCTGCGCGAGAAACTCCTCATGGCTCTCCATGTCCACCGAGCGCAGCGGACGGTGCAGCGAGCTCAAGGGCTTCATCCCCGCCCGCACCCAGATGGGCTGGCCGTTCGAGATACCGCCCTCGCTGCCGCCGGCGCGGTTCGTCTGCCGTGTGAAGCCCTCGCCCTGCGCGTAGAAGATCTCGTCATGCACCTGCGATCCCGGGTGGGCGGCCCCCCAGTTCGCCGCACCGATCTCGAGCCCCTTGATCGCGGGCACGGACAGCATCGCCTGCCCGAGGCGCCCGTCAAGTTTGCGATCCCAGTGCACGTGCGCCCCGAGCCCGACCGGAACGCCCCGCGCCTGCACCTCGATCACCCCGCCGAGGGTGTCGCCCTGGATGCGCGCCTCGTCGATCGCCGCCACCATCGCCGTCGCGGCCTCGGGGTCGGCGCAGCGCACCGGCGAGCGGTCGATCGCCTCCGCGTCAAGCGCATCGGGCGGCGACGCGGTCACGTCGCCGAGGGCCACGACATGCGAGACGATCTCGATGCCGAAGTGGCGCAGCAGGGCTTTCGCCATCGCGCCGAGCGCGACCCGCATCGCCGTCTCGCGTGCCGAGGCCCGCTCGAGAATGTCCCGGGCATCGCGCCGCCCATACTTGAGCGCCCCGGCGAGATCTGCATGTCCCGGTCGCGGGCGCGTGAAGACCGCTCCCGACACCGGTCCCTCGGGAGCCATGCGCTCCTGCCAGCGCTCGAAATCCCTGTTTCTGATCATGATCGCGATCGGGGAACCCAGCGTCTCCCCGAAGCGGACGCCCGCCAGCCATTCGATCTCGTCCTGCTCGATGCGCATGCGCTGGCCCCTGCCATAGCCGCCCTGGCGGCGTCGGAGTTCGCGGTTCACATCCTCGGCATCGAGGCGCAGCCCTGCCGGCATTCCCTCGAGGACGCCGACGAGCGCCGGTCCATGGGACTCGCCGGCTGTGAGATAGCGCAAGGCGGATCCTCCTTCAGGAAGCGTCTCGTTCCGACATGGCAAGCTGCAGCGCCGACGCCATCGCCTTGTGCGGCGGGTCCTCATCGTACCAGAGCCGCCAGGCGAGCATGGCCTGACCAAGCAGCATCCCACCGCCGCCGATGGTACGACAGCCGCGCTGCCGGGCCAGGCGCATGAGAAGAGTGGGCTGCGGGCGGTAGATGAGGTCATAGACGACGGCCCCAGGCGGCACGTGCTGCTCTTCGAGCGGACTCTCATCCGCCCGGCTCCCGACCGTCGTCGCGTTGACGATGAGGTCGACGTCCGCGTGCTCGCCGCGCTGGCGCCAGTCGATCGTCAGGGCACCGAACTCCCTGCCGATGCGCCCGAGCATCTCCCGGTTGCGTCCCGCTACCCTGAGGGCAACGCCCTCGCGTGCCAGGACGGCGCAGACCGCGAGCGCGGCGCCGCCGGTGCCGAGCACGAGGGCACTGGCGAGGGGGCGCGAGAGCGCCGCAAGAGGCTGCCAGAAGCCGTCGGCATCCGTGTTGTGTCCGACCCAGCCGCCGCCGGTGCGCGTCAGCACGTTGACGGCGCCGATCCGTCGCGCCCACGGGTCGATACGCATGACCATCTGGGCTACGGTCTGCTTGTACGGCTTTGTCACGTTGGCCCCCCTGGCACCCAGCAGGTATGCCCCGCGCAGAGCGGTGCCGAGGTCGTCCGGGGCGATATCCCAGAGCATGTACTGGCCCTCGCGCCCCGTCGCCCTGAGAGCTGCTCCGTGCAGGGCCGGGGAAAACGATCCGCCGATGCCCTGGCCGAACAGGCCGAGCAGTTCCACCGCCGCACCGCCTTGCCGTCAATTTGCAATCAAGATCAAGCGTACGCAAAACACCTGGCGCCCCCGGCCAAGGCGGTAGCGCCAGGTGACCGGCCCGTGCCTAGCCGGCGCTCGAGGGAACGCGCAGGCCGGTGCGCGCGAAATGGTGCAACACCGCACCCTCGACATGCCGGACGGCCTTCGTGCCCACGAACTCCTGACGCGTCAGCGGCGTCACAAGGATGGTGAACATGCCGACCCGGTTGCCGCCGAGGATGTCGGTGAACACCTGGTCGCCGATGACCGCCGTCGACTGCGGCGTCGTGCCCAGCACCGTCATCGCCTTGCGGAAGCCGCGCGCCCATGGCTTGCGGGCATGCGGAATGTACGGCACGCCGAGCCAGCCAGCGAAGTCCTCGACCCTGCCCCGGCCATTGTTGCTGAGAATCACGGCACCGATGCCGATACCGCGCAGACGCTGCACCCAGGCCTTCACTTCCCGTGTCGGTCTGGGAACGTTCCAGCCTGCGAGCGTATTGTCGAGATCGAGCACGACGCCGCGGATGCCGCGCCGCCGCAGCAGCCGTGGGTCCACGCTCTGGACGGAAGGCAGGTACAGGTGCGGACGCAGCTTCGAGAGCACCGTTTTGGCCCCTTCGCCGAAGTTGCCAGCATTATAGCACACTGCCACCGGCACTCCGGCGGTTGTCCGGCCTGCACGGGGCGGTATATCTTAGTAGCGCGTCTAGCCGTAGATGCGCGCCAGACCGATCAGGCCGGCGCAGAGCACCACGTAGGCGACGCCGGCGGCGCCGGAACGCCAACTGCGCAGGCGGCGCACGCCGCCCAGCATGTAGGCCGCCAGGAATCCGCCGACGAGACCGCCGACGTGATCCCAGACGCCGATGCCGGGATACATGAAGTCAAAGGCCAGGTTCAGCACGAGGATGCTGCCGAGCCAGCGCAGCAGGTAGCTGCGGACTGGTCCCTGCGCCTCGAGCGCGATGACCACGGTTGCGCCCAAGAGGCCGAAGATGGCGCCTGAGGCGCCTACGAGCACGGAGTCCGGCGGGTAGGCTACGAGAGACAGCAAGCCGCCCAGCAAGCCGCCGAGCAGGAACAGGGCAAGAAAGCGCTTCGGTCCGAACGCCGGCTCCACCAGCTCGCCCATGACGAACAGGCTCCAGCCGTTCAGCAGGATGTGCAGCCAGTTCAGGTGGAGAAAGATGGCCGTGAGGATGCGCCACCACTGCCCCTCCAGCACCAGGACGTTGACCTGGGCGCCGAGGTTCACCATGCGCATCAGCTGCGGCGAGCCGCCAAGGCCGCCTTCCAGCACGTACATGACCGCCAGGATGACAAGGAGAGCATAGGTCGCGGGCAGATCGCGATAGCTCCGTCGCACAGGCGTAGCCTCCCGGCCCATTGTAGCCCAAGGTCCGGCGCGAACACCTTAGGGCCACGCCAGGGCCTGACATGAAGAAGGGAAGGATCCCATGAAGCGCCTCGGCATCGAGCGGCCCGCACTGCGTGCCGGCATCGCATCGGGGCTGCCCGCGGCCGCGATTGCCTGGCTTCTCTTCCTCGCCATCGGCGGCAGCCGTGGCATGTCGCGTGCAGGCACCGTGCTAGCGATGGCCGTCTTCATCATAGAGGCGGTACTCTACGGGTATGCGGGCTTCCGCCTGCGCCGCGCGGGACACGGCGCACACACCGCCATGCTCGGCGGGCTCGTCGCGGGCTGGACGACCGCGCTGCTCGCCGCCTTCCCGCGCAGTGCCGTATTGATGCTCAGCCAAGTCTACATGAGATTTCTGCAGGCCAACCCGCAGCACCTGAGCGCAGGCAGTCTCCACATGCCCTGGCCGCCCTTCACGGTGCTGTTCGCCCTCGTCGGAGCCTGCCTGGCGGGATCGGCCCTGGGCGCAGCCTGTGGCTCGATCGGCGCTTCCCTCGCCGGATCGGACATCGCCGCGCCGCCGTCTCAGCTGCCGTAGCCGGCGCGGGGAGCGTCCGTACCCGCGGCGCTGTCGTAGACCTGCCTCAGCCACAGCTCCAGGGCCAGCAGCACGTACACCATGCGCCCATCCTGGCTCGGCCTGCCGTTCAGGCGACCCAGCGCGGCCTGCACCGCGGCTGGATCGAGGAGCCCGCGCGACTTCGCGGTGTCGTCGGTGAGCGCGTCGAAGGCGAGGTCGCGCAGGGGCCCAAAGAGAAGCCGGGAGATCGGAGTCGGGAAGCCGCGCTTGCGTCGCAGGGCCGCCTCCGCAGGCAGATGCCGCTTCGCCACCTGCCGCAGCGCCCACTTGCCCTGCCCGTCGTGCAGTTTGTAGGTCCAGGGCAGCGCGTCGGCCAGGTCGACCACCTCGGAGTCGAGGTACGGCACCCGCGCCTCGAGCCCGAAGGACATCGTCAGCCTGTCGAGTTTGAGCAGCGCCTCGTCCGCCAGCCAGACCTCCCGATCCACCTGCAGCATGGCGCCGAGCCAGTCGTGGCCCTGCGCCTGCGCCGCAGCGAAGGCGTCGGCCGCGAGGCGGCCCGGCCGGTGCCCCTGCAGGGCCTGGCGGACCTCGGGCAGATAGAGGGCTTGACGCTCGGCGTCCTGCCAGCTCATGCCGATGCCGAGGTAGCGGTCGCGCAGCGACATCAGGCTGCGCGCCGCGAGTCCCCGGCCCGGAAGAGGCGAACCTGCCAGCGCCTGGCGCAGCAGCCGCGGCACCAGACGCGAGAAGCGGTCCACGACGAGAGGCTCGTCATAGCCGGGGTAGCCGGCGAACAGCTCATCCGCCCCCTCACCGCTCAACACGACGGGCACATCCTGGGCAGCCCGTTCCGCGACTGCCCGCAGTGGCAAGGCGGTTGGGTCGCCGTTCGGCTCGTCGATGTCGAAGTTGAGCGCCAGAAGGTGCCGCTCGGCGTCCGCGGGATCCAGCTCGAGCCGCGTCAACGGCACGCCGTAGGCCGCGGCTGTGGCTTCCGTGACGGCGAATTCCTCGCCCTCGTCGCCGAATCCGGCAAACCCGGCCGTATACGCCTTGAGTGAACCGCCCATGGCCCTTGCGGCATAGTGCAGCACAAGACCCGAGTCCACCCCGCCCGAGAGCAGAACCCCGATCGGCTGATCGCCTTGCAGGTGGCGCTCGACCGCCCGTCCCAGCCGCCGGTCGAGTTCCTCGACGGCCTCTTCGGCGCTGAGGTCTCCGAGGATCGTGGCCGGGTGCTGGTGCTTCAGAACCTCCACGTGCCCGTCGGCGTGGCGCAGGAGCGTGCACCCCGGCGGCACGCGCCGGATGCCTTCGAGGATCGTCTCTTCGCCCACCGCCGTGCGGTAGAGCAGGTAGCGGTCCAGCGCCCGCAGGTTGAGCTGCGGCACATCGCCCCAAGCCAACAGCGCGCGCAGTTCGGACGCGAAGGCGACCCCTCGGCCAACCCTGCGCCAGAGCAGGGGCTTGATGCCGAGCGGGTCCCGCGCCAGCACGAGACTTCGCTTGCCTGTGTCATAGATCGCCACGGCGTACATCCCGGAAAGCTCGTCGGCAAACGCCGCCCCGCGCTCTTGGTAAAGGTGCACCACCACCTCGGCATCCGATGCGCCGGCGAAGCGGTGACCGCGGCGCTCAAGATCCCGACGCAGTTCCCTGTGGTTGTAGATCTCGCCGTTGACGACCGCCACGACGCGACGGTCCTCGCTATAGAAGGGCTGCGCCCCGCCTATGGGATCCACGATCGCGAGACGGCGCATGCCGATCGCAACGCCAGGCGCGAAAAACGTACCCTCGTCGTCGGGGCCGCGGTGCTTCAGGGCATCCAGCATTCGCTGGAGTTCATCCCGGGCTTTTTGGCGCGGGTCGTGTTCGACGATCCCGGCGATTCCGCACAAAAGAGGCACCCTCCCCCAGTTCGCCTGCTCGCAGCTTACCCAACTCGGCTGAAAATCCTGTGAGGCACGCCACACTTTCGCGCGTGGAGTGGCAAAGAAAGCCTGCCGAGCAGGGCGCTTCGGCAGGTCAGACCGATAGGATCCTATCACGTGCCTTGACAGAGTGCCAATGGCGGACGCGTCAGGGCCGCCATTCACGCCGCAGGAGGGAATAGAAGAGCTGGTCGCTCCACGCCCCGTCGATCAGGTAGTGCTCGCGCAGGCGGCCGTCGAGGTGAAAGTGCGCATGCTCCAGGATGGCGATCGAGGCGACGTTCGCCGACGACGTGGTGGCGTAGAGCTTGTGCATCTCCTTGCCGGGCCAGGTGAACAGGATGCCCGCGAAGATGGCGAGGGCTGCCCGGCCGATTCCCCTCCCGCGGGCGCCTGCCGCCAGATAGTAGCCGATCTCCATGCTTCGGTTGCGCGGGTTCTCATCGAAGCCGACCATCCTGCCCACGACGTCGCCGTCCGCAAGCACGCTGAACACCACCTCGCCCCCGCCCGTCAGGGCCTCGATGTAGCGGGCCCGGAACACGGGGTACGGGCGCACGATCTGCACGGGCCGGCAGCTGTAGCGCTCCCAGTGCGGTTCGTCCTCCTGCCAGCGGTAGTAGAGCGGCAGGTCCCTCTCCTGCGCCGGCCTGAGCCTGATGTCCATCCAGCCACCCCCTCCTCGCGCGACGTCTGCTCGCCATGATATCCGGGCGGCCGGCGCCCGACGCCAGTCCCGCGCCGCGGGCTCCGCCGCCCCGCTACTCCCAGCGCCAGCTGCGCGTCGAGACGATGGCCAGCAGCACGAACCAGACGAGCAGGGCGAAGATGTCGGTCTGTACGGCCGGCGCCCAGGCGGCGTACTGCCCCGACATCAGTCCACGCACGCCATCGACCAGGTAGGTCAGCGGCAGGAAGTGGACGATGGAACGAAGGAACGGCGGCAGGGTCGTGACCGGGAAGAAGACGCCGCTCAGGAACATCATAGGGAAGCTGACGACATTGATGATCGGCATGCTGGCCTCCTCGGTCTTGGCGAAGCCTGCGATGACGAACCCGATGGCAAGGAAGGTGGCCATGCCGAGGATCACGGTTGCGAGGAGCGGCAGGAGAGGCAGCACCACCGTCGCGTGGAGGAAGACGACGGCGATCGCGACGATCAGGGCGGCGCTGAGGATGCCGAACACGAGCTGGTACAGCACGACGCCGCCGAGAAACTGCACCGGCCTCAGGGGCGTGGCGAGGAAGCGCCTCAGGACGCCCTTCTCCTTCCAGCGCGTCAGGCTGCCCGCCACGCCGAAAAGGCTGTTCTGCATCGCCATCAGGGCCAGGACGCCGGGCAGCAGGAAGTCGAGGTAGGTTGCCGAGCGGCTGCCTGAGGCTGCCTGAGGCTTCACGACCAGAAAGGGGTGCTGGCCAGTCATGGCCAGGTTGATCTGGGCCGCGGCCGACGTCACGGCAGACACCGCCTGTTGCGCCGTCTGCATGTTGGCGCTGTTGTAGACGAGCGTGGCGTGCCAGGGCGGCGGCGTCGTGGCCGGAGGCAGCAGCAGCACGGCGTCGGCCTGGCCGAGGCGCACCAGATGGAGCGCCCTCTGGCGACTGGTGCGCTTGACCTTGAAGTAGGGAATCTTCTCGTAGGCCTGCACAATCTTCGCCTCCGGCCCATTGGCGGGGCCCGCGACGAGCAGGTTCAGCTTGAAGCTCGAGTTGCCGAGAAAGCCGAACACGACCATCAGCATGACCGGGAAGAAGAAGGTCCAGAACAGGGCCTGGCGGTTGCGCACGAGCGTGCGCAGCAAGGCTTCCGTCACCGTCAAGAGCTGTCTCATCAGTCGCGCAGGCTCCTTCCCGTCAGGTGGAGGAAGACATCCTCAAGCGTGGCGCTGCGCGTCGCGAGCCCCGTAAGAGGCACGTCCCGCGCCCGGGCCCATTCGGCCAAGGCCGCCAGCGTCTCGTCCAGATGCTGCGTCATGAGCACTGTCTTGGGCCCCTCCCGGGTCAGCCGCTCCAGTCCCGGCAGGCTGACATCGTCCGCGATCGGCACCTCGGAGGACAGTTCGATGAAAGCCCCCGGCATGCGGCGCGCAATGAGTTCCTTGGGCTGTCCCTCGTCCAGCACGCGTCCGTGGTCCATGACGGCGAGCTGATCGCACAGTGCCTCCGCCTCGTCCATGTAGTGCGTCGTCAGGACAACGGACCTGCCCTCCTCGCGCAGCTGCCGCACCGAGTCCCAGACATTTCGCCGCGCCTGCGGATCGAGGCCAGCCGTCGGCTCGTCCAGAAAGACCACTTCCGGGTCGTTCACGAGCGCCACCGCCACCGCCAGGCGCTGCCGCTGCCCGCCCGAGAGATGCTGGACGTAGGCCTTGCGCTTCTCCCCGAGTTCGAACCGCTCGATCAAAGTCTCGGTGGGAAGCGTGTGCCGGTAGAAGCTCGCGAACAGGTCGATCGTCTCGTCCACCCGCAGCAGTTCGAAGAAGGCGGAGGTCTGCAGCTGGACGCCGAAACGCTCCCGCGCCACTCTGGGCTGGCGCACGAGGTCGTGCTCGCCATAGGTGATCGTGCCGCTGTCCGGGCGCCGGAGCCCCTCGATCATCTCGAGGGTCGTCGTCTTGCCGGCGCCATTCGGGCCGAGCAGGCCGAAGATGCGTCCAGGTTCGATGCCCAGGTCGACGCCGTCCACCGCGCGTACGGCACCGTAGGTCTTGTGGACGTCCTTGAGGCACAGGAACTCGCTCCTGGCCAGATGGATCCCTCCTTGCGAGGCTGGCACCTGCCCCCTACTATACCTGGACTCCGGTAAGGAACGTCATTGTACGCGGGTACGAGCCAGCCTGGCGCGGCAGCGCCCCTCCTTCCTGCCCGCGTTCAGCAGGAAACCCGGCCGCCGTGCGGAAGCGGACCGAACAGACTTGCGGAAGGAGCCAAGCCTTGAGGCCTGTTCTTGTCTTCGATGTCGAAACCGTGGTCGATGCCGCCATGGCCCGCAAGGTGCTCGGGCGGCCGGGCCTCAGTGATGCGGAGGCCCTGCCTCTCGTGGCGCCGCCCCGCGGGGCGGACGAGCCGTACGGCTTCCCGAAGCCCCTCTACCACCGGGTCGTGGAGATCGCAGTCTGCAGCCTGGCCGCCGACGGAGGCGTCGACGTCCTGCGTCCCCTGAGCGCTGGGGACGACGAGCGCGCCCTGCTGCACGACTTCTGGGCCGGCTTCGCGCACCGCGCGCCAGGCGTGCGCCTCGTAACGTACAACGGGCGCCGCTTCGACGTCCCCGTACTGACGCAGCGGGCTCTCGCCCACGGCGTCTCGCCAGCCGCACTTTGGCGTGCGGATTACCGGCAGAGATTCCATGACAGCCACCTCGACATCATGGATGCGCTCTCGGACTACGGCAGCTCGACGCCCCTGAGCCAGCACGAACTTGCCGCCATGCTCGGCATCCCTGGCAAACTGGGCGTCGGCGGCGCCGACGTCCGCGAACTCTGGGCCGAGGGGCGCTCGCAGGACATTGCCGCCTACTGCAGCTGCGACGTTGCCACCCTCACCCTCGCGTTCGCACGTCTCGGACCCATCGCCGGCTGGTGTGCGCAGGCGGAGGCGACGCGCATCGAAGAAGGCGTGCGCACCGCGCTCCACGCCCTGGAAACGGCGCATCCGCTCTATGGGACCTTCCTGGCCGCCCTGGCAGAACCGCGCTGACGCAAGCCCTGGAGAACTCCTGAGCTCGAGGCAGGTGACAAGGTTGTCCGCGAGCCGACCGCATGAACTGCCCACCTTGCGCGAATTGTTGCGCCGGCCCGCCTTCCAGGAGGCCGAGATCCTCGCCGGACGCCAGGGGCTCGACGTGCCTGTACGCTGGGTGCACGTCGGCGAGATTCCAGACATCGCGCGCTACCTGCGTGGCCAGGAGCTCCTGCTCTCCACGGGCGTCGGCCTGCACAGACCCCAGGAGCGCCGCCGCTACCTCGAGCGCCTGGCCGAGTGCGAGGTGGCAGGAGTCTGCATTGAGCTCGGACGGTATCTGCGGCGCATCCCGGACGACATGCTGCAGCTCGCGGACCGCCTGGAGCTGCCGCTGATCGCGTTCGTGCGCCCGGTGCGCTTCGTCGACATCACGCGCGACGTACACGCCGTCATCCTGCAAGGGGAAAAGCAGATCCTGCTCTCGCTCCAGCAGTTGGCCGAAGATCTGCGTCGGCTCCCACCCAATTCCGATGGCAACGCAGAGATCGTGCACCGTCTTTCGCTCTGGCTCGACGCCGCGGCCTTATGGCTGCCCCCCGAGGGCGAGCCGATCTGCAGCGGTCCCGCGGCGCACCTGATGGCGCTCGAAGCGAAGGCGAGGGACCTTCTGCGGGCTTTGCGCCTCGGGCCTGCGGCGCAGGGCAACGCCCTGCTCCCCGACGGCAGCGGCCTCGTCTCGCGACTCGTCCCTGCACAGGAAGGGGGCTCCGGCCTGCTCGTCGCAGTCTGTCGGAGCGGCGGCGAGGTCGCCACCGGCATGGCCCTCGACCTTGCGGCCGCTGCGCTTGCCCAGGCGGCGCCCAAGGCGGCCAGAGACTCCCGGGCCTCTCCGGGTGACGACGTTCTCTTGGCCATGCTGCTCGGCGGGGAAGGTCCGAGACTTGCCCCGCAAAGCCTCCAGCGTTTCGCGCCGGCCGGCAGGCTGCCGAGGAGAGGCGTGCTCGTGCTGCTGCGCCATCCGGGCGGCGATCCCGCCGCACTTGTCGCGGACCTGCGCGCAGCAGTCCGCCGGCAGTCGCTCGCGGCTTTGGTCGGACGGCGGGCCGGGGATGCCGCACTCCTCCTCTTCGATCCCGGGCCGCGCAGCGAGCTGCGACGCCTGGTTGTCGATCTGCGCGCGCTCGCCAGCCGTTCAGGCGGGGCGGCAGCGGGGGTATCGGGCTCCCTGCCTCTCGACGGTCTCGCGCAGGCTCTGCCCGAGGCGGACCTCGCGCTGGCCGCCGCCATCTGGTCCGACGGCACGACGAGTTCCTTCTACGACGAACTCGGCGCCCTTCGCATCCTGGCCAACCTCAGTGCGGGCTTCGACACGGCGGCACCGATCGAGCAGGAGCTCGGCCCGCTTCTCGCCTACGATCGCCGGCACCGCACGACCCTTGTCCAGACGCTCGACGTGCTTCTGAAGGCTGCGCACAAGGACGAGGCGGCCCAGCGGCTCGGCATCCGGCGTCAGACGCTCTACTACAGAATCGAGCGCATCGCATCGCTGCTCGGTGAAGACTTTCTGCGGCCAGAGCGCCGCCTCGGGCTGAGCCTGGCGCTCCTGGCCCGCACGCTCGAAAGCGTCAAAGACTCTGGACATAGCGTCACAGAGTTGGATCCAGACTTCTGACGCTGTGTCCCTAATGTGGCTGGCAAGGGCAACGTAGTCTCAAGCCAGAGGAGGGACCGCTACGAACACCAAGGAGAAGTACGAGCGCTTCGTCAACACGAGCTTCACGGGCGGACTCGAGCCGATCGTGATCACGCGGGCCGAGGGTGCCCGCGTCGTGGCGGACGACGGCCGCAGCTACATCGACTGCTTCGCCGGCATCTCGGTCGTCAACGCAGGCCACGTCCATCCCAGGGTGCGCGACGCGGCCAAGGCACAGATTGACCGGCTGATCCACGCCAGTTCCTACACCTACTACCTCGAACCGGTCGCGGACCTCGCCGAACGCCTCGCCGCCGTCACGCCCGGACGCCTGCAGCAGACCTTCTTCGCCAATTCGGGAGCGGAGGGCATCGAGGCGGCCATGCGCATGGCCAAGGCCTTTACCGGCCGGCACGAGTTCATTGCCCTCGAACGCAGCTTCCATGGCCGTTCGGTCGGCACCTTGAGCCTGACCGGCAATCAGTCGCGCAAAACCCGTGGCGGTCCCTACCTGCCCGGCGTCGCCTTCGCCCCCACCCCCTACCCCTATCGCTCGCGGTTCACGGGCGATGCGGAAGAGATCGGCCTGCAGACGGCCGCCGCCGTCGAAGACGTGATCCGCTTCCACACCAGCGGCGATGTTGCCGCCTTCATCGCCGAGCCGGTCATGGGCGAGGGCGGCATCATCGTGCCGCCGAAGAGCTACCTGCCGGCCGTCAAGGAGATCCTGGACCGCTACGGCATCCTGCTGATCGCGGACGAGGTCCAGTGCGGCTTCGGACGCACCGGCCGCCTGTTCGCCAGCGAGCATTTCGGCGTCGAGCCGGACATCCTCGTGTCCGCCAAGGGCATCGCGGACGGCTTCCCGCTCTCCGCGACCATCGCCAGGCCGGAGGTGGCCCAGAGTTTCCGCCCAGGCGAGCACCTGTCCACTTTCGGCGGCAACCCGGTCTCCTGCGCGGCAGCGCTTGCGAATCTCGACGTCATGCTGCTCGAGGATCTCCCCGGTCGTGCCGCAGGCCTCGGTGCCAAGGCACTCGACCACCTGCGGGCGGGAGCTCGCGACATGGCCTGTGTCGGCGAGGTACGCGGCCTCGGGCTCATGATCGGCATCGAACTCGTCAAGGACCGTACGTCGAAGCAGCCTGACCCCGCTCTTGCGAAGGCCGTGCGCGCCTACTGCCGTGAGCACGGCGTCCTGATCGGAGTCGGCGGCGTCGACGGCAACGTGCTGCGGCTCCAGCCTCCCCTCGTCATCGCGGAGGGCGACCTCGACGCTGCGCTCGAGGCGGTGCTTGCGGCGCTGCAGCACCCTGTCGTTGCCTGAACCTGAAGCCAAGGGAGGCGTTGGGATGGAGCGGATCTCACACTACATCGACGGCCAGATCGCGGCGGGCAGTTCCGGGCGCAGCGGCCCCGTCTACGACCCGGCCTCCGGCCAGGAGACCCATCGGGTCGACTTCGCGGCCCTCGAGGAGGTGCGCTCCGCCGTGGCGGCCGCTCAGGAGGCCTTCCCGGCCTGGCGCGCGACGTCCCTCTCGCGGCGTGCCGACATCCTCTTTCGCGTGCGCGAGACGCTTGACCGGCACCGCGGCGAACTGGCGGCGCTCGTCACGGCCCAGCACGGCAAGGTTCTCTCAGACGCCATGGGAGAAGTGGCTCGCGGACTTGAGAACGTGGAGTTCGCCTGCGGCATCCCCCATCTCCTCAAGGGCGCCTACAGCGAGCAGGCCTCCACGGGCATCGACGTCTATGCGATCCGCCAGCCGCTCGGGGTCGTGGCGGGCATCTCTCCGTTCAACTTCCCTGTGATGGTGCCGATGTGGATGTTCGCGAACGCCATCGCCTGCGGCAACACGTTCATCCTCAAGCCGTCCGAGAAGGATCCCTCGGCGTCGCTGAGGATCGCGGAACTGCTGACCGAGGCGGGCGTCCCCGACGGCGTTTTCAACGTGGTGCACGGCGACCGGGTGGCCGTCGACGCCATCTTGGCGGACCCTGACGTCAAGGCGGTCTCTTTTGTCGGCTCGACACCGGTGGCGCGGTCGATCCACGAGGCGGCAACCAGGTCCGGCAAACGGGTACAGGCCCTGGCCGGCGCCAAGAACCACATGATCGTGCTGCCCGACGCGGACCTCGACATGGCGGCCGACGCGGCGGTCTCCGCGGGCTTCGGCTCGGCTGGCGAGCGCTGCATGGCCATCTCTGTGGTGGTGGCCGTCGGCGCGATCGGCGACCGTCTGGTCGCCGCGATCAAGGAGCGCATGGCCAAGGTGCAGATCGGGGACGGCAGGGACGCCAGGTCCGAGATGGGGCCACTCGTGACGCGCGAGCATCGCGATCGCGTCGCCTCGTACCTCGACTCAGGCCGGGCACAGGGCGCGACGGTGGTAGTGGACGGCCGCGAGGACCCTATCGTCAGCCGTGCGGGCTTCTTTCTCGGCGTCTCGCTGATCGACCACGTGACCCCCGCGATGGACTGTTACCGGGACGAGATCTTCGGGCCGGTGCTCTCGGTCGTGCGTACGGAGACCTATGAAGAGGCCATCCAGCTCGTCAACGAGAACCCCTGGGGCAATGGCGCAGCAATTTTCACGCGCGACGGCGGCGCGGCGCGGCAGTTCCAGTTCGACGTGGAGGCGGGTATGGTCGGCATCAACGTGCCGATTCCCGTGCCGGTCGGCTACTACTCGTTCGGCGGCTGGAAGCAGTCGCTCTTCGGCGA
The DNA here is from genome assembly GCA_021793315.1 of Bacillota bacterium. GTDB lineage: Bacteria > Bacillota > Sulfobacillia > JAJZYS01 > JAJYTV01 > JAJZQO01. The sequence goes on along the minus strand of JAJYSZ010000017.1, from coordinate 20,544 downwards.
CACGCACATGTACGGGCCGGAGGGCATCCACTTCTACACCCGCGGCAAGGTCGTGACGAGCCGCTGGCCGGATCCCGCCACCAGCACGGTCGACCTCGGCTTCCCGCGTACGCGCTGAGGACGCAAATAAGGCGCCCAGAGCCCCGCAAGGCGGCTGCTGGGCGCCTATTGTTTCGGGCAAGGGTCTCAGCCCAGCGCGATGCTGCCGCTGATCACAGTGACGGCGGCACCGCCCACGCGCACCCCCGCAGCCGCGGTGGCCACCTCCACGTGTATCAGACCGGGCCGGCCCACGGTCCAGCCCTGCTCGAAGAGGTGGCTTCCCGGCTCGAGCACCCCCGCGCGCACCAGGAAGGAACCGAGGGCACCGCTGGCGGTGCCGGTGTGGGGATCCTCCGGCACGCCCGCCGCGGGCGAGAAGTCGCGCGTGTGCAGCGTACTGCCTGGGAGTTCGGTCTCACGGCAGAATAGGTGCGTCGACACGATGCCCTGGCTCCTGTTGTGCCGGGCCAGTTCCCGCATATCCGGCTGCGAGCGGCGCAAGGCCTCAAGACTGCGGACGGGCACGAGAAGGTCCCAGAGCCCCGTGTAGGCGATGCCGGTCGGCATCGCGGGATCGAGGTCTCCGGGGTCAAGCCCGAGGAGGCCGCAGATCACGTCCGCACTCTCCTCGGCGGGCCTGAACCGCGGCGTATCCTGTCGCATCCAGTGCATGTCCTCGCCGGCCTCGAGTTCCAGGATGCCGACCGCCGTCTCCGCCCGCAGCGTACCCTGCACCAGTCCCTCCTCCCGGAGCGCATGCAAGGCGGCGATCGTGGCGTGACCGCAGAGATCGACCTCCTGCGCAGGGGTGAAGTAGCGCAGGCGCAGGTCCGCCGAACCCGACGGCAGAACGAATGCCGTCTCGGAGCAGTTCATCTCCTTGGCGATCGCCTGCATCTGCTGCGCCGTCAACCCTGCGGCATCCGTCACGACCCCCGCGGGGTTGCCCTCGAAGGGCCGGCTCGCAAACGCATCCACCTGCTTGATCCTGATCGTGTGCATCATCGGTGCCTCCAAGCGAAGAGTCCGGGTAGCGGTGTCTTCGCGCTATGCAGGCGGGATGCCTGTCGCCGCGAGGCCAGGCGCCTAGCCTTGCACCGTCAGCACGATCTTGCCGCGCCCGTGGCCGGTGTCTAGGCGGCGGTGCGCCTTGCCGACCTCCTCCAGCTTCAGCACCTCGTCGATCAGCGGGCGCACCTGGCCCGACGAAAAGAGCGGGGCCATCTCCTGCAGGCGCCCCGCCTCGCGCACGAGGAAGATGCCATGCAGCGTCTGGTTCTGGAAGACGATCGGCGCGATGTCGGCGCTGCCGCCGAGGATCGTCGCGAGACGCCCGAAAGGCTTTACGGCAGGCAGCGCCGGGTAGAACGCCGGGGCACCGACGCAATCGAAGAGCGCGTCGACGCCCCGGCCTCCCGTGGCCTCGCGCGCGACGGCGGCAACGTCCTCTGCGCGGTAGTCGACCGCCACATCGGCGCCGAGCTCCTGGAGCGTCGTGCGGTTCTCCCCGCTCGCCGTCGCGATGACCCGGGCGCCGCATGCCTTCGCAAACTGCACCGCAAAGGATCCGACACCGCCGGCGCCGCCAAGGATCAGCACCCATGCGCCGGGGCGCGGAGCGAGCCTGCGCACGATGCCCTCCCAGGCCGTGCCACCGGCCAACGGGATGGCCGCCGCGGTGACATGGTCGATGCCTTCGGGTTTTGGCGCCACGATCGCGGCCGGTGCCGCCACATACTCCGCGAAGCTGCCATGGTGGTTGCCGTGGATCTCGGGCGTGAAGTAGACGTCCTCCCCGACTTTCAGCGTCTTGACGCCCGGGCCGACTTCCTCCACCGTTCCCGAGACGTCGTAGCCGAGCACCGCGGGAGGCGTGATGCCAGCCCATGAGCCCGCCGCCCGGATCTTGGCGTCGACGGGGTTGACCGATGTGGCCACAACCCGAACCAACACTTCCCCCGGCCCGACGGTCGGACGGGGTACATCGCGTTCCAAGAACACCTCGGGGCCGCCGAAGCGGTCGATGACCATCGCGCGCACAGGCTTTTCCTCCCTGGCATGCCTTCCCCTCAGAGCATGCCACAGGTTCGTCTCCCGTTCTCCTGCGTGCACACGAGATCTTCTCGTGCCCCTTGGGCTGCTCGGTGCCACCGCGCGCAGCGGCAACGGCCCAACGCGACCCGGGCAGGCGGGCGCCAGGGGCTCCGGGCTGGTAGGGTGCGCCTGCACGGTTGCAACTGCCTGCGGACTGGCGGAGGATGGTGGCGACTGGGAGGCGATTCGTTTGGAACGCGTGATGTTCGTCGAGATCGGCCAGGGCATCGACCTGCACGGGCAGGACATCTCGACCGCCTGCGTCCGGGCATGCCGCAACGCGATCGGCCACAACTCCATGCCTGGCATCCGCAGCGTGCTGCCCGACCAAGACATCGACAAGATGCGGGTGGAGGTTACGCTGGGCGTGCCGAGCCACCAGGAGCAGGTGGACCTCGGCGCTGTGCGCAAGGCGTTCCCGTATGGACAGGTGGAGGTGCGGGTCGTGGCGGGGGGCCTCCTGGCGAGCAGCGGCGTTTTGCTGCCCGATCAGGGCGACGTCTCGGACGACATGGTCATCGTGGACGCGGTGGTCGCGGTCGGCTACTGAGCGCTAGCCGAAGCGGACGCGCGGATCGGAGAGGGCCGCGAGGAGGTCGACGACGAGGTTCGCGAGGATGGTGATGACGCCGATCACGAAGACGGTGTTGAGCAGGAGGCCGAACAGGCGGTAGAGGATCGCGCCTTCCAGAAGCCCGCCAATGCCGGTCAGGCCGAACACCTGCTGCAGCACGATGAGGTTGCTGAGCAGCACGGGGAACGACATGCCGATCATCGTCAAGAGCGGCAGCAGGGCCTGACGCATCACGTGGCGGCGCAGAACCAGCCGCTCCGGGACGCCCTTGGCTCTGGCGGTGCGCACGTAGTCGGACGCAAGCGCGTCCTCCATGGCCGCGCGAAGATGCATCGACCACGTCGACACGCCGGTGAGGGCGAGGGCGAGCACAGGCAGGATCATGGCCAGGGTCCAGCCGAGAGGTCCCTGCCCGCCCGGCGGCATACCCGGTGCAACGAGCGGCAGCCAGCCGAGTTGCACCGCGAAGATCAGGAAGAGCACCAGGCCCAGCCAGAACGAAGGGAACGCGTAGAAGACGAGCGATCCGACCGACGTGAGATGATCGAGCCAGCTGCCGGGATGGCTTGCCTGCACAAGGGCCACCAGCACGGCCAGCATGAGCCCGAGCCCTCCGCCGAGGACGAAGTACAGGATGGTCGGCGGCAAGACGGCGAACGTACTTGAGAGCCCGCCGGCGAACAGTTGCCTCAGCCAGTCCAGGTACTGGACGGGCCAGGGCTGCAGCACGCCAAGCGCCTGGTCCAGGGCGTGGACCTTGGCCGGCGTGGCGAAGCGACCGAGCATGATCCAGGCGGGATCCCCGCCGTAGAGCTTGAGAATCAGGAAGAGCACGAGGCTGATGGCGCCCAGCGTCAGCACTGCCTGCGCCATGCGCCTGAGAATATAGGCAATCAAGGGCGGGCCCTTCCGCTGAGGGCACGCGGGTTGAAGGCCTGGCGCACAGACTCGGCGAGGAAAAAGACGGATAGGATGAGCAGGGCAAACGCGATGCCGGGCGGTAGCACCAGCCACCAGTAGAAGTTGTACATATTCTGCCGGCTCGTCGCGATCATGGTCGCCCAGTTCGTCGCGGCGCCAAGGCCGGCACCAAGCATGGTGGCCAGCGCGATGAAGAGGACGGCGTTGCCGAACTGCGTGGCGAAACAGGCGACGATGGTGTCAAAGGCGTTCGGCAGCAGATGCCGGCGCACGATCTCGCTCTCCCGGGCACCGGTGGCCCGAGCGGCCTCGATAAAGGGCATCTCGCGCAGCACGAGCGTTCGCGTCCAGACGAGCCGCGCGGTGGACGGCCAGCTGACGAGCGTGACGGTGACCATCAGCGTCACGATATTGACGCCGAAGAAGCCCTCGATGATCAGGATCGGAACCAGTGGCGGGATACTCAGGATGGCATCCGCGACGCGCAGGATAATCGCCTCCCACCGACGGGCGAAGCCTGCCGCCAGCCCCCCCGCCACGCCGAGGACCGTCGCGGCGAGAGCGGTCGCGAAGCCGCTCAGGATCGGCAGCTTGCCGCCGAGCATCAGCGCATGCAGGTAGTCCCGGCCGAGTCCGTCCGTCCCAAGCGGATGACCAGGTCCTGGGGGCAGGAAGATCGTCGCGACGTCGATGCCGTTGCCTCGCCGCCAGACCTCAGGGCCCACGAAGGCAAAGAGCAATAGGAATACGAGAAACGCTGCACCAACCCAAAAGAGCGGCTGCCGCCAAAGCCGCCGCCAGAACCGAGCACCCTCCGCCGCATACGCCCACGCGGCAGTCTCTCGTGCACTTTCTGCGAGCATCGAAGGTCCCTCCACTAGCAGCGGCCCAGGCCGCCCCCGCGCGCACTTTCACTGGACGAAGGTTTGTGGTTACACCCCATGATGCTCCGCTCATCCTGGGAATCCCTGCTGCAAGAGGCGCCCGCGCCGCTTTCACCGGCAAGGGAACCCGTCCTTGGGCTCGGGTTGACGGGAGAACCCGAGGCGGCTGTGGAAGTTGCGGAAGATCCCAAGACGATGCATGGACCTGGAAGGCTATGAGACCTTGATCGTGGCAAAGCATTCCCAAGCGGACGCGCCCGGGGCTCTCTTCATCGCCGCGGTTCTGCTTGCGACCGTGCTGAATCCGCTCAATTCCTCCACCATCTCGGTCGCACTGCCGGTGCTGCTCGGGCAGTTCCATGCCGGCGCACAGGACCTCGTCTGGCTCATTTCGGCCTACTACTTCGGCAGCGCCCTCGCGCAGCCGGTTTTCGGCAAGCTCGGCGACCAGTTCGGCTATCGCCCTTTCGCCTACCTAGGCCTCGCCCTGCTCGCGGTGCCGACCCTGCTTGCGCCCTTCTCTCCCTCGTTCGGGTGGCTTGTGGGCTGGCGGGTCGCGCAGGCGATCGGCACGTCGATGCTCTACCCGAGTGCCATCGGTCTGGTGCGGGTGCACCGCGATCGCGATCTCGGACGCATCCTGGGCTGGATCGGCATGGCCGTCGGCGTCGCGTTGGCCGTCGGCCCATCCCTGGCCGGAGCCATCCTGGCCCTCGTCGGATGGCGCGGCATCTTCTGGCTGAACGCGCCGCTCATCGCGATGATCGCCATCCTGCTTCATCGCGGGCTGCGGGGACACGCCGAGCGAGCCGGCACGTCGACGCCCGCCGTGACAGCGATCGACCTGCCCGGCATCGGCCTTCTTGCCGCCTCCCTGGGACTTCTGCTCGCGGCGTCCGCCCTGCCCGGGGATCCCACCGCACCTTGGCTGCTCCTTGCGGGCGTCGCGATGGTGCCTTGGCTTTGGACCGTCGAGGGACGCGCCAAGGCGCCGGCCTTCGACGTGCGCCTGCTGAAACGCAGGCCCTTCGCGCTGGCGGGGGTGATCACGGTGCTCGCGAACTTCGTCATGTACGTGGTGCTGTATGGGCTGCCCAGCCTACTGGAGACGGAAAGGGGCCTCAGTCCGCTCGCAAGCGGCCTCCTGCTACTGGGCTTCGCCGGGGTGCTGGCGATCGTCTCGCCCGTCGCGGGCCGTCTGGCGCAGGGCAGGCAGCGCCGCCGTCCTCTGATCTGGGCCGGCGCCCTGCTCCTCCTTGGCTGTCTCATGCTCTTGCGGCTGCTCTCCATGCCACTAGGCAGCGTCTTCCTTGCGCTCGCCCTGATCGGTGTGAGTTTCGCTCTCAGCAACGTCCTTTTGCAGAAACTCACGCTGGAGAACGCACCTGCGGAGGCAGCCGGCAGCGCTTCCGGCCTGTACACGCTGCTTCGCTACCTGGGCACCATGGGCTCGTCGGTGGCCATCGCTGCGGCGCTGGGTCAGGGCCATGACTCCGCCCTCCTTCTGTTCTCCTTGGCCGGCTTGGCCGCAGCGGGCAGCCTGGTCTTCGCCTTTACCGTGCGCGACACCGCCGCAGCGTAAGGAGTCTGGCGTACAGCGGCTTGGTCACCGCCCGCCACCGCGCCCGCCGGGCGTGAGATCACACAGCACCGACCTGCCGGTCTCTCTCTGCCGGGGGTCCCTGCGAGGCTCCCGGCAGCATCGACGCGAGGGCCCCGGCGACGACGGCAGTGCCACCCAGCACTTGCGGCGGTGTCAGCCCCTCCCCGAGCACGGCGGCAGACAGCACGACGGTCACGACCGGCTCCAGCATGCTGAGCATGGCCGCACGTGCAGCACCTATGCGGCGCAGCCCCGCCAGGAACATGAAGATTGCGAGTGCACCTGGGATGATTCCGATCAGGACGCTTGCGGCAAACCCCGTGGGTCCGAAGCGATGGTAGTCTAAGGCGCCGGTGATCACGCCGACAACGCCCAGGGTGACCGTCGCGGAGAGCGCTATGTGAGCCGTTGCGACTATCGGGTCATGGCGTTCGATCACCGTCTGGCCGAACACGATATACACGGAATAGACTACGGCGGTGCCCAACCCCAGGAGGGCACCAACCCACGTGAAACCGCTGCGACTCAGTCCCAGCACCAGGACGAGACCGAGGACCGAAGATGCAAGACCCATCATGCCCGTGCGGGTGATAGCGCCCTGCCCGCTCAGCGCGGCCAAGACAACTACCAGCACGGGATAGACATAGAACAACAGCGCCGCCAGCGCTGGCGAGGTGTACTCCACGGCCGCCAGAAACAAGACCGACTGCAGCGCGTAAAGCATGCCCCCCAGTAGCCAGAGCTGCCAGAGGCCCTTGGGCCACGCGGGCAGGCGCCGGAACACAAGGGCTCCCCAGAAGAGCAACGCCGTAATGCCGAACCGCAGTACGACGACCCCAAGGACAGTGGCTCCACCGCGGTAGGCGAAACTGGCCAGGATGGCCAAGGTGCCGAAAGCTGCCGCCGACACGGCGACCATGATGAAACCAACGCCCTTGGGACCTGCTGCGCCGCGCGCCCTCGTCATGCGGCCCACCCTTCCTGCCGGCCACGGGACCGTGAACCCAGGTTGCGGCGTTGCCGGCCCCTGCTCGCGAGGGAGTGGACATGTGGCCTATCCCCCACAGCGATACGAAACCATGGCAGTCCAGACAGGGCGCCATCGCAGGGCGAGCCGTGCACGGACGCACTGGCGGGCAGAGCCGTGTTCGGCCCTGCCCGCCAGCATCATCGATGCGGGTCCCCAGGTGTTAGTGCGAGATGGTCACCCAGTTCATCTGGGTGAAGGCCTGCACGGGGTTGTAGTACTTGTTGAGGCCGTGGATGTACGGTGCGTACTCGTTGACCGCGTAGCCGCCCGGCTGCCAGAGGAACGGCAGGTCCTTCGCGGTGGCCTGGGCGTACGCGTACATGTGCTGCACCGCCTGTGCCGGCGTGCCCGGCAGGTAGGCGTTGGCGACGGCCTGGTTGAACGGCGCGTAGTTGTAGTCGTCCTGGCTGTCGTAGTAGCCCCACATACCGCCACCGGTCGGGTAGAAGTTCGGCTCGTAGCACCAGCCGCCCGTCCAGTTGACGGTCCACTTGTTGGCCGCGCCCTGCGCGTCGGACATGGCGACGAGGGTGTCGAACGCGACTGGCTGCGGGGTGATCTTGACGCCCATCTTGGCCCAGTCCTGCTGGAGGATGACGGCCGCGTTGGCGGTCTCCGTCGAGCCTGAGTCGTAGAACACCGGGAACTTGAGTGCGATTCCGTTCTTCTCCATCACGCCGTTGGCGTCGAGCGCCCAGCCGTCCTGCTGGAGGATCTGCTTGCCCTTCTTCGGGTTGAAGGGGTAGGCGTTCGGGATCGAAGTGACGCCGAACACGGCCTTGGTCAGGGAGGAGAAGCCCTCAGGGATGGCCGAGTAGTTCGGAATCCACATGTTCTGGCCGTCCAGCGTGCCGTCGAGCACCTTGCCGATGGCGTTCTGGTCGACGCCGTACTCGAGCGCCTGGCGCACCTTCTGGTCCTGGAACGCCGGGCCAACGTCGAGCGAGTTCTTCGCCGAGTTGAGCTCGATGCCGTACCAGCAGAAGCCCTGGCTCAGCGAGCGCTTGTACTGGCCCTTCAGTTGGTTCGCGGAGCCGTACATGGAGGTAGTCAGGTAGCCGGCGTTGATCTGGTTCTTCCTGAGCGCGGCGAACTCGGCCGAGTCGGAGGCCTCGTACTGCTGGACCCAAGTCAACGTGGCCTTGTGGCCGCCGTACTTCGGGTTCGGCACGAAGGTGTAGGACTCGTCGTTGATCGCCGACTTGAACTTGTACGGGCCCGACACCACGTTGTACTCAGACGCGGTCGGCTTGTTGTAGATCTGCGACATGAGCTTCAGGTCAGCCGCGTAGCTGCCCTTGTTCCAGATCGCCTTGGGCATCGGCTGGATCTGGCCGAGGCCGTTCAGCTCGAAGTACACCGGGTTGACGGACTTGTTGAGCGTGAAGACGACCGTGCGCGGGCCCACGGCCTTGGCGCCCGTCAGGACGGCGTGCGCCGAGCTGGGCGGCAGGCCGCCGAAGCCACAGCCACCGTACGTGTACGGGGGGTTCGACATCGTGCAGGCGGCGAGCAGCACATTCGTGGTCCAGGCGACGTCCTGCGCCGTGATCGCCTTTCCGTTGGACCAGTTCCAGTTCTTCAGCGTCACGGTGTACTGGGTGTCGTTCGCGTTCGTCGTGATCTTCGACGCGAGCGAGTCGGCCCAGTCAATCGTGTCGGAGCCCGACACCATCACGACCGGCGCCCACATCATGTATTCGACGGCGCTGTTGTAGATCGTGTACGCGGAGGCGTTCGCGATCGGCGCGTAGTCGGTGATACCTACCTGGAGCGGCAATGCCGTTACTATTGTGTTCGCTTTCTGCAACGGCGCCTGGGTCGCAGCGGCGGCAGTGCCGACGCTCGCGAGCAGGATCGCAGCGGACCCAATGAGACCGCTCAACGCGGCCCATCGGTTCATCTTCATCGGAAAACCTCCTTGCACGGATCACCTGGCTCACCCTGGGGTTCTGCGCAACACACAGCGTCGCGGGTCGCGTCGTTGCACTCCGATGCCCTCTGCTACATCCTCCCTTGCCCATAGTTGTCCAGCCTACTAGGAACAACGACGATAAGCGCGAGACGGCTCCGACCTTGCGGGTCGCCGCGGCGCAACCCGAGGCAGCTCTGCGGGCGCGTTGCACCTGCTGGGCTTGAGTGCCATTTCTCTTTACGTGCGGCAACTCCTTTAGAGATCGCTAAATTGTCCATTTGGACGCCGTCCGTTTGCGCCTCGGACACACTTATTAGGTCCCTATGGGCGCTTCCACCTGGGCGTTTGCGGTCTTCTCACGTCCACTCGGCCTAGTCCATCTGGTCGTCTAAGCTCCGCCGCGCCGGTCCATCTTGCGGGTCCCTGGAGCCAAGCAAGGCCCTCCCAACCATGAGCAACAGCGTAAACCGTGTGAAATGGCCTCCACAGTGTGCCGCGATCCAAGTTTTTTGAGTGGATGGTCGGCTAGCTACTCGATGAACACCGCATCGAGACATTTCCAGCCCGAGCCAATCTCATCGGGCATTCCTTAAATCTTTTTTGGATGGTGCTCTTCTGTTCTTGATATCATCCCTTTTGGGCATTGACCTGTTGTACCTCATCGCATTCATGTGGTTTTAGGGAAAATGTTGGCTTACGTGGCCAGCAAACCGGTTCGTATGTACAGCGGTCTTAGACACTGCGTGATGTCGTCTTGCCGGCCCTTCGCTCGCATGCTCGCCAGGAGCGGCGGGCGGTGGAGCCTGCGGGAGCACGAACCCAAGGGTCCGCAACGCTCAGATCGGGGGGCGCTCCCAGCCTTGTTCCCAGTCGCCAAGCCTCGTCCACGTCACCGTTGGACGCCGGACTGCGGCCGCCATCACGCCGACCGAAACGCCATCCCCCCAGGTGCCCGCAAGATGCCGCACCAAGATGGCCCGCGTTGCCTCGGACATAGGAAGACCTGGAAGGTGGCTGTGGGCAACCCATGCGAGGCTCCCCTCGGGGCTGTCGGCGAAATCGCCACGTCTGGTGCCCCCGAAGTACACATACTGCTGACGTATTTCCTGGCCGGCGAGTCGCAAGACGATGGCTTGCCAATGCAGGCCCACCAGGTCATGAGCCGCAAAACCCGTTTCTTCCCGAATCTCACGTTCGATCGCAGCTCTAGGATCGTTCATCTCGTAGGGCTCTATATGGCCACCCACGCCCGCCCACATGCCAGGAAACAGGGATGCCTCGGGAGACCGGTGCAGCATCAGGATGCCGGACGGTTGCTCCAAGAACGCCACGACCATCTGTCTCGTGTGCATCATCGCAGCGTTCTGCGACCATCGACCCATGCCGCTGTCTCACCTCCCAGCGCCTACTCGTTACATTCGACAGCTTCCAGTGCCTTCCTTGCACGGCTAGCGCCGCCCTGCGTCCGCACAGGCGCACGTAGAACGAGGGCAGCTCCTCCTGCATCATCCTGGGTTCAATGACCGCCACGCGGCCTCCCTGTGCCTGCAGTGCCACCCCCACATACGTACAGCCGGCGCACATCGGACCATCGCCGTGTTCCCCGAACTGATCGTTGGCAAGCGGGCGCCGGTCAAGATCGCCGCGCTGGTCGGCGCTCGAGCCAGGAGGTCACCATGCGGCATGGGAGGCCGGAGCCGACTTGCCTAAGGTCTTATAGGCTGCCGGGGATGCGCACACCAGGCCCGATCAAGAGGAGATGCGGCGGGTTCGGATAGCTGGACTCGTTCAACTGCACGTGGGCGTTCAGCAGCGAGATGGGATAGACGCCTACCACCCGAAAGTTTGTCGGCGGCCATACGGAGATCTCCGTCGGCGCCGCAAACGAATCGGACCTCAGGAAGACGGTTCTGCGCGGGTAGCTTGGCGTCGGACACGCGACCGCGAACAACCTGCCTTGCGGTACGGCGAGCACGCGGCTACTGGAGGAACCTAGGCGCGACAGCTCTGCCGCTGTGGGCAGGGAGTGCGGTGAAGCGGGGTGCAGCCAGTAGAGCCCGGTCTGCATGTTGAACCACGTGGTGCCCGTTCCGGTACCCAGATCGGTCGACGGGTCGTTCAGTACGGCGATCGGGGAGAAGTTCTTCGGCGGCCAGCCCGAAAACGTCCGCGGGACGCTGAAGCCGTTCGGCAGGAGGAAGATGACCTTAGTGGGAGCGCCAGATGACGCCGCCGGCCAGAGGATCTCATAGAGGCGACGCTCGGCGTTCCATCGGAGGAGTTGGGAGGTGGAGGCCTGCACAGGCGTCGTACGGCGCTGCGTCGCGGGCTGCCGTGGCACCGTCTCCATCTGATGCCCGACCATCGCCAACACCATCAAGGCGACCGCGACCGCGCCGGCTGCAACCCACCAGCCGTTCCACCACAAGCTGCGGTGAGGCCTCGTCGTCTCCCCCCAGCCCGCCGGCGCATGGCCTGCGTGAACCGCGTGCCACACGCGCTGCCGCAGAGGTTCGGACACCCGCAGCCCGTCGAGGTCCCCGGCCCTGTAGGCAGCCTTCGCTTTCGCCAGCAGCTTGTCGAGTTGGTCATCCGTCAACGTGGCCACTCTCCTCCGCGAGCATGTCCCGCAAGCGTTGGCGCGCACGATAGAGCCTGGTTTTGACCACCTGCTGGCTGCATCCGAGAAGCGTCGCGATGTCGCTGATGGGCAGGTCCTCGAAGTAATGAAGGATCACCGCATCGCGGCCAACCGGGGGGAGGGAAAGTACCGCGCGCCAGACCGCCCGGTTGGCCGCCTGCTTCACCACCGTGTTCGCGGTGTCCGACGACCGGTCCGCCAGATCCGTGACCTCACCTTGCACCAAATGCTCGCGTCGGCGCAGCCACAATCGCCCGCGGTCCCGGCAGATGTTCAACGTCACCGCAAGCAGCCACGCCTTCGCCTTCTCCTCGTCTCGAAGGGACTCCCGTGCAAGGTGCGCCCGAACGAATACGTCCTGGAATACGTCCTCCGCCTCGTCTCTGTCCTTCAGGCGGCTGTAGGCGAGATGCAAGACCGACGGTCCGAACCGGCTCATCCAATCGTCGAGTTCCATGCCTTGCCCCCTGATCCGCCTGCCGGGACAGCCTGGCCTGTCTCTAAGATGGCCAGCGCGCCAACCATCTGGAACTGAGACGCACAAGTGGCACGATCGGTTACTGGAATCTTCCGGCTACCCGGAGCGCGGAGGCTCCGTGGGGCCCTCCCTGGCCTGACACCCAACCCTCCTAGTCTCAGAGCGGCCCCGCCTGACCCAGGTGGGCCAAGGGTAGTGCCATGGCGGCTTGGGGGCTGGCATCACTCTGGATGACACAAAGCACGCCTGGGTGGCGTCCCATCTGCACGACGGCTCATGATAACGGACGGCGAGCCCGAACGCGATCAATCACTGCCACGCCATCCGGGCGATCACGTGCACGCGGCACAAGACGTCCACGGCGCAGGGAGCCCAATCATTCCCGTTCGGGCCTCGGTGCGTGCCGCCGCAAGGAACGCGGGACTCTTGATTCGCATCTGCCAGGCTACATCGACCCTTGCGCCGGGCCTGGAGGTTAGAGACCCGGGCGCGGAATAAGCGCAGGCGGGAGGATCACAATACCGCTATCCGTACCGTGGACAGGAGTGACCGGCCTGGATCCCAATCTGCTCGTGCACTCCAAGGATGATCACGCCGGGATCGCCATCATGGACATCAAGACAGGCGAAAAGGCCCTCGGCCTCATCCTTACGGACCACACCCAGATCGAAATCAACGCGGTCGAGGACATACCTCTCGGGCACAAGATGGCTGTCAAGGCCGTCGCCGCTGGAGACAAGATCGTGCTCAACGGCCATTCGATCGGTGCGGCCACCCAGGCCATCAAAACGGGCGAGCACATGCACACGCACAACGTCAAGAGCTTGAGGTGGTCGTGATGTCCGGATACAGCTTCAAGGGATACCGTCGACCCGACGGCACCGTCGGCGTGCGCAACCACGTTCTGCTTCTGCCCGTGGACGGCATCTCCAACCGCGTGGCGGAAAACGTCGCCCACATGATCCATGGCACCCTAGCGTTGAAGCACGCTTACGGCGACCTGCAGTTCGGCAAGGATCTGGATCTCTTCTTCCGCACCATGATCGGCGCTGGCTCCAACGCCAACGTCGCGTCCGTGATCGTCATCGGTATGGAGCCCGTCTGGATGGACAGGATCGCCTCGGGCATCGAAGCTACACGCAAGCCTGTGGCCCGCTTCACCATCCGTCACGTCGGCGACCTGGCCACGATTGAGAAGGTGGCGCGCAAGGCTCAGGAGTTCGTGTACGCCGCGAGCGAAATCAAGACTCAAAGGGCGCGGCTCGCCGACATCATCATTTCCACCAAGTGCAGCGAGTCGGACACCACCAACGGGCTCGCCGCCAATCCCATTGTGGGCACGGTGGTGGAGCATGCGATAGACATGGGGTCCACGGTCATCTTCGGCGAAACCTCAGAATTGACCGGAGTAGAGCAGCTGATCGCCGATCGCATCGAATCCCCGGACGAGCGTGAGAAGTTCTGGAAACTCTATAAGGAGTACGTCGGATTCATGGCCAGCCAGAAGGCGGAGCTCCTCGGTTCACAGCCCAGCCAGAGCAACATCTTCGGCGGCCTCAGCACGATTGAAGAGAAAGCGCTCGGAAACATTGCCAAGATCGGGCGCGCACCGATCAAAGGGGTGCTCGACAGCGCCGAGTCTCCGCCGGGCAAGGGACTGTGGTTCATGAACACCCCGAGCGCTGCCGCCGAGGTGCTTACCCTGTTCTCCGCCGCCGGATCGGTGCTGTGCATCGTTCCGACGGGGCAGGGCAACATCATCGGCAACCCGCTGATGCCGGTCATCAAGCTGACGGCCAACCCGGAGACGGCCAAGACCATGTCCGAACATTTCGATGTTGAGTTTTCCGCGGTGCTGCGACAGCACACGTCGATCGAGCAGGCTGGCAACGAGCTGATGGACCTGCTGCTTCGGGTGGCGGCAGGCCGGGTGACCGCGAGCGAAGTCCTGAACCACACGGAATTCGTGCCCGTAAAGCTCTTCCGCAGCGCCTGAAACCCGTTTTCCCCAGCTGGGCCCCTCTCGGCCGCGCCGGCAAGTGTTCCACTCGAGCCGCGATGCCCAGGAAATCTGCTCCTCGCCTCCTTGACGCCAAACGCCCGTTCCGTAATTTGGGCGTAAAGCAGGGACTTCCAGCAGAAGACACCGCGGTGGATACGTGGGCGGAGTATCGAGTCGGCAACCTGACGATCGGCCTCGACTCGGAGCCATACCTCCCGCCCGCGCGAGAGGGGGATCCGGGGGGCGAAGTGCGTATCGCCCTGGCTGTCGACGACCTGCGAGAGGCGATCAGGGAACTCCGGCGGAGCGGCGTCGATCCGAGTTTGGCCCCAACGAGCACGAACCGTGCTACAGGATCCCTTCGGCTGTCTCGTACATCTGCACCAGCGTGGGGACGCACGGTCGGCTGATGATGCGCGGACTCTCCCGGCGGGCTTGAACGGCCACAACCCAGGTGAAGGGTTCGGCGCATGCAGCGCCGATACCGTCGCCCGCTGATGATCGGCCGGACACACGCGCGCAGTGCGAGCCCCGGGTTCGTCGCCGCCCCTTAATGCGGACAACCCGTCGAGGAACACCGCTACCATCCGGACTCGCCTCCGGCAAGCGGTTGGCCCTGGGACGCTGTGCTCCACTTGCAAAAAGCCGCCTACTTCGATCGGGAGGAATGACCGGGAGTAAGCCGGGACCGATGCTGGTTTAGAAGGTTGCACGAAGGGGCGCGCTCTCTACAAGTAGCTCAGCAGCTGCTCGGCGCTCCGTCTCAGGTTTTCGGGTCGCGCCTTGAATGCGCTGTAGGCAACATGATCAAGGCCGATGTGAATGAGGTAGCAGCGTAGGCGCTCTTCCGTCCGTGCAGGCTTGCCGCCATGGCCGTCCCAATGCCGCTTGAGGTTCTCCATGAGATCGATCTCACACCAAGCCGGATACCAATCCCACCAGTAGAGCAACCACGCGATGTCGTAGAGAGGGTCGCCGCAGAGCGAGTTCCCCCAATCGAGCACCCCAGTGAGTCTCCCCGCGTCGACAAGCACGTTGCGATTCAATAGATCGCCGTGGACGATGCCATTGTAGTCCGGCAATTCCGAGGCCAGCCGACGCAGCTTTTGGGCGCCAGCCTCAAAGATCGCAGCATCCCGAGGAAATGCGTCAAGTCTCTCGCGCCAGCCTGCCACCCGGCCCGACGAGCGGTCGAGCACCGCAACCAGGGCATCGGCCCAAGACTGACCGGGAGCGGTCCCGTCCGGGCGCCACAAGCCGAAGCCATGCTGGCCCGGGAGTTCGGCTTTCTGGAGCGCATGGAGCCCGTCAAGAAGTCTCGGCAGGACGGCTCGCATCGCGGCCCCGTCCAGCTCATCAAGCGGCTTTCCCGGAACAAGCGCGGAAACGGCGTAGAATCCGTTCTCGCTCTCTCCAACCTCAAGGACCGCGGGAATCGGCAGCGCAGCCGACGAATAGGTGCCCATCACGCGATCCTTCTCGAAGTCGTCGCGATAGGCGCCGAAACGGATCACCCTGTCGTTGCCGTCAAGCGTGAGGGAGTAGGCCTGGGACCATTCGCCCGCAGCGAGGGCCACCAGATGTTGCGCCCGGTCACCAAAGCGACTCTTCACGAAGCGGCGCACGTCTTCGTTGTGCATCTTCCCCATGCTCCCGCTGGGCCGATTGATGCGAATTTCTCCAGTCGCTTGCCTTGTCCCTTGGGCACGCCCAGCCTGGGGCCAAGACAGCGCGTCTTGGGACCTGCGCGCCCCTGTCGCGAATTTGTCGCTGGGGACGCCGTTCGGCCATCCACCGGGGATGTCGCCGTCGCCCCTCACGAGAGTACAGTCTTCACCGTCTTGGAAGTCACGCAGGTCCGGCGGCTGACGGGTGCAACCCACCTCCCCTTGGAAAGGCAGGCGACTCCTTGTGGCAATCGACAGCCCCAGATTGGCTGCCCTGTCATCCGCTCTCTTGCAGCGCAGGGGTTCCGTTGAGGACTTCTGGGTGGAGGTTGCAACTGTGGGAGCCCCACTCATCGAGCGGATACAGGATGATCCGGAATCCTGCTTGGTGACATTTCTGTGGCGGGATTCGGGCAACACAAACTCGGTCTTTGTCTTTGGTGGCCCCACCGGCTGGACGTACGGTGGAACGCGCATGACGCACCTGCCAGGTACGGACGTCTGGTTCAAGACCTGCCGCGTGCGTCGGGACGCCCGCTTCACCTACTGGCTGGTCGAGAATGCCTCTGACGAGACCTGGGCGGAGGTCATGGGACTCGATCCTTCGCACTGGATTCTGGACCCGTTGAATCCGAACGTTTACCCGAAGACGGATCCGTTTACGTCGTTCGTCGCCTTGGCTGATGCGCCAGCTCAGCGGTGGATCATTCCGGCGGCTCGGGCCACGGTTGGCACCGCTGCGAAACATACCCTCGCCAGCACAGTGTTGCACAATCTCCGTGACATCTGGATCTACAAACCTTACGGCTATGATGCGTCCAAGGGCCCCTACCCGCTGCTGGTTTGCTTGGATGGCGAGGAGTACATGGACCTGATCCCCACCCCTACAATCCTGGATAATCTCATTCAGAGCGTTCGGATTCCGCCCTTGGTCGCTGTGTTTGTGGGCAATGCGGAAGGGGCGCGGTCCAAAGAACTGACGTGCAGCGAGTTGTTTGATCGGTTTTTGACCGCCGAGTTGCTGCCCTGGGCTCAACGGCATTTCCACGTCACGGACCGGGGAGCACGGACCATTGTCGCCGGAAGCAGTTATGGGGGCCTGGCAGCCTGTTATTCTGCCCTGAGGCACCCTGGTCTGTTTGGAAATGTCCTGTCGCAGTCGGGGTCTTTCTTCTGGGCGCCTGAAGACGACCCTGAGCCAGGGTGGCTCATGCGCCAGTTCGCCCAGTCAGACATCCGTTCCTTGCAGTTCTTTTTGGAAGTAGGGCTGATGGAGGGCATCCGGCCAGCAAGGCCCAATGGGCCGACGCAACTCAGTTCCAACCGGCATATGCGCGACGTTTTGGTCGCCAAGGGGCTGGACGTGGCCTATGCCGAGTACAATGGCGGGCATGACTTTGTGTCCTGGCGCGGATCGTTTGCCGATGGCCTGTTACAACTTGCGCGGTCATGGTAGGTGCGAGTGCCTAGGTCATATACACGGGTTCTGTATCAGTTGGAGCATGCTGGTCTGCCGTGAATCTGGGCCTGGCGGCATTGCGACTCGATGCCATCGCCGCCGCTCCAGCAACCGGTACGCCGATCGATGCGATCGCCGCGGCGTTGGCGGCCGCCTCGGTTGTCTTCACGCCGGAAAGGCGTGAGCGGGCGTTTCAGCGGCAGTCCGTCATCGCGCAGACCAGCGACCTGCAGGAGCACGAGCTCCTCAAGCGCACCGTCCAGCCATCGCGGACGCGCTCCGCGAACGAGGCGTGAAAGACCCGATCGCCATCCTCGCCGCCGAACTGGGGAGCCTGGCCTTCAGGACGACCTACGCCCGCTGGGTGGATCCGACCAACCAGCAGAACTTCGCCGAAGTCGCATCCCAGAGGCTTCGAGAGCTACGAGCGGCGACCGCCACAGTCGGTTGAGGTTCCACGTCTCGACTTTCGTGCAACGGATCTCTCGCATGACCCCGGGCTGCAGGTAGCACTCAACGGGTCGCCCGCCTACGTTGGGTCGGGAGACCCTGACCCCAATGTCGCCCACACTGACCGTGCGCTTTCGCCGAAGCACAGCAAGGCCGACATGGGCTGCAAGACTCGATCTCGTCGCACACCGCAGTGCCGTCGTTCCCGATCCGTACGCGTTCCCGAATGGCCAGGCGGCGTGCGCTTGTCGCGTTCGACCTCAGGAACCGACGTAGGCCGCGAGGTGCTCGCTGGTGAGGGTGGAACGGGCTGCGACGAGGCTGGCCGGTGTGCCCTCGTTCCCGCCTGGGGGACCGTGTATTTGGTCACGATTAGGCGCCGTCTAATCTCTAGGAGACTCTCTTTCCTCCCACGGGACGCAACTTGATTTGCTCGATGCTCGTGATCAGTGGGCGCGCCTGCTGGATGAGCGCCTTTGTTGCCTCCATCGTGAGGGATGCCTGATGGCTTGTTCATCGACCCACATCTCAGTAACCCAAACCGTATTCGAGTCCGTCTCCGTAATGTTGACCACATAGCACTGGCACGCCTCGATGGTCGCCATGCCTGCCACCGCTCGTAGGAGCAGTTGCACAAGGGTATCGCATTGATCGTGGTGCGCGCAGAATTTGGTGTAAAGACCAAAGAGACTCATGGAACTCCCCCCTGCCTCGACGCTGAGCTCCCCACCAAAGCAGATCTAGTGACTTTATTGGGCTCCCCTCGCCACCATCTCAGAAGCCCCTCGACCGCACAAGAGCGAAATTCTTGCCGTCTTCGCGTTTCCGCCTTTCCTTGTGGGTAACGCTTAGCGCGACGCCTTTGCGTGCAAAGAGAGCCAGTCCACGCGGTGACGACCGGCCGGCCGACCATCTGAGGAAGGCGGTTGGATTCGATCGCAAAGCTCTAGCGGCCTCGGTCAGGGAGCACGCTCAGATCGGCTTTGCCGCTCCCCACCCGATCTTGACAGCCATTATATAAGTGCTTATATAGTTTGTGCATGAAACCCAAACCCCAGGACCCGACCGAGCAGAGCCTGTGGCGACCGTTGCGGCTCCTACTAGACGCCATGGACACCGAGATCGCCGCGCTGTACGACGAGGCAGGCGTCGAGGGCATGAAGCCGAGCTACGTCATGGAACTCCTGCGTCTCCATCACCACCGCGGTCCGATGACGATCACCGAGTTGGCCTCGTCGGTGCAGCGGACCCATTCCGCCATGAGCCAGAAGGTCGCCGGCATGCGCGCGGCCGGCCTGGTGCGCACGATGCCCGGACCGGATGCGAGGACCAGGACGGTAGTGTTGACAGCCAAGGCCAAGCGTCTCGTCGAGGCTCTGGCCGCGGAGTGGCGCGCGACCGAGGCAGCCGTGCGAGACATCGAGTCGGAGATTCCGTATCCCCTGAGTCGGGTCGTCACGGACATCCAAGCGGCGCTCGACCGCAAAAGCTTGCATGACCGGATTGTTGAGAAACTCGCGGAGGACGCTGCGTGGCGTTGACGAGAGCGCTCATAGACGCTCGCCCGCTTCGATTCTCCTCCCAGTTTCGCCGGCTGTGGCTAGGCCGGGCTTTGTCCAGCTTTGGCAGCCAGATGACCGCCGTTGCGGTCATGTTTCAGGTGTGGCAACTGACCCATAGCGCGCTCTGGACCGGCGCGATCGGCATTGCCCAAGCAGTGCCGATCATCGGCTTCGGACTCTTCGCCGGCGCGGTCGTAGACCACGGCGATCGGCGCCGTATCTACCTGCTCGCCACCATGGGGCAGGCGGTCTGCTCCGTCTTGCTGGCCGTTCAGGCACTCTGGGGTCGTCTTCCGGTGTCTGGCATCCTGGCTATCGTCGCCGTGCAAGAACTTTTCAGCACTGGCGTAGGTCCCGCGGCGCGCGCGTTCGTTCCGCGACTGCTGCCCGCGAGCCAAGTCGGCGCAGGCATGGCGCTGAACCGGATCGCCTTTCAAGCTGCGCTGCTCGTCGGGCCAGTACTTGGCGGACTGACCATCGGCTGGCTCGGCGTCCAGGGCTGCTACTTCGTCGACGCGGTCACATTCGGGTTCAGTTTCCTTGGCGCCTACGGGTTACCCGCCATGCACACGGACGGCGCACCATCCCGGCCCGGGCTGCACGGAACACTGGAAGGCCTCAGCTTCCTGGTGCGCAACCGGCTGGTGCGCGGCGCACTGCTCACCGACCTCGTGGCTACGGTTCTCTCCTTTCCGATCAGCCTGTTCCCACTGATCAACGCGCAGCGCTTCCACAACGACCCTCGCACGCTCGGCTTGTTTCTTACGGCGATCGCCGTCGGCGGAGTGCTGGCGTCGATTCTTTCCGGCGCATTCACCCGAGCCGCGCGGCCAGGCGCATTCATGCTGGCTGGCGCGGCGACATGGGGCCTTGCGCTGGCGCTATTCGCCCTTGCGCCAAACCCGTGGGTCGGCCTGCTGCTGCTCACCGTGGCCGGTGCCGCGGACACCGTGTCGGTGGTCTCGCGCAGCACGATCGTCCAGCTGCACACCCCAGACAGCCTGCGCGGTCGCGTGGGCGCGGCCGAACAAATCGTCGGAACAGCCGGACCAGGACTTGGCAACATGCGGGCAGGCCTCGTCGCGCACGCCTCGTCAGGTATCCTGGCGCTAGTCAGCGGCGGCCTGCTGTGCCTCATCGGCGTCGCGGCCGTGAGTGTAGCCATCCCGGATCTCCGCAGTCCTCAGACGCCTACCTCAGGAGCGACGTTTTGATTTCGCTC
>JAJYSZ010000104.1 GCA_021793315.1 Bacillota bacterium | reverse complement strand
AACTGCGAGTTTACAGGAAGGAGTTGGGGCGGTGGTCCCCTTTTACTTGGCCGCGGCCGCACGGGCCGGTTCCCAATTGCGTGGCCACCGGTCCGAAACTGGTTCCCTTTCATTTTGCCGAAGCCATCCAGACAGCCTCAGATGCGATTCGTGTCCCTCGGGTCGGGGCTTTGCCTCCGGCTCCCTTCAGATCCCGCCTCACGGCGGACACCCTGGCCTTTGGCTAACGGTTGGGGCAACCACCCTCCGTAGCGGACTTTCACCGCCAAGTCATGTGCCCATGCCGGGCGTACACGCGTAGAGCGCCCTCTCTGCGAGAGGGCGCTCTACACCTGCTTCCGGGGGCGCCACTCGGCCTTCGCGCCGCCCCGCGATCCGTGCTTTGCCTACTCCCCGCCCATCGGCATCATGCCACCGCCGCCGACGTGCGACTTGCGCAGGAACATGACCGGAATGAACGCCACCACAAGGATCAGCGACGTCAGAAGGAAGACGTCGTCGATGCCGCTCACGAAGGACTGCTGCGAGACCATGCCCGAGAGGAACAGGTTGCCGAGCACCGTGGGCTGCAGCCCGGGAAACCATGCGCCGAACTGGTGACCGATGGCGCCGAGCAGCTGGACGACGGCCGGATGACTCGGCGAGACCGCTGCCGCGAGGTCGTTGGTGTGCGAGGCCATCCTCCCGTCGAGGTAGGACGTCAGGTAGGCGATGCCGAACGACCCCGCAACGCGTTGGATGATGTTGGAGAAAGCCGACGCCTGGCCCACCATGCGCGTCGGGATGGCGTTGAGGCCCGCGGCCTGCACGGGCATCATCATGAACCCCATGCCGAGGCCTCGCACCACGAGCCACCAGACAATCGTCGACGTCGGGGTGTAGACGTTGAGGTTGTGCATCAGGAAGGTCGCAAACGCCACGATCACCAGGCCGACGAAGGCCAGCGGCCTTGGCCCCACGCGATCGAACAGCCTGCCCGAAATCGGCATCATGACACCGCTCATCAGCGCGGACGGCATCAGGATGAGCCCGGTCTCGAGTGCGCCCATGCCTGCGATATTCTGCAGGAAGAGCGGGATGTAGAACACGCCGGAAAAGAGCGCCACGGTCGTGGCGATCACCAGCAGGTTGGACCAGGTGAACACGCCGTAGCGGAAGACGCGGACATCCAGCAGCGGATGTTCGACGAGCATCTCCCACCAGACGAAGAAGATCAGCAGCGCACCCGCTCCAACCAGCATCAGCACGATGGTCTCGCTCGTCCAGCCGATCGTCTGGCCTTGGGAGAGGGCATAGAGCAGCGAGAAGAGGCCACCCGCCGAGGCAAGGAAGCCCACCGTGTCGAACCGTCCCACGGCATGGCGCTTGAACACGGGCAACACGCGCTCCGCGGCCAGGATACCAAAGATGCCGATCGGCACGTTGATATAGAAGATGAGGCGCCAGTCCACATACTGCACGAGGTAGCCGCCGATGGTCGGGCCCAGGGCCGGCGCGACGATGATCGCCACGCCGAGGATGCCCATGGCGCTGCCGATGCGATTTCGCGGCACCATGCGGTACACCATCGAGGTCATGACGGGCATGATCATGCCGCCGCCAATGGCCTGCAGGACGCGGAAGCCGATCAGAGCGCTGCCGTTCCAGCTGAGGCCGCTAAGCGCCGACCCGATGGTGAAGACGGCGAGCGAGAGGACGTAGAGGCGCTTATAGCCGATTCGGTCCCCGATCCAGGCGCTAGTCGGCACGACGACGCCAAGGGTCAGCATGTAGATCGTGACAATCCACTGCACCTGGCTCGTGCTCATGCCGAACACGGACATGATCTTCGGAATGGCCACGTTGACGATCGAAGAGTCGAGAATCGCCATGAAGCCACCGATCACCGTCACCAGCAGGGCGATGATCCAGTTGCTGACCTGCACCTCCGGCCCGTGCTCGCCGCCGACCTCATAGGCCGGTCCCGCCACGGTCGACTCTGCCGCGGCGAGGCGCTCCTCGTCGCTGAGCTCCTTGTCCGGGGCCGCAAGATGCCGCGGCCCATGGGCCTCCGGGCGCTCCTTCTCCTCGGCGGGCATGGCCTCGTCCCGAGTCGTGTCGTTCCCGTCCACCTTGTCGTCGCTCAAGACCCGCCACCTCCGATCGCGATGCGCACCGAGGCCGACATGCCGAGGTAGCGCGCCACATTGCTGCTCGCCGGCAAGGAGATCCTCACCGGTACCCACTGGGCCGACTTCGAGAACGCCTGGCCACCGGTCGGGGTAGGCACCGGCCAGACGATCGACGCCACCGCGGGATCGATTCGCGCGACATGACCGACCACCAGGTGGCTGGGATCACTGGCGAAGCGCATGTCGGCCGTCTGGCCGACCCGAATCCCGCCGGCGCTGCCTTCGTCCACGTACGCGAGGACGTAGGCCTGACCGAGATCGGCGATCATCGCCACTTCCTGCCCCTGGCTGACGAGGTCCCCAAGGTAGGCGTAGTCTCCCACGAAGCGGCCGCGATGCGGCATGCGCAGCACGACGTTCCCGGACGCGCCCTGCAGAACACCGAGCACCGCATCCGCCTGGACCCGGCTGCCCGGTTCCTGCGTTGTCCACTGGCCGATGCGACCTGCTGCGGGTGCCATCACCGGATAGGTCGGCGCGACCAGTTCCGCGTTGTCCGAGCTCGCCCAATCCTGGCGGTTGATATTGAAGTTGAGGGTTATGGCCGCCATGCCCAAAGCCGCGAGGACCAGGAAGGCGATGGGCATCCAAAGCCGCCGCCTCATGACCCGGTGTGGATCCGCACTTCGACCGACAGGCCCATGTAGAGGTCGGCGCCATCCGGGTTCTCAAAGCTGACGTAGACCGGCACGCGCTGGGTGACCTTCGTGAACGTGCCGCTGCTCTGCGTCGTGGGCAGGATGGAGAGCGCCGCCTGCGTCGCCGGCACGATCGCCGTGACGTGGCCCGGGAACGTGTCGCTCGGATATGCGTCGATGGTCACGTCGGCTGTCTGGCCTACCTTCACCGAGCCGATCTGCGTCTCAGGCACGTAGGCAACCACTGTATTGCCCTGCCAGCCCACCATCTGCGACAGAGGCGTGCCGGGCTGGACGTACTGGCCGGCCAGCACTTCCACCGTCGCGACGCGGCCAGAAACCGGGGCGGTGACGTTGACCGTGGTCGTGGACGCCGGATGTGTGCCCTGCGCAGGCACGGATACCTTCTCCTGCATCAGCGTGGAGCCCGCCTTGTAATACTTGCCCGCGCTCGGCAGGTTGCCGACGATCTGTCCCGGCTCCAAAGCCATAGACGTGACGAGGCCCGCGGTCAGCTGCGCGTCGTCGGTCGACAGGTAGTTCTGGCCCTGGTAGTAGAAGTAGTACCCCCCGACGGCCAGGATAGCCACTACGACCACGATCACGACTTCGATCAGGATCAGCCTTGCCAGCTTCATAAATTGCGCCTTATGACGGCGCGTTCCCCCCCTGCCCTACTCCGCGTCCTGCACGAGCTTCGCGATGAGCCGCGTGATGGTCTCCAGATCCTCGTCGCTCAGCGGCGCGAAGAGTCGCTCCACTTCCCGCACGATCCGCGCGTTGGCGTCTTCGAGCATGCGACGCGCCTCGTCGGTGAGCAGCACGGTCACCTCGCGGCGATCTTCCTGGCTGCGCCGGCGCTCGATGTAACCCTCCGCCTCCAGCCGGTCGAACAGGCCCGTGACGCTGCTGGCGGACAATCCAACCTCCCTGGCGACATCGCTCATTCGCATCGGGCCGTGCTCCGCCATCAGGCGCAGGACGGTAAGCTGCGCAACCGAGACGTCCAGGTGCATCGGCTTGACGCGGCCGTGCATCATGCGATTGAGACGACGCACCTGGCTCATCAGGTGACGTACGCGCGACTGGCGATCCGCGGCCGGTCACTCCTTCGCTGACAAGCAATACGGATCTGAATATTTCGGTGCCGAACGACATCCTAGCACCCCACTCAAGTTCGTGCAAGCCTGGAAATCGCACCAGGGTCCCACGGCCTGCCGCGGGCACGCGAAGACGGGGCGCCTTTCGGCACCCCGCCGCGCGACTCCCCTTCTCAGTGGCAGCTCGCCAGATTGCCTTGCAGCACCACCGGCCCGTACGGTCCACCGGGTGAGCCCGCTGGAGCAGGCAGAACCTGCACGAGCCCCTTCGGGATGTCGGAGACGCCAGGCGAGTAGGCCCCGGCCCAGTCCCCCGTCGCGGCCGCCGTCGGGAGCGCCGACATCAGGATCTGCGCCACGACGACACCGGATGGCGCGGTGAGCTTGAACGCGTAGGCTCCGTACTGCGAACCGAAGGTCGAAGGCTCAGGCAGGAAGTTTCCGACCACATTGAGGCTCTCGAACCCCTCAGATTCATTGATCACCAGGCTGGCCGAGCCGTAGGGGTGCAGGTCCATCGTCTGGCTTGTGAGCCCCACGGAGCAGACGCTGACCTGGGCCACCGGCGTGGTGGGCCAGGCGAGTCCGAGCGGCTGCGGGGCGTCGAACGGGTTGACGATGCCGAACTGGTGGAAGGTCACGGGACCCACCTCTCCGTCCGCGCTGATGCCGCGGGCGATCTGGAACGCCTTCACGGCTGCGATCGTGGCGGCGTCGTAGTAGCCGGTGATGCGGCCGCTGTAGTAGCCAAGCCGCGCCAGCAGCACCTGGATCATTGCGACGTCGAAGCCGTTGCGCCCGGGGAGGATGCCGCGCCCGCCTGCGCCGGTGTAGAGCCAGAACGCATCAAAGGTGCCGCTGCCGACGACGCCGTCAGGCGTCAGGCCGGTCTGGCCATTGGCGACCGCATCCTGCTTGAAGGCAAACACCGCTCCGTCGGTGCGGCTGTCGAAGCTGCCGGTCGCCGGACCGCCGAGGATCGACGCATAGCGGTAGAGGTTGAGGCGGTTCTGCAGCACCGTGACATCGCCGCCGGACATGCCCTCTTGCAGGGTTCGACTGCCGAACACGGGCCCGCCATAGGTGTTGCCCTGACCGAAGACAAAGAACGTGTTCGGTCCGACAATCCCGTCGGTGCTCAGGCCGAAATACGACTGGATGTTGATGGCCGCCTGGCGCGACGAGGAGCCGAAGACGCCGTCCACCGCGATCGGACTGCCCATCGGCCCCAAGGGTGGGTTCATCGTCCTGAGCATCAGGTCGTAGATCGCCTGGAATACCGCCACATCCGTTCCACGCTTCTGCGGACTCGTCAGGCTCAGGTTGCGCGAGCCGAACGGCACGTACGGCGGGAACGTCGTCTCAAATAGCGCCATCTGCAAACCCTCCTCGCCGCAAGCTATGCGGCAGAGGGCAAGATTGCGAAATGTGGCGACCATAATTCCGGTTGGCCGGGTCCCTTACTCCAACTCCGGCCCACCTGGCGCCAGTTGCTCCGCGCGTCTGAGGACGTCCCCCTCGCGCAGGATCTCGATCTCCAGCTTGCCAGGCGCAGCGGGAGGGTTCAGGGACGTTGGCAGCTCCGTGCCGCGCAGCGCTACGAGCACCAGGCGGTCCGCCCCGGCCAGCACCGCCCGTCCCACCGCCCGCGAAAGCTCCTCGGCATCGAGCGGTGCGTCGCGGAGTACGCGGACGACCACCCTGCCCCCTTCCTTGCTTGCCCCGATGATGCCAAAGAAGGCGTCTTCCGCTTCGAACGGCGTGGGCAGCCAGTCTATGCGGATACGGTCGTGACGCAGAACCATCGCGATCGCGTCATAGACCTCCCAGACCGATAGCCGTTGCCACGTCTCACGCCAGCGCAACTGGGCGATCTGACCGGCCCGCAGGTGCAGAGCCTGGCGCTGCAACCGT
This sequence comes from Bacillota bacterium, assembly GCA_021793315.1. Lineage (GTDB taxonomy): Bacteria > Bacillota > Sulfobacillia > JAJZYS01 > JAJYTV01 > JAJZQO01. The sequence goes on along the minus strand of JAJYSZ010000104.1, from coordinate 3,908 downwards.
CCCTCGACCAGCGCCAGGACCGCAAACGGCACGGCCACGGTCGCGGCCAGACCGATGGCGATGCCAAGCCGGGCCGGGCCATGAACCTCGGCAATCGCCGCCATGCCGACGCTCCCGCTCAGAAGCGCCGCCGGCCAGGCTGTCCTGCGCACGTCCGGGACGGTGGGCCAGGCAAACGGCGGCCTCTCCTGCATTGCCATCCCTCCGCGCCTAGCATGCGCCCAGTTCGCGCAGGGATGCGAAGGGACCGCGGTCTTGGCCGCGGTCCGTCTCGTGGATAGCCATGGGCCCCCTGCAAGCGGCGCAACGCTCGTGCAGGAGGAGGCCCTGTGTCAGGCCTGGAAGACCGCTGACGGCCAGAGCGGCTCGAAGCGGGCCGTGAAGAAGCGCAGCCTCTTCGGCTCGTGTACGAAGCGCAGGCCAGGAATCTCGCTGCGCTGCTGGTAGAGCTCCGTCACGGTTTCCGCGACGACGTCCATGTGGCTTTCCGTGTAGACGCGGCGAGGAATGGTCAGGCGCACAAGCTCGAGCTTCGGGTGATGATTCTCGCCGGTCACGGGATCCCGGCCTGAGGACACGACGCCGCGCTCCATGGCGCGCACGCCGCCCTGGACGTACAGGGCCGCGGCCAGCGCCTGGGCCGGCAGCTGCTCCTGCTCGAGATGTGGCAGGAAGCGCCGCGCGTCCAGGAAGACGCCATGACCGCCCACAGGCAGGACGATCGGCACGCCCGCGGCCTGCAGGCGCTCTCCCAGCCCGCGGACCTGCAGAACACGGTGCTGGATGTACTCGTCCTCGACCATCTCGCGGATGCCGACCGAGATAGCCTCCATATCGCGCCCGGCCAGTCCGCCATAGTGGGGAAAGCCCTCGAACACGACCAGCAGCTCGCGGGCAGCCTCGAACACCTCGGGGTCGCGGGTGGCTAGGAACCCGCCGATGTTGACGAGGTTGTCCTTCTTGCCGGACATCGTGCAGCCGTCCACATAGGAGAGCTGCTCCTTGAAGATGTCGCGGATCGGCCGACCAGCCTGACCCGACTCGCGCTCCTGAACAAAGAACGCATTCTCGACGGCCCGGGTCGCGTCCATGTAGAGACGCACATGGTAACGGTCGCAGAGGGCGCGCACCGCGCGCAGGTTCTCGAGGGACACGGGCTGGCCGCCTGCCATGTTCACCGTCAGGGCGATCGAGACGTAGGGCACGTGCTCCGGCCCGACTTCCTTGAACACCTGCTCGAGCTTCGTGAGATCGACGTTGCCCTTGAACGGGCTCAGGTTCTGCGGGTCGTGGGCCGCGTCGCAGATGACGTCGACAAAGCGGCCGCCCGCAAGCTCCTGGTGTTCACGAGTCGTCGTGAAGTACATGTTGCCCGGGATGACGTCGCCCGGCTTGATCAGGACCTGCGAAAGAATGTGTTCGGCACCGCGTCCCTGGTGCGTCGGCACAACGTACGGCATGCCGTAGACATCCTGCACGGCCTTCTCGAAGTGGAAGAAGCTCTCCGACCCGGAATAGGCCTCGTCACCCATCATCAAAGCGGCCCACTGATGATCGCTCATCGCGTTGGTGCCGGAATCGGTCAAAAGATCGATGTAAACCATGCGCGAGCGGATCAGGAAGGTGTTGTAGCCGGCCGCCTCGATCTCTTGCACCCGCTCGGGGCGCGTCGTCATATGCAACGATTCCACAGCCTTGATGCGATAGGGTTCCGCGCGTTTGACCAAGCGTCTAGATCTCCCTTCCAGGGTTTTCATACCACGGCTCATGCTACTCCTTTGGCAAGTCCGCGCAAGGGGCCTCGTGTGCCGTCCTCAAACGTCCAATTCGACCACTGTGGCGCCGACACCGCCCTCCCCCTGCGCGCCCAATCGATGTCCCTTGACGCGCCGGTCCTCCTGCAAAAACTCGTGCACAGCGGTGCGCAGCGCCCCGGTCCCCTTGCCGTGGATCACGCGCACGGTGCCGAGTCCGGCCACCTGGGCATCGTCGAGATAGCGGTCGAGAGCCAAGAGCGCCTCCTCTGCCCGCATGCCGATGAGCGTGATCTCGCTCCGCACCGTTTCGGCCTTCTGCTGCGCCAGGGCCGACCAGCCGGATCCGCCCTTTGCCTGTTGCTGCTTACCCTTGCCCTTGGCGACGCGCAGGTCCTGGATCGCGGCCTGCAGCCGAAGGCTGCCCACGGCGACCCAGACGCGCCCGGAATCGTTTGGCCGGGAGAGCACGCTGCCTTCCTGCCCCACCTGCGGCACGAAGACGCGGTCGCCTGGCGCGACGCCCTCCGGGGCAGGTCCTGGCGGCGGGGCAGGCGGTTCCTCGTCCCGAAGTCTCGCCTCGACGCCCTCGATCCGCCGTCTTGCCTCGCTCAGCGCGTCCTCGCGCCTGCGCTCGAGCTCCTGCTGACGCAGGGCGTCCCTCGCGGCGCGCAGGCTCTGCCTTGCGGCCTGCACTTCCTCGTCCAGCCGCTGGCGCAGCTGCTGCCGCGCCGCTTTGCGCTCCTCCTCGGACTGGCGCCGCAGCTCCTCGCTGCGGCTCTGCTCGGCCTGCGCGGCCCTGGCGGCCTCCTCGGCCGCCGCAACTTCCTGCTCGAGCCTGCGGCGCAGGCTGTCGACTCTTTGCAGCACCTCGGTCAGCCGCAACTGCTCCTCGCCCAAGAGGTCCCTGGCGCGGGCCACGATGTCCGCATCCAGCCCGAGGCGCCCTGCGATGACAAAGGCATAGGAACTGCCGGGTGCGCCCTGCTGCAGGCGGTAGCTCGGCTGCAGTGTTTCGGGATTGAACGCCATGGATGCATTCTCCACCCCTTCGGTGGCGTAGGCGAATGCCTTCAGTTCTCCATAGTGCGTCGTGACGAGGCCGAGCGCACCGCTTCGGGCGATACGTTCCAGGATGGCCTGCGCGAGGGCTGAGCCCTCCTGCGGGTCGGTGCCCGCACCGATTTCGTCAAGCAGCACCAGCACATCGGGTCCGAGGCGCCTGCAGATGTCCACGATGGCCGTCATGTGCGAGGAGAACGTCGACAGCGACTGTTCGATCGACTGCTCGTCGCCTATGTCGCAGAGGATGTCCCGCAGCACCGGCACGGTCGTGCCGGCCTCGGCGGGCAGGTGCATGCCAGATTGCGCCATGGCCTGCAGCAGGCCGGCCGTCTTGAGGCTCACCGTCTTGCCGCCGGTGTTCGGTCCTGTCACAACGAGGAGACGCCTGCCGGGGCCCATCTCGAGATGGATCGGCACGGGCTCCTGCAGCAGCGGATGGCGCGCCGCCCGCAGCCTTAGGCGGCCGCCCGCATTGATCTCCGGCTCCACCGCCTTCATCTCGAAGGCGAGCCTTGCGAGGCCGAGAGCGAGATCCAGCGCGGCCGTCGCAGCGAGCCCTGCCTCGATCGGCAGGGCCTCGGTCGCCACCTGTCTGCTGAAGGCGGCGAGGATGCGTTCCTCCTCCTGCTCCGCCTGGCGCGCCAGGATTTGTGCCTCATTGCCCATCTCCAGGGCGAAAAGCGGCTCGATGAACAGGGTCTGGCCCGTCTGAGAGGCATCGTGCACCACCCCGGGGATGCGCTGCTGATGCTCTCGCAGCACCGGCACGCAGAGACGTCCGCCGCGCAGGGTGACCAGCGGTTCCTGGAGATAGCGGCTAAGGTCCGTGTTGCGGATCATGGCGTCCAGCCGCTGGCGCAGGGCCTGTTCCTTCTCCCGTTTGGCACGGCGTAGCCGGGCGAGTTCAGGACTCGCCTCGTCGCGCAGCCCCTCGGGTCCCAGCGAGCGCTGCAGAGCCTGCTCGAGCTCTGGAAGTTCCGTCAGCAGCTGGCCATCCTCCCAGAGCATCGGCCAATGCTCGCGACCAGCCAGCAGCTGCTGGCGGCTGCGCCGCATGGCCGACAGACTCTGCTCGAGCTGGCCGAGATC
>JAJYSZ010000103.1 GCA_021793315.1 Bacillota bacterium | reverse complement strand
CTGCTGCCTCCCGTAGGAGTCTGGGCCGTATCTCAGTCCCAGTGTGGCCGTTCACCCTCTCAGGCCGGCTACCCATCGTCGCCTTGGTGCGCCATTACCACACCAACTAGCTAATGGGCCGCGAGTCCCTCCTTCAGCGGGTTTCCCCTTTCCTCCCAAGGCCATGCGACCTCGGGAACGTATCCGGTATTAGCACCACTTTCGCGGTGTTATCCTGGACTGAAGGGCAGGTTGCTCACGTGTTACTCACCCGTCCGCCACTAACCGCAACCCCGAAGGGCTGCGATCCGTTCGACTTGCATGTCTTAAGCACGCCGCCAGCGTTCGTCCTGAGCCAGGATCAAACTCTCACCAAATTACTTGGTTCGAGCCGTTTGGCTCTTTACATTCGTACGTTCGCTCGCTGTTCCTACTGTTCGGTTTTCAAAGACCGAGTGCGTCAGTCGCAAGATATGATTCTATGCGCTTTCGAGGCATCCGTCAACAGGAACCTTTTGGAGCGCATACTTGGTGGCCCAAACCGGATTCGAACCGGTGTTACCGCATTGAGAGCGCGGCGTCCTTGGCCTCTAGACGATTGGGCCGAAACTCTGGTTGGGGAGGAAGGATTCGAACCCTCACTGACAGAGCCAGAGTCTGTAGTGCTACCGTTACACCACTCCCCAACGTCAGCACGGATCAGTATAGCACCGGCCCAAGTCGGGCGCAACAGATCTGGCGTTGTTCTTGAGGAAGCGCGCGAACACGCGCAGACCGCGTGAAATGGCCGTTTCGGATGTAGGGAACAGCTCGATCGGCGTTGACAGGCCAACACCGAAAGTTCGCCTCGCACCGGCACAAGATGCGGCCGCCCGCGCGAGCATTCGCCGTCGGTTTGTTTAATTGAAGGCAGCGTTCAGCCGCAAGACGCGCGCCCGCCTTCTTCTTCTTTAAAGACAACATCGTCAAAGTACTTCCCAAGCCGACCGACAGGTCGCCACCTTGAGGTCTAGCCGTTCTTGAGAATGAACGTGATCCGAGACTGGTCGTGCGGGTTGAACCAAAGGTTCTCCACCTGAATGCGCTCGCCGTCCGGCGTGTCGAGCCGGATGTAGAGATCGCCCGCTCTTGCCGCCTGGCGCACGAGCGCCAGCTCCTCCGGCTCCAGCTTCTTCTCCACCTGGCGCGGCATCAGCGGCGGGAAGCCCTGCACCCAGCGCGAGTCCACGACAACATCCATCGTCGCTCCCCTTTCCTATGTTCCGTTCTTACCCGGCGAAGCCCTTGCCGAGCCATTCGCCGCCGTCGATCACGAGCACTTCGCCATTGATGAAGTCGGCATAGGGAGACACAAGATAGGAGGCTGCCTGTGCCACCTCCTCCACGTTGCCGAAGCGCCCCACGGGCACCGACTGCAGCAACCGCTCCTGGATCTCGGGCGCTGCCCAGAGCTGGGCCCGAGACATGTCCGTATCCACCGGCCCGGGACAGAGCGCGTTGACCCGGATGCCATAGTGCGCCCACTCGACGGCCAAGGTGCGGGTCATCGCGACCACGCCCGCCTTGGCCACTGCGGAATGCAGCGTCTTGGGGCCGCCGGTCCAGGCGTAGGCAGCGACAAGGTTCAGGATCTTCCCGCCGCGTCCCGTGCGGATCATCTCGAGTCCTGCCGCCCGCGTGCAGTGGAAGGTGCCATGCAGGACGATGCCGACAACGGCGTTGAAGCCGTTCACCGACAGCTTGTCCGCGTCGACGATGAAGTTGCCTGCCGCATTGTTCACAAGGATGTCGATCTGCCCATAACGCTCGAGCGTAGCGGCCATCAGACGGTCGACCTGCTCCGGATCGCGCACGTCGGTTGGCTGCGCGCTGGCCTGGATGCCGTCCCCGCGCAGGTCCTCGACGGCCGCCGTCAGGTGGTCGGCGCTCCTGCTCGCCAGCACGATCCGCGCACCGAGCCGTCCGAGCTCGCGTGCGATGCCGAGTCCGATGCCAGTCCCACCGCCGGTCACGATGGCGACCTGTCCGTCGAGCGTTCCTTCCGCCAGCATGGCATGTCCTCCCATAGCTGCAGGCCTTGGGGACACGCTTCGCTCAGCTGGGCTCCGCTACCTGCAGGCGCCAAGGGACGGGCAGATCTCGCAGATCATCCGTACAGGCCATGCCAAAGCAGCAGCAGCGCGGCTCCCGGTACGCCCAGGAAGCCGAGCGCTGCTGCGGTTACAGGATTGACACCGATGTGGAATCCGTACGGTTGCGCCAGGAGGTCGGCGCCGTAGATCACCGCGCCGCCGACCAGGAGGCGCGCGGCGATCAGCAGAACTCCCTGCGCCGCATCCGGCCAAATCCAGTAGAGAAGCAAGACAGCTATCGCAATCCCTGCCGCATAGGGCCAGAGCGACGACATGTCCGATCACCTCGCGGCAGTCTATGACATGTCCCGCGAGGTCAGAAGCGCTCAGCCGCGGGCTTCGCGCAAGAGGTAGACGTAATGGCGCTCCGCCGCCTGCAAACGGAAGATCGCGTGGTCGACAAGATCCGGATCGTGCACTTCTTCGAACTGCGCCCTGGCCGCCTCCATCTCGCGACGCGCAGCCTGCGCGAGTTCAAAGAGCCCATTGTCGCCCGAACCGCCCGTGCGCCCTGCGGCCGCCTCCCAGACAGAAGTCCACTGCATCGCACATCACCCGCTGCCATCCTTGCCCAAGGTACGCACCAGGAGACAGGGGGCGGCCAAAGTTGCAGTCGAGGAAGCGCTCACCGGCCCCCGGGGGGCGGCCATGCCCGCGCCACAGCAGAGGGAACGCCTGAGCGACACCGCAGGCGTTTGTCAGTCTGCCTTGACGTGCACCGCCTGAGGGGGATGCAGGGGACCTGACATTGAGCGTCGGCTCGGAACTGACGCTCTTCATGAAGGGAATCGTCGACGGCAACTCAGTCCTGGAGCGGCTGACAAACCCGTCGGTATGGGAGTTTCTCGGCTCCGGTGGGCACAACGCCCCGCTCAACGCCCTTCTCACCAAAGCGGACGCCGCGGCACGAGCCCAGTTCAAGCAAGGGCCCGGTCACCTATGCGTCGGTGCCGCTCGAGACGGTCGACTGGAGCCTCTTTGACGTCGTCTGCACGGATCTCTACCGCGAGGCGCGCATCAAGGACACGTTTCCTGATCTGCTGCGGCGGTGGTCGACCTTCGGTAAGCCGCTCGTCATCACGGAGTTCGGATCTGCACCTATCACGGCGCTGCGGATGCCGGTGGCCGGGGCTGGGCGATCGTGAACCCGGACAAGACGCCCCCTGAGTGGCGTGCGACATACATCCGGAACGAGGGAGAACAAGCCCAGGAACTTACGGACGTTCTCACGATCTTCGGCGACGAAGGCGTCGAAGAGACCTTCGTGATGACCTTCGTGGCGCCACTATTCCCGACGAGCGACGATCCGGCCTACGACCTCGATATGGCAAGCTACAGCCTGGTCAAGACCTGCCGTGACCGCTCCGGCAAGACGTACCCCGGACTGCCGTGGGAGCCGAAGGAGTCTTTCCGGGCGGTCGCCAAGTACTACGCGGCCCACCAGGGCGAGCGGTAGTCTGAAGGTGCCTACAGCAGAGCGCCCATTCCGGCCGTGGCCGGAATGGGCGCTCTGCCTGTCTTCTAGAGGTGGAGCAGGAAGTGGGTCGCGACGAGCGGCGCAATGAGCAGCGCCACGACGTTGATGATCTTGATCATCGGGTTGATGGCCGGGCCGGCCGTGTCCTTGAACGGGTCGCCGACCGTGTCGCCCGTGACCGACGCCTGGTGGGCCAAGGTGCCCTTGCCGCCGAAGTTGCCATCCTCGATGTACTTCTTCGCGTTGTCCCAGGCGCCGCCGCCGGCGGTCATCATGATCGCCAGCATGAGGCCCGTGACGATCGAGCCGATCAGCGCCGCACCCAGGGCCACCGGGCCGAGGATGAAGCCGATCAGCAGCGGCGCGAGGACCGGGATCAACGCCGGCACGATCATCTCGTGCAGAGCGGCCTTGGTCACGATGTCGACGCTGCGGGCGTAGTCCGGCAGCGCCGTTCCCTCCATGATGCCCGGGATCTCGCGGAACTGACGGCGGACTTCCTCGACGATGTGGAAGGCTGCGCGTCCCACCGCCTCGATCGTGCGCGAGGAGAAGATGAACGGCAGGATGCCGCCGAGGAACAGTCCGATCAGCACCAGCGGGTTCGAGAGGTCGAAGCGCATGGTGACGTGGGTCTGGTCGGTGAGCACGCGGGTGAAGGAGTAGAACAGCACGAGGGCGGCGAGAGCTGCAGAGCCGATCGCGTAGCCCTTCGTCACTGCCTTGGTGGTGTTGCCCACGGAGTCGAGCGGGTCGGTGACATTGCGCACCGACTCCGGCATGTCCGCCATCTCGGCAATGCCGCCGGCGTTGTCCGTGATCGGGCCGAAGGAGTCGAGCGTGACGATCATGCCGGCCATCGAGATCAGGGCCATCGCCGCGACGCCGACGCCGTAGATGCCGGCGACGGTGTAGGCGGCGATGATGCCGACCGAGATCACGATCACAGGCCATCCAGTCGACTTCAGGGCGACCGCGAAGCCAGCGATGATGTTCGTCGCGTGACCGGTGACCGACGCCTCCGAGATGCCCTTCACAGGGCGGAAGCGCGCCGACGTGTAGTAGTCGGTGATGTACATCAGGATCAGCGTGATCGCGACGCCGATGATCGCCGCCACGAAATACTTGATGTCGTGCAAGTAGTAGTTGGTGGCGAAGTAGAAGCCGACCAGCGCCAGGATCGCGTTGACCCAGACGCCGCGGTAGAGCGCGTTCATGACCTTGTTGCCATCGGTCGGCGAGCCGACGAAGAGAATGCCGATGACCGACGCGACCATCGAGATGGCGCCGAGCACCAGCGGGTAGGCGAGAGCGTACGAGGCGCCGTTGAACAAGAGGTAGCCGAGCAGCATCGTGGCGACCGTCGTGACGACGTAGGTCTCGAAGAGGTCGGCTGCCATGCCGGCGCAGTCGCCGACGTTGTCGCCCACGTTGTCCGCGATTACGGCCGGGTTGCGCGGGTCGTCCTCCGGGATGCCCGCCTCCACCTTGCCAACGAGGTCGGCGCCGACGTCGGCGGCCTTGGTGTAGATACCACCGCCGAGACGGGCGAAGGCGGAGATCAGCGAGGCGCCGAAGCCGTACCCGACCAGCGCCGACGGGTTGTGGACGAAGAGGCTGAGGATCGAGGTGCCAAGGAGACCGAGTCCCACCACCATCAGGCCGGTTACCGCGCCGCCGCGCGTGGCGACGCGCAGTGCAGCGCCCAGTCCCTGACGGCCGGCCTCCGCCGTGCGCACGTTGGCGCGCACGGCGACGTTCATGCCGATGTAGCCCGCGCTACCGGACAGGATGGCGCCGATGATGAAGTAGATCGCGGTCTGGAAGCCCAGCGCGAAGCCAATGATCAGGAAGAGGACGACGGCCACGATGCCCACCGTCGTGTACTGGCGGTTCATGTAGGCCATGGCGCCCTGCTGGATCGCCTTCGAGATCTGCTGCATGCGGTCGTTGCCCGGGCTCATGCGCAGCACCGACGAGATCAGGAAGACGCCGAAGACGATGGCGATGATGGCGGCGATGACGGGAATCAACACCTGCGAGAAGCTCATTTGCCGCATCTCGACGTAAAGGTCGGATGCTGTCCCCCTTTCGTACTTGTCCGTCCCTCTGCATGAAGCGCGGCCGAACCCCACCTGTTAGCCGCGCGAATGCACACTATGCACAGGATAACAAATGGCGTGGTCGGTGCAAAGCGGCGTCCCAGCGCCACGCGGCTTTCAAAACGCCTGCCGGCCTTCCAGCGCCCGCACCAGCGTCACCTCATCCGCAAAGTCGATATCGCCGCCGACGGGAAGGCCCCTGGCGATGCGCGTCACCTTGAGGTCATCGCGCCGCACGAGGCGCGCGATGTAGAGCGCCGTCGCGTCGCCCTCGACGTCCGGATCGGTGGCCAGGATGACCTCTTGGATCGGCTCCTGGCCGAGCCTCTGGACGAGTTCCCGCACGTGGAGCTGCTCCGGACCGATGCCGTCCATCGGAGATATGGTGCCGCCGAGTACGTGATAGACTCCCCTGTATTCGGCCGTCCGCTCGATGGCGACGACGTCGCGCGCATCTTCCACCACGAGGAGGGTCGTGCGATCCCTGCGGGCGTCGCTGCAAATATCGCAAGGATCGCGGTCGGCGATGTTCTGACAGACGTGACAGCGCACAACGCGCTGCTTGGCGCCGACAAGCGCATCTGCGAGACGGCGGATCGACGCCTGATCCTGGTTCAGGAGATGGTAGGCTAGGCGTTGCGCCGATTTTGGGCCGATGCCCGGGAGCTTGCCGAGCTCCTCGATGAGCCGCGCCACAGGTTCCGGGAAGCGCGCACTCACATCCCAGGCAGGCGCATGCCGCCCGTCACCTTGCCCATTTCGCTCTGCGTCACCTCCTGCACGCGGTCGAGTGCGGACTGCATCGCCTGGCGGACGAGTTCAGCCAGGAAGTCCGGATCGCTCGGGTCGATAGCTTCGGACTTGATCGCGACTGCCTTGACGTCGAAGCCGCAGGTGATGGTCACCTGCACGGCGCCCCCGCCGGCAGTACCCTCCACCTCGCGATCCTTGAGTTCCTCCTGCACGCGCTGCATGTCGCGCTGCATCTTCTGGACCTGCTTCATCATCTGCTGCATGTTGCCGAAGCCCACTCAATCTCCTCCTTGCTGCGAAAGGGTGAAGCGGATCGGACGCGGGCCGCCCGTGCGTTCCAGTGCGCTGCGGATGTCGCGTTCCACATCAGGAGTCTCGGCCACCGCCAGGAACGGAGGCGCCCTGAAGCGCACCTCCCAGCTGTCGCCGGCGTCGAAGACCTGTGCGTGTTCGAGCATCGCCTTGGCACGCGGTTCCTTGACGTGTCCGACGAAATTTGCGCGGAATTCGCTTGAGACAGGCTTGGCGGAGGGATTGGGCTTGGCACGCGGCGGCGAAGCGGGCCTCGGCATGCGGGGCTCCTGGCGCGCAGGCGCAGCTGGCGGGGCGGGCCGCACGCCCTGCGTCGCCTCCTTGGGCGTCGTCGCCGCGGGGACCTCGGGCGCCGCCTGTGCACCTAGAGGATCCGGCAACCCCTCGGCGGCCAGGATCTCCCATCCAAGGCGCGACTCCATGCCGCGGCGCATGTCTGCGTCCAGCGCCGCCAGGCGCTCGAGCATGCGCAGGCGTCCGGCCGCCTCCTCTTCCCGGTGCCCGGCGAACGCCTCGTGCATGCGCCTGCGCAGGATCCCGATCGCATCGCCGGCAAGCTGGCGCAGGTCTGCCCCGCGAGACTCCTGCACCGCCAGCCAGTCGAGCGCGGCCCGGGCGTCCCTCTTCTCCGCGAGGTCGAGGAAACGCGCGATTTCGGCTTCATCGAGCGATCCTGTGGCAAGCAGCACCGTGTCGAGGTCGACCCGACCTTCCCCATGACCCGCGCAGAGCTCAAGCAGCGCGAGCGCGTCGCGCAGACTGCCGTCCGCCTTGCGGGCGATCAGCTTGGCTGCGTCGCGGTCGAGCGAAATCTCCGCCGCCGGTGCGATGGCCAGGATCTGCTGCTCGATGTTCTCCTCGGTGTGAGGCAGCAGGCTGAGGCGCTGACAGCGCGAGAGCACTGTCGCCGGCAACCGGTGCGGCTCCGTCGTAGCCAGCAGGAAAATGAGCTGCGGCGGCGGCTCCTCCAGGAGCTTGAGGAGTGCGTTGAAGGCCTCCTGGGTCAGCATGTGGACCTCGTCCACGATGTACACGCGGTAGCGGCCCTCGGGCGGTGCGTAGCGGGCCCGCTCACGCAGGTCGCGGATCTCGTCGATGCCGCGGTTGCTCGCCGCGTCGATCTCCACCGTGTGCAAGCCTGAGCCGAGGCAGACGGCGCATGCGCCGCAAGGCTCGCCGTCCTGCGGCTGCAGGCAGTTCACGGCGCGCGCCATGATCTTGGCCAGCGACGTCTTGCCCGTGCCGCGCGGGCCCGCCAGCAGATACGCATGGGCGATGCGATCTCGCCGCACCGCGTTGCGCAGAACCCGCACCGCCAGTTCCTGCCCGACCACGTCGCTGAAACGCGCAGGTCTGAAGCTGCGGTATAGGGCACGGTACAACGCTGTCACCTCCGCGGGGTTATTCTCGCTGGGCCCACGTCGTCCCTGTAGGCCGACGGAGAGCCGGCCTGATCGCCTGGCTCTCCGTCTGAAAGGCCTTGCGCCCAGGCGCGCCGCATCGCCCGGCTCCACCCTGTACCGTTGCTCCCTCTCGGGCCTAGCGGGGTTTGGGGCTGACCGTCGCGCGGCACCCGGACGCAAGTTCTGCAAAAGTTCCGGCGGGAATCCCGCCGAAGAACTGGCGGAGAGGGTGGGATTCGAACCCACGAGGCAGGTTTCAGCCCGCCTGCATGATTTCCAGTCATGCTCCTTCGGCCACTCGGACACCTCTCCGAAAACTGTCAATGATGGCGGAGGGGGTGGGATTCGAACCCACGAGGCAGGTTTGTGCCCACCTACCGCATTTCGAGTGCGGCTCCTTCAACCGCTCGGACACCCCTCCGAAATCTATCTCCGACCGGCGAAGAAGTCCTTGAGCAGCGTGGAGGCCTCCTCCTCCAAGACACCGCCGATGACGTCTACCGGCCAATCTCTCGCGAGCTCCGCAAAGATCTGGAGTCGCGAGCCGGCCGCTCCCAGCCTTGGGTCCTGTGCCGCGAACACCACCCGCTCGAGGCGCGCCAAGACGATCGCCGCCGCGCACATCGGGCATGGTTCCAGCGTCACGTAGAGCGTCGCGCCGCTCAGTCGCCAGTTGCCGAGCCGCCTGCCTGCCTCGCGCAACGCGAGGATCTCGGCGTGGGCCGTAGGGTCCCTGTCCGTCTCCCGCAGATTGTGCGTACTCGCGAGCACCTCGCCCTGCGACGACACGATCACGGCACCGACTGGCACCTCGCCCGCCGCCAGGGCCGCCCGGGCCTCCACGAGCGCCGCGTGCATATGCCTGCTGTGCAGCGACGACACCCCCGGAAGCATGCAAATGGCGCCCCTGGGAGGACTCGAACCCCCGGCAGACAGGGTTTAGGAAACCCCCGCTCTATCCACCTGAGCTACAGGGGCGTGCGCCACGTCGCAAAGATGCTGCCTTCACGGCAGACCACCTTCTGCGGCACACATAGTTTAGTGGAGACCTGCAGCGCTTGCAAGATCGCGACCTTGCCAAAATCCTGCGATCGCGAGACGGGCAGCGCTCGGGCGCCCGCGCATTCTCCATTTAAAGTGTTGACACATTGTAAGGGCCGACGTCAGGCTCGCGATCGGTCCCGCTCGCCCGTGCGCCAAAGAGCCAGGCGCATAGCCAGGATTCCTCACATCCGCCGCAACTTGCGTCCATTTGTCGCGTGCTGCCGAGACGCCCAATGCCAGTGGCGTCCTTCACAGCGCGGGGCTTCCTGCGCTCCCGTCGACAGCCAGTGGTGCGGCGGCCCTGCCGCGCAGCGGACGGTGCGGTCCCGTCCGGACAGGCGGTCGGAGGCTCTGCCTGGCCGCCGCGCCGCCCACCATGCAGACATCTTTTTCAAATCTTGTGCGAAGATCCGGGTGCTCGCGCATAGATCGATAGCATGGGGAAAAAGAGCTATTGGCCACAGACCGCCGGTCTTGCCCTGCTGCTGCTGTCCTCCAGAGGCATCGCCGCCTGGCGCGCGCAGCCCCAAATGCGCACGATCCTCGTGCCCTCCGCC
>JAJYSZ010000102.1 GCA_021793315.1 Bacillota bacterium | reverse complement strand
TGGCACGACGGACATCGTCGGTGGATGGAACGAGTGGGAACCCGGGGTTCTTGTAGAAGGACTGCACGACCTCTTTCAGGGTGAGTGTGCGGTCGAAGGTTCCCAGAAGGGCGGCAAGGTAGTCGGCGGACAGGCCGTACGTCAGACTGGCGCGGCCTGCTTCCACCAGCGCGGACCACACCTGATCGCCGTGCAGCGAGGACTTGGTGTCGTCATCGAAGCGTTTGAACTCGACGACGAGTGCACCGGCTCGCACCAGGTAGGCGTAATGCTGAAACGCCTTCTCCACGTCCCTGCGCAGTTTGGCTACGGCGTCGTCGTGCTTGGCGTTCGCCTCACGGAGCTCGTCGACGTCGTCGGGGTTGATCTGCTGCAGCACATGACGCCAGGCGAGCACTTCACCGGCTCGCTTCCGGGCGATATCACGGCGCTGGGTGTTGACACATGCAACGACACAGCTCGCCGCGTTGTCCACGCGCATCGGATTCGGTCCCAGCCCGAGAACAGCAGTTATCTCGTCGCGGGTGAGGGTGTCCTTGCCGTTGAGCAGGCTCCATCGGCGCGGATCGAGGATGACGAGGCGGTTGTCCGTGGAATCCACGGTCTCGAAAACTCGGCCCAGCTCGATTGGCTCGGTGGAGCTTGGGCCATCGATGAACCGCACCTCGTCAAAGGTTGCCTTGCGGCTGAGCTTCTGGGCGGTGTCCCACATGAGCTTGTCGCGTGCAGCCGCGTCGATCAGTGACAGCGATGCCGTGAAATACATGCGCAGCGTCTGCTTGATCGACAGGTAGTAGCGCGCAGCCGCATTCGGTGGGGTGGTGATTTCCAGTGCGCCGAGCCCGGCGTCCCCAGTGAGCGCGTTGAAGACTTCCTCGGCCTCAGTGTAGGGAGTACCGGGCAGCGGCTCGGGCTCGAGGATGGCGGCCAGGAGTTCCGCCTTGGTCGCGCCCCGGCCGGCTCGCGGGCGGGAGACGAGCGAGTAACAGAACAAGGCAGTGGCCATGCGAACGGCGGCCGCCGTCTGCCGCGCGGTAACACCGTCCTTGCGGAGCCGGACGTCGACTGCGACCGCGCGGCCTCCCGTGCCGTCACTGCTAGTGATGTCAGTCGTAGCGACAGAGCGGTAGCCCTGGATGGCCCGGTCGTTGTTCATCAGCAGGCCGGAGGACAGCAGTTGCTCGAGCGCATAGGTGAGAGGGATGTCGCCGACACTGATCAGGCTGGGGGCCCAGCGCCCACCTGCATGTTCATTGACCCAGTAGAGGACGGTGCGAGCGAAGATGGCGACGGTGGAGCGGACCCGCTGGAAATTCTGGACCTGTGACCACTCTTGCTGCACAAGACGCATCAACTCGGGGTGGAATGGATAGGTGGCCTCGACGCGCTCGGCGAAGCCAGCTGGCCCTCGGTTGGGCCCCAGCTTCTCAAGCACCTTGTCCCGCCAACTGGTATCGGTCGCCATCGCGTACAACCGGGCAAGGTCGCCAACGGGCAACGGCTTCCCCGTGTGCTCGAACAGGCGCCGCTGAATGATAGAGGCGAAGTCCTGTGCCTCGGTGACGGCAACGGTGGTGCCGTTGCGGACAAGCCGTTCCGCGACGTAGGAGCGGAAGTCATCCGCCAGAGGCGGATATCCACGCTCGTCCAGCTCGCTGCGGATCATTACCAGGACAAAGGCAACGCGGGGCACGTCGTCGCATGCGTCCATGAGCGCATTGAGGAATGCCTTCTCATTCGGCATACGCTCGACGTTGGTGGCGTCGGAGAGCTGAAGAACGTAGTCCATGAGTTCGTCGAGCAGGATGAGGACTGGTCGGCCGGTGTCGGCGAGCGCCCGCTGGAGGGTCTCTTTGTTGGGGCCGCTGGCAACGTAGTGCTGGTAGCGGTCCATGTCACCGCCAACGAGAGACCAGATGAATCGCTCGAACAGGCTGGTCGCGGGTCCGAATACCTCGTTGGTCTTGCCGGGGCTGAAGTAGTCAGCGGTGAGCACGACGCCTTTCGCGCCGGTGAGATCGACGTCCAGGCCGCCCTGCTCTGCCTCGGTCCGGACTAGGCGGCCAAGCTCGGTGCCAAAGAACTCGTCCGGGGAACTGGCCATGTGATGCAACCCGACGAGCGCGTGGCTCTTGCCGCCGCCCATCCCCTGATCGAGATGGAAGAGGGCTGTGGCGTCGGCGTCCGTCCCGAGCCGCCTTGCCACGCGGGCAAAGAACCCGACCAGGTTGGGGGTCGGCTGGGTGATGTCCACGTAGTAGTCCACTTTGCGATACGGGACATCGACTGTGCGATAGACGGCCTTGTGCAGGCTCATCTGCAGTTCGCCGACAGATCCGTCAGACGCGGTCACCTCGGAACGAAGGGACAGCGCGTCGGCCCAGTGCGGCACGGTGCTGGGAGTCATCGTGATCACTCCTCGGAGGTGAAGTCGAGCATCATCTGGTCCTGGTCGGCCCGCCGCTCGCTTGCCACGCGCTGCACCAACGTGGCGATGGTGGAGGTATTGCGCTGCACCGCGGCAAGTGCCTTGGCTACAGCGTCGCTGGGCGGCAACTGGCGGACGATCTCGCCAACGACTGCCCACAGGTGTGCGTCAGTCGGTTGTCGGTCGCCTGCGGCGATCACTGCCGCCACTGCCTCGGTTGCACCCTGATTCCACGCTGCCGCCATGGCTCGGGCAACCTCGAAGGTTGATGATCTCTCCGTTACTTGGGCCGGAGCATCGAGACGCAGCTTGAAGCCGCTCTTGCTTTCCGTCAGCAACGGGCCACGCATGTCTTCGAGACGTAGATTGTCCGCTTGAGCGAGGAATCGTGCCTCACCCTTCGGCACGTCGGTGCGTCCGTACAGGCGCTGCCAGAACACGGCAAACCGGGTTGGAGCATCGAAAGTCTCCAACGGCAGCTCGTCGAGTCGCAACGCAGTGGCGTCTCGAACCGCCGTACGTGCAAGGGTCAGATAACGATCGAGTTCGGCTAGGGTGCCGTCCGGCTTGAGAACCTTCGAATAGCGTCCGTACACCTCCATGGCTGGACCGTATGCGGCCATCAGTTGATCATTAAGAGCGAGGCCGTCGCGATCCCACTCACGAACTGCCGCCTTCACCGTCTCAGCC
This sequence comes from Bacillota bacterium, assembly GCA_021793315.1. Taxonomy (GTDB): domain Bacteria; phylum Bacillota; class Sulfobacillia; order JAJZYS01; family JAJYTV01; genus JAJZQO01. The sequence goes on along the minus strand of JAJYSZ010000102.1, from coordinate 6,844 downwards.
ACCTCACGGTCCACCTGTGCGGCGGTTGCCACCTTCCGTTCGGGAGAAGCGACCCGGCAGCCGATAGTCACGGTGACCTTGATGCTCGCTACCCCCGTCGAAGCAGTCTCCGTGCGCGATGGCCAGGAACTCGTTACGACAAACCCGGCCTCATACAGTGCATTGAGGAGCCGCCGCCAGGCATCAGGGTCGGAATGCCCGAAGACGACGACTAGGTGACCATCGGCGCGGAGGACACGCTGCGCCTCGGCAAATGCCCGGCCCAGCATGGACTCGTAGTAGTCCTTGGTGCGGTGCTCTCCGGGGGCGTTACCCCGCTTCACAATGATCTCGTCGGCTTTGTCCTGCAGATCAGACCCTCCGAACAGGTCAGGGAAGACGTCGATTAGTGCGCGGCGCAACCAGACATAGAACAAGTCGGATGCGTCGGCGTAGTCGATCATGTTGTAGTAGGGCGGGTCGGTGATGACGGCGTCGACAGAGCGATCGCGGAACGGCAGGGCGACCGCCGATGCCCTTCTGAAGCTGCCAGGACGACCGGCCGGCGACTCCTCCAGCACCTTCTTGAGTGCATTCAGGCCACTTTCACTGACGCTGTTCCACGTCCCAGGGCCTTCACCCGGCCCTGCTTCTACGTAGTCGAAGTTGAAGGACAACTTGCTCTCGTCTGAGAACACGTCAGCGACCTGGACCCGATTTTGAGCCGTACCGTTGCCGTTACCGTGACTTAGCAGCTTGGCGCCACGCGTTGCGCGCCGAAGTTGGCGCGGGAGGTTGGCGGCTGCGTAGCCGGTCAGCGTTGCCGCGTAGGCAGGGCTGATGCCGACCTCAAGAAGCTCCGAATAGATGGCACGAATTGCCTTGACGGTCTCGATAAACCTGAGCGTCTGCCGTTCGTTCATGAGTTCGCCGTAGGTCTGGTATCCGTAACCGCTAGCCCGAACAGTGTCCTGGTTGCCAGGTGGGATGGGCTCAGACGGGACGGCAGAAAGGGATCCCCATGGTTGGCAGGCGGTCAGATCAACAGACGTTGCTGCGCGCCGCTCCTCCGGCGTCGGAGGACGAAACACCTTGCGGCGGCCCTCGAGCTCTTCTCCGACGGCAAGGAGGGCATCGCGATACCGGCCCGCTACCCCCATCGCCTTCACGGTGTCCAAGGAGTGAACGTGACCGCAGAACATGCAGCGGGCCGATTTGCGCTTGCTGCCAAGCCCTGCGGAGAACGTCGGTTCCTGGTCAGGACAGCCCTTGGCCACCTCAGCACGCCACGTCTCGCCGTCGGGGACGAGACGCAGCGACTGACCATGATCGCCAGTCCTGATGTATGGATGACGGAGGACCATGCTCCCGATGAGCGGGAACCGCTTATGACAGTTGTCACACGGGATAGTGATCGCCGGTGACGTCCGGGGGCCGGTGTAAATGAGACGGGCGTAGGTTCCCTTGAGACCGACCAAAGTCTTCGAGGGAAGGACCCACGCCCGTGCCTGTCCGAGTATCGCCCACCGACCGCATCCGCCACCACATTGATGAGTTGTTCGCCGAGGGCCGGCCGCTGCCGGAGATCCTCGAAGACGTCGCCCGGCTCGGTGCCCAGCTGCTGATGCAGGCCGCGCTGGAAGCCGAGGTGACGCAGTTCCTGGGCCGCGACCGTTACCAGCGGGCTGCCACCAGCGGTGACGCCCGCCCCGGGAGCCGCAACGGGTACCGCGACGTCACCGTGAGGACCACTGCCGGGCCGGTGACGCTGGCGCGGCCGAAGCTGCGCGGTACCACCGAGGCGTTCGCGTCCCGGCTGTTCGGCGCTCATGTGACCAAGACGAACGCGCTGGAGACCCTGGTCATCGCCTCGTTCATCCGCGGCCTGTCCGTCCGTGACGTGGAGGCCACCCTCGCCGAGGCCCTCGGGGACCAGGCCGCGGTCTCCAAGTCCACCGTGTCGGCGATCTGCCAGGCCATCAAGGACGAGTACCACGCCTGGGCGGGCCGCCGGCTGGACGGCGTCACCCTGGACTACCTGTTCCTGGACGCCTCGTTCTTCCGGATGCATCCGGGCTCCCCGGCCGAGCCGGTGCTGGCCGCCTGGGGCATCACCACTGATGGCAAGCCCGCGTTCATCGGCCTGGCGCCCGGCACCGGCGAGTCCGCTGACGCCTGGACCGCCTTCCTCACTGACCTGAAGGACCGCGGCCTGGGCAGCCCGCTGCTCATCATCAGCGATGGCGCGGCCGGGCTGATCACCGCGATCGAGCAGGCCTACCCGAAGGCGCTGCGCCAGAGGTGCCTGATTCACCGATGCCGGAATGTTCTCGCGAAGATCCCAGCCGGGATGCAGGCCGAGGTCAAGGACGCCTACTGGGCGTTGTTCGATACCCAGGACCTGGACATCCCGCCCGGCCCCAAGCTCGTGGAGCTGATCGGCGCCCGGGTCAAGGCGATGGCCGCCAAGTACGGTCCGACCTACCCGGCGGCGATGAAGTGCCTGACCGCCGACGCTGCCGGGCTGACCGCCTACCTGCGCTGCCCCGCCGAGCACCACAAGCGGATCCGCCATTCCAACTTCATCGAGCGCACCTTCGGCGAGACTCGCCGCCGGACCAAGGTCATCGGCCGGCTCCCCGGCGAGACCAGCTGCCTGAGCCTGGTCTGGGCCGTCCTGGACCGCGCATCGAAGGGCTGGCGGGGAGTGAACACCACCAGCGACGGGCTCCGCCAGCTGCACGACCTGCGCCGCTCACTGCTCGAACCACCACCCCAGATCCACCCCCGCACCGCCACCACCAGCACCGCCGGCAGCCCCGCCGAGACTGTCAGAGCTACCGCATAACCTGATCAAGCCAACGGGAACCGCGCCCGCCATTTACACCGGGATCCGGACGTCACCGTGATCGCCCACAGGTAGGCCCATGGGAACGTGCCGTTAGCTGGGAATGGGTAATGGGCCATGACGGCGCCAGCGACACGCTTGCCAACCTCGGCGATCACGGAGCGAACGTCAGACAGCAGTCGTGGCTCTTCCTGCTCGAAAAGGCCATCTGCCGCGGCCGCAGAAGCTTCCTTGAAGGGCACAGAAGGTTCAGAAGACCAATCGCGTAGAGGGAAGTCAGCCAACAACCGTGCGCCTAGGGTCGCGACGGGGCTGAGGTCGGTACCAACAGCGACGACCCCCAACCGGGCGGCCTCTAGAGGAATGATCCCGCGTCCGCTGAATATGTCGAGGACGACAGGACGGCCATCCGGGTACTGCCCGGCCACCGCATCGCGAAGACGGTCGAGTGCTGGCCTGCTGCCCCTCTCCACTGCGGCACGAACGTCGGCTCGGAGCTCCTCCCGGTCGGGCAGGAGCGTGGTGAGAATTGCTGCACGAGCTTGAGCGATAGGCCGCGACGCGAACCAGGTAAAGAGCGCCTTCTCACTGCGGCCGGAGCCCGCAGGGGTCCCAACGGCGGCGTCGACTGCGCCGCACGGAAACCAGTGATCGATCAGTCTGCTTTGTGCGTCGGCGACGGATGCGCCGTTTCCAGCAGCCTGAGTCGGACTGTCCTCGGCAATCGTCATTGAGCCTCTCTCATCAGCCGCCTCAGGTCGGCCACCTTCACCCGGAACCTTTCGATCCGCCGGGGGCCGGCGGAGAGTCTGGCTGCCGGATCCTGCGCTCGTACCACGACAGCTGGCGTCGAGGCGCAGTCAACGACCACATAGAGCCAATAGTCGGCGGCTCGCTGCTGCGCCTGAGCCCACTCGTGTTGCTCGAGCCACACTGGCCGTAGCCCCGCCTGGAAGCCCTTCACCTCTACGAGCCTTTGTTCGCGTGTCATCCGGTGCCGTGCCAGAAGGTCGTAGCCGACGCCAGCGGTCTGCCGGTCATCGACATCGAAGCCGAGGCGCTCCAGCTCTTCCAGGACGGCCCTGATCGCTGCGGCCTCGCTGTCCGGGTCATAGCCGAGATCAGTGGCCCGCGCTCCTCCGAGGACATGGGCCCAGCCGGCGAGACGAGGGGCGCTTGGTGCAACCCCTGAAATGTCCTTGAGCTGCTCCAGACGTTGCGCCTTGAGCTGCTCGAAGTGCAGCATCCGCTCACGCCGCACGGTGGCCGGCAGCTCTTCGAGTTCAGTCAGGTACCGATATTCGACCTGGTCGAGCTGCTGGCGGGCTCGGTCCACCCATGCCCTTCGTTCGGTCTGCACGCTGTCGACGTGCCTGGTCAGCGCCTCGCGCGCCTGGGCGAGTCCCTCGGTGCGCATCGCGGGCGACAGGGCGGCCGCGGACGAGTCCTCGCCCGATTGGGCAGGTCGCAGGTTCATCAGCGATTCCCAGGCGGCTTCGAACGCGCCAGCACCCGAAAATCGGATGAGCAGGGGGGTCTTGCGTCGCAACCGACGCACACCGTCGTGCAGTTCGATCTCTGCGTCATAGAGCAGAAGCACATAGCTGGTCAGTGATGCGGTGTCGACGAGCACGGTTCCGCGTACCAGCTCGGCTTCGCCCACGCGAAGCGCGAGATCGACTAGCTCGCCGAAGGGCTCCTCAGTGGGGCCGAGAACGATGACGTCACCGAGCCCCTGCGCGCCGTCGTTGATCGCCTGCCGGACAGATGCCCCATCTGCTGCAATAAGTTGCTCCCGGTCACCCCCGAGTGCAGTGGGCAGGGTCGCGCGTGCGACGACGTTACGGATGCCCTTCGCGGGGCCAGGGGTCACGCGCCAACGTTCAGCATGTGCCAGCGCGTCGAGGAATCCATCGACGATGACCGGATTGATCGCCTCCAGCCGGTCGGTCCTGAACCGATCGAGTGCTGCCTCTGTGTTAGCAGCGGTCTTCAGGCGGTCCTCATCGCGAACGAGCTCCTGTGCCCTGGTGACCAGTTCGGACGTCTCGGGAACCGTGATGGCGGCGCTCGGTGACCGTTGGGCGTCGACCAAGGCGCGGGTGTAATCGAAGCCGGCTCTTGCGGCTGTGGCATCAAGCAGATCGAAGATCCTGCCACCGAGGGCCTCGCCTGCGGCTTCGAGGTTCGACAGCATCACCTCTTGGACACGGCCCTCACGGGTTTCCGGGGCTACCAGGTGGTAGATGTACACCGCGCTGTGTTGCCCGATTCGGTGCAGCCGCCCCATCCGTTGTTCAAGGCGAACCAGGGACCAGGGGATGTCCCAATCGATCATGACGTGGGCAGACTGCAGATCGATCCCTTCGCCGCCGGCGTCGGTGGAGACTAGCACCTGGAATTCTCCGCCGAGGAATCGCTGCTGCAGCCGGTCGCGGTCCTTCGGATTGAGGTCTCCCTCGAGGATCTCGACTGAATAGCCAGTGTCGGCAAAGCTGCCGGCCAGCCACCGCGCAGTGTCCGTGAACTCGGTGAAGACGAGAAGCTGCCCCTCGCCGGGAGCGATGTCGTGCGTTGAGAGCAGGCTCTGTAGCCTGAGCCACTTGGTCGATGGCCCATCGGCCAGCCTGATTTGCTCAAGCACCCCGCTGATCGCGCTGAGCTCCTCGGCCTTGTTGCGAGTGCGCGCATTGACGACGGTTTCCTCCGCGCGCTCCCACGCGATGTCATCGTCGACCGCCAGGCTCAGCTCTCCGTCGGCACCAGCGAACTCATCAGGGATCGGAGCATCCGTCCTACCGGCCGCAGGTCCCTTGAGCGCCCTGTGTCGTCGGCGGATGGTTGCCTCCGCGGCGACGAGAGAAGACGCAGCACGCTTGCCGTAGATGGACCTCGCCAGCGTCGCGTTCTCGCCGTAGTACTCGTCGACGTAGTCCATGACTGCTTGGTATGCCGCCAGCTCGCTGCCGTTCAGGGGAATTGGGACGGTCTCGGCGTACCGAGGTGGAAACAGCGGATTGCCTTCGAGGTCCTTGAGCTCCTCTTTCATACGGCGGAGGAATGAGAGCGTTGAGGGGCGGAGTGCTGTGTCGTAGTCCGTCTGGCGCGGATCCCACGGGTAGATGGTTGGATCAAGCAGGTTGAGCAGGCCGCGAAAGAAGTGCTCCTTGCCGCGATGTGGCGTAGCGGTGAGGAGCAGGAGATGGTGAGAGCGGCTCGCGAGCTCGGCGGCAGCACCGAGGTACTGCGATGTGGGAGTCAGGCGGTGAGCCTCGTCGAAGACGGCGAGTGACCACGACGCCCGTGCGCCAGACACTTTTCGCCGCACATCTGGGGTGTAGGTGTACAGGTCGACACTAACGAGCCAGACGCTGACTCGCGGGTCGAGGTCGCGGGGGTCACGTGCGACATCGGCCGTTATGTGCCCGGCCTCGATCGCGAAGTAGCGCCGGAGATCGCGCTTCCACTTCTCAACCAAGTGCGCCGGCACCACGACGATCGTGCGCCCCGGAACCAACCCGCGCCGCGTGCCCTCGGATAGGTACATCCCGGTCATGATGGTCTTGCCGGTGCCGGGCTCGTCTGCGAGCAGGAAGCGCAGGCGGGGTTGGTTCAGCATGTAGGTGAAGACCGCTTCATCCTGATGTGCATAGGGGCGAAGCGGCCGGGTGGCAAGGACCGCAGAGCGGATGCGCGGGACTGCATGTTGCATCCACCGGCCCCACATGGTTGCCAGCGCCTTGGTAGCGTCACCGCCTGCGTCGTTTACCGGCACCGCCGCTGCCGCAAGATCGGCACTCGTCAGGGCGGCGTCGGTGAGCGTGCCGTCGCTGCGGCGGACGACGAGGTCGGCGCCCCCCAAGGTGGCTGTAACGGCAATGACGGTGACCGTCTCGCCGTCGACCCGGATCTGCGTGCCCTGAGCGGGCAGCGATTCCTGGTCAGCGGTGGTCACGGCACCCCTCTCGCGTACGGCTGCAGGCTGCAGTATCGCGACCCCTGTCAGGACACGCGACA
>JAJYSZ010000101.1 GCA_021793315.1 Bacillota bacterium | reverse complement strand
CGTGCACCATAGCAGTTGCACCCCCTCCGGACGACGCCTCCACCACCCCTATCTGGTTCGTCAGGCGCGCATATGCATCCGCCATGGCAGCCGCCGCGCGCTCATCGCGGGCCAGGATGTGGCGGAGCTCCCCCCCTCTCGCGTAGAGCGCGTCATAGAAGACCACCCCTGTATCGCCTGGCACGCCAAAGATCACCTGAACCCCGGCTGTGATCAAGGCATCGACCAGGATCTCGGCTCCCTTGCGCGGCAATGCCATACACTCCTCTCCTTCGGCCAAACCAGCAGCGATCCGCCCACCCCGTCCCGCGTCGCCCATGCATTCCTCGGCACCAGACGGCATACCCGTGCGGAACTGCAGGGGCAAGGGATTCAGAGGTCACCGAGCAGCGTCGGCCGCACAGGCGAGCGTGAGCGCTGCAGAGCATCCGGGCTCTCCCCTGCCTCCGACGGCGGCTGCTGCAGGAGCTGGAGTACGACCCGCTGGCATACCCGGCCCTGGCAAGGTCCCATGCCGGCCCGGGTGCGCTTCTTGACACCAGGTACGGCGCTGGCCCCCTCTCGGATGGCCTGCTCGATCTCCGAAAGCCGCACGCCTTCGCAGCGGCAGATGATGACGTCGTTCACGCCGACTGGTCCCCCCTTGCGATTGCCTGCTGCCAAAGCTCGGCCATCGCCGCGCGCCCTGCCGCTATCCGAGGCTGGAAGCGGAATGGGGACGACGTTCGCGCATCGGAGACCGCTCGGGCTGCGTCTTCCGGGCTCACCAGCGTGGCCCGGCCCAGGGAGCGGGCGATGGAGCAGCCCGCCTGCCGGCCCTGGGCGATTGCGACCTTCGCTCCCTCAATCCCCGTAAGGTTGCCGGCGACGAACAGGCGCTCCAGCGGCGTCTCCAGTCCTGGTCCGTGCAGGGGCACGAGTCCGCCCAGCTCTTCGACTTCCACCATGGGACAGCCCGCGATCTCGGCCAAGTCTGTCAGCGGATAGAGCCCGGCCGAAATGCAGACCGCGTCCACTTCGATCCGCCGCTCCGGCCCGACGAGCGTTCCGTCCGGTGCGACGGACCGCAAGGTCGCCGACTCCACGCGCCCATCCCCTTCGACGGCGACAAGAGCCGTACGGAACCCGATGGACACGCCCCCGACCCGCACGAGGTCGAAACGCAGAGCGCTCACCGCGAGGGGACTCAGCTTGCCCGCGGCCAGCCGTGCAGCCGCCCGCAGCAGGCCGTTCGGCGCGAGGTCCGCGACGTCCGCGAGCCGGGCGACGGCCCGCTCCGGCGAGGCGAGCGCGCCGCTCGTCGTGGACACGGGCGGGAGCACGACGCCCGCCACGTCGACGCCTGCGTGGTGCATCTCCATCGCCACGGACAGGGCCAGAGGGTCGATGCCCGCCACGAGTACGCGCCTGCCGATCGCCACGTGGTGCACGTTGGTAAACGTCTGCGCGGCTCCGACGCATACCACCCCAGGCTTGGTCCAACCGGGAACCGGCAGGGCCCGCTCCGCGGCCCCGGTCGCGAGGAGGAGGGCTTGAGGGCGCAGTGTACCCACGGGTACGCCGGAGAGTTCGAGGCTCAGGTCCCGGCCGACCGCCCAAACCGTCGCCCCGCCCAGGATGCGCACACCGAGTTCGCCGGCCTCTTGCGCGAGTTGGCGGGAGATCTTGCGGCCGTCCCACCGCCCGTGCGACCTGGGGTCCGTGTACAACTGCCCCAGCAGTCGCCCGCCAGGCCAGGGGAACTCGTCCACCACCGTGACCGAAAGACCCGCTCTGGCGGCCTCGATGGCAGCCACCAGCCCGGCGGGTCCAGCGCCGACGACCGCGACGTCGCACGCGTCGTTCATTTTTTTGCCACATCCCATTGCGCGACGGATGCGACGCGGGTGCCCTCGCGCAGAGGTGTCAGGCAGGTGCGCACGCCGTTGACCCCGTCGACCTGCGCCCGGCACTCGAAACAGTGGCCGATGCCGCAGTAGACCCCGCGAGGCTCCCCCGTTGAGTCATCATGGCGGATCGTCCGCACGCCGTTCGCCAGCAGCGCTGCGGCGATCGGCTCCCCTTCTAAGCCGACGAGCTCCCGCTCGTTGAAGGTGAATCGCACCTGCCTGGCCAGGGGCTCGTCACTCGGAAACCGATACCCACCCGACATCTTGACTCGCCTCTTCCCCACGTTGCTACTGCGTGAAGCGCGAGAGCGCGAACGGCGCGACGTCACATCCGGCAGGCCGCCCGATGGCAAGATTGGCCATGATACGTCCGGTCGCAGGGCCGAGGGCGATGCCGTCGCCCTCGTGACCCGCCGCGACGTACAGCCCAGGCCACTCCTCGACCGGCCCGATCACGGGCCTTCCGTCCGGCGTGTAGGGGCGCAGGCCGGCGAAGGCCCGTATGACCCGCATCCCTGCCATCTTCGGAAAGAGCCGGACAGCTGACTGACCGATCGCCCGGATAACTTGCGGCGTAGTGGAGAGATCGAAGCCGACGAACTCCCGGGACCCGCCGATCAGCAGGGATCCGCTGCCGGTCTGCCCGAGGGAGAGCCCTACCCCCGCCGGATTCTGCGCCTCCTCCTTGCCGCCGTCCTTCCGGTGCTTCGCGGCGATGTAGGCCCCGCTCAGGATGTTGTGGGACACGAACGCCGGAACGCGTTCGGAGACGAGGATCTGGCCTTTGCGCGGCACGATGGGCAGTTCGACGCCGATGGTCCGTAGGAGCAGGGGGGTCCAGACACCGAGTGCGACCACGACGGCGTCCGCGTACGTCCTTTTGCCTTCGGCCTCGACTCCGACCACCCGCCCGCGCTCCGAGAGCAAGGCGGTGACCTTGCTCCCCATCCGGATCGCAGCCCCGGCGCGCTGAGCGGCCTGCGCCATCGCGAAGCAGACCTTTAGCGGATTGACCTCGGCATCCCCTGCCCACCAGGTGGTCCCGAGCAGGTGCGCGCCGAGCCCTGGCTGCAGCTCGCGCGCCTGCTCTCCTGAGAGCAGGGCGATATCGAGTCCTGCCTGGCGCTGGCGTTCGACCAGCTCGCGGATGGCCGTCATCTCCTCCTCGGTCTCGATGAGGATCATGCCGCCGCCGCGTCGGTACTCGAGGTCCGCTTCGAGCTCGTCCTCGAGGGTCTCGTAGATGCGGGCCCCGTGCAGGCCCAACTGGAGCATGGGCCCCGGCGCCTTCGACTGCAGCATGATGGCGCGGTCGCAGGCGCCTGACGTTCCGGCGGCGATGTCCTGCGCCTCGATCAGAGTGACGTGTATCCCCATCTTGGCTAGGTAGTACGCCGTCGAGGTGCCAACAATCCCACCGCCCACGACGATGACGTTCTCAGCCATCGCGCATCCTCCTGTAGCTAGTAGCTCCGGCTTGTGCTGCCAAGTTGAACAGGGTGAGCCGTTTCTCAATCATCTCGGCGACGACGTGGCTGGGTCGGCTCGACAGATCTTGGCGCCCCGAACAGCCTGAGACCGCACGCAAGCAGCTGCTCTCGCCGACCATCGTTAACGTACACCGGAGCCCCAGTTCCGCCCGTCGCCGCAAACGGGGCCGAAAGAGGTCTCATGCGAGGTTCAGACACACGACCCTGCGTTCCGTCATCTCCTCGGCCGCATAGTGCACACCCTCGCGTCCGAGTCCACTCCCCTTCACTCCACCGAAGGGCATCGCGTCGATGCGGAAGTCGCTGCTGTCGTTGACCATCACGCCCCCCATCTCGAGCTCGCGCACGCACCGGAAGGCAAGGTCCAGGCTGCGCGTGAAGACGCCGGCCTGCAATCCGTACGGTGTGTCATTCGCCTTGCGGATCGCTTCCGAGACGTCCTTAACGCGGTAGAGGGAGACGACGGGACCGTAGATCTCGTCCTGGTCCAGCCTGCACCCCTGCGGCACATCCGTCAGCACCGTCGGCTCGTAGAAGGCACCCTGGCGTCGGCCACCTGCGAGCAGGCGTGCACCCAGGGAGATCGCCTCCTGCACCCAACTCTCGACCCGCACGGCCTCGCGCTCCGAGATCATCGGGCCGAGGTCAGTGCGCTCGTCGAGCTTGTCCCCCATTCGCATGGCCCGGGCACCAGCGAGGAAGCGCTCCTGGAAGGCATCGGCGATTGGCTCCTCCAGCAATATGCGCTGCACCCCAAGGCAGTTCTGCCCGGCGTTCGCGAAGGCACCCGAGAGAGTTGCGCCCACCGCCTTGTCAACGTCCGCATCGCTAAGCACGATGGTTGGGGAATTCGACCCGAGTTCCATGGCGAGCTTCTTGATACCGGCACGGCGCGCAATGGCGAGCCCAGTGGCGAGGCCACCAGTGAACGAGATCATCGGGACGTCCGGGTGGGCAGCGAGGTAGTCGCCGAGCGTGCGCCCGTCCCCGGTCACGATCGCGACGACCTGCGGCGGCAGGCCTGCCTCGACCAGCGCCTCGACGAGCAGGTGCGCCCCAAGCGGTGCGTCGCTTGAGGGCTTGAGGACGACCGCGTTGCCGGTCGCGATTGCCGGTCCCAGCTTGTGGGCCACGAGGTTCAGCGGGTCGTTAAATGGCGTGATCGCTCCGACGATGCCGAGCGGGAACCGCTCATAGTACCCGATCCGGCCTTCGGTGCCGGGGCGCTGGTCGTAGGCGATCGTCTCGCCTTGGCTGCGGCCGGCCTCCTCGGCGCTGAGGCGCAGGGTGTCCTGCGCCCGCACCACCTCCTTGCGGGCCTCCCGGATCGTCTTGCTACAGTCGCGTGCCAAAGTCCGCGCGACTTCCTCGGCCCGGGATTCGATAATCTCCGCGGTGCGGGCGAGGATCGCCTTTCGGCGGTGCACAGGCAGCCCCTGCGCGACCTGGCGCCCTCGCCGTGCCCCTTGGATCGCCTCCTCCATCTGCTGGACACTCGCGCGCGGCATGCGCGCGAGAAGGCTCCCGTCCTGTGGATCGGTGACGTCGAACGTCTCATCCGCTTCGACCCAACGTCCGTTGATGAGCATGCGCCTGTCCACCTGCGTTTCGATCATGCGGTCGTCCCCCTCGTCGTGGTCGGGTGCGGAGGTCTCCTGATGTCTTTCCTCATGGAGCGAGCCGTCTCCCTAGCGGAACATGATCGCGTCACCGACAACGCGGAGCGATGCGAGCCTCATCTGCCCTCAAACGCGTAACGCGCGTCGAGGAGTTCGGGGTCCATATCCGAGAGCAACTGCCGGATCCTCGTGATTGTGCCTTCCTCCGGAGCGGCAAGGGGCAGCCGCCACCCGCCGGTGGCGATGCCGACGGCCTCCAGCATTACCTTGACCGGCAACGGGTTTGTCTCCCAGAAGACCGCCTCGAAGAGCGGCAGCAACTCCTCATGGAGACTCAGCGCCTGCAGGTGGTTGCCAGCGGCGAGCTCGTCGATCATCGCGCGCAGGGAGCGGCCGACCACGTGGCTCGCGACGCTGACGACGCCATGTGCGCCAAGCGCGAGCATCGGCAGGGTCAGCGGGTCGTCGCCGCTGTAGATCAGCACATGCCTGGGTAGGAGCCGGCGAAGCCGACTTACCTGCAAGACGTCGCCGGAGGCTTCCTTGACGGCGGCCACGCTCCCGATCTCGGCGATCCGCGCCATGGTCTCCGGTGCGATCCGTACGCTGGTGCGCGACGGTACGTTGTACACCATGAGCGGGAGGTCGGTTGCCTCGGCGACTGCGCGGAAGTGCAGGACGAGGCCGTTCTGTGAGGGCTTGTTGTAGTAGGGCGCGACGAGCATGGCGCCGTCTACGCCGAGGCGGGCCGCTCGGGCCGTCCACTCCACCGTCCTCCTCGTGTCGTTCGTACCGGTGGCCGCAATAACGAGCCCTCTCGAGCCAAGGGCTTCCTTGACCGCGACGTAGAGTGCCTCCTTCTCTTCGAACGACAGTACGGGGGATTCACCCGTGGTGCCCGCCACCACTACTCCGTCCGACCCGTTTGCCACCAGTCGACGCGCAAGAGCTGCCGCGGCTACGTAGTCCACGCTGCCCGACCCGTCGTACGGCGTCACCATTGCCGTCAAGAGACGCCCCCAAGGAGTAGCCATACCAATCCTCCCAATCTACCAGAACTCCCCAAGATACGTGAGCAGTGAGGGATGATCCTTCTCTGTCGGGCATTGGTATTCGTCACTGATGAACGAACTCCTCCCGACACGTGGTTCTTCAGCGGTACTTAAGCAGGAATATCCTCGCTCCTGACGAACCCGTCGTCTGTCAGTGAGGAATGATCGACTTGGAGGTGCAACATTGGTAGCCGACGAGCAGCAGCGCTTCCCATCACCGATTACCGTCAGCGAGGCGTCGGAGCTGCACATCCTCGAGGCCATCGCCTCCGTCGAGGCTCCGACGGGTAGCCGCGTGCTGCGACATCGCCTGCTGCAGCAAGGCATTGACCTGAGCGAGGCCACGACCAGCCGCTGGCTGACCAACCTGACGGACCAAGGTCTCCTGGCCAAGAAGGGGCGCCAGGGCAGGCTCCTGACCGCCTCCGGCAGGGCGCGCCTGCAGGGCCTGCAGACGAGGCATGACACCTGGGCCGGCGTCAACGATCTCTTTCAGGTGTACGAGGCCCTGGATCCGGCACACCTGCTCGACCTCCTGCACGCCCGCAGGCTGATCGAGCCGGAGATTGCGCGCCTGGCGGCCTTGCGCGCCTCCGAAGAGGACGTCGGACGAATCGTCGCGGCGGCGGAGGCGAGAGAACATGCGGGTCCGCTTCCTGACCGCTCCTGCGAACCCGGTTCCCAGAGCCACCAGGCGATACTCGTCGCCGAAACGGACATGGCATTCCATAGAGCAGTGGCGCAAGGGGCGCGGAGCCCCGCGCTCGCGACCACCATTCTGCTCTTGCGCAGCGCGGAGCCCCACTTCCCCATCTTCGTCCGCGTCCGCGAGTATTTGGGCCGCCGCGTCCTCACGGAGCATCAGCAGATCGCTGAGGCGATAGCCCAGCACGATGCGGACCTCGCCCAGGAGCGCATGTATCGCCACCTCGACGGGGTGCTTTCAGACGTAGAGCGTTACGCGGAGGGGGACGCGGAGCACCAGCCCGAGCCAGACGCCACGGGATCCGCCGTGCCGCACCGGACGCCGCGGCAGGAAAGACAGTCCCCGATGCCTGCACAGTTGCACCGCTTCGCGGCGAAGTTCCCCGTGAAGACGACAGTCTTCGCGTCGGTGGCGAGCCGCGCGGCCGTGCGTGAGGTGGTGCTCGCCCCAAGCTCGGCCCACGTCGTACGGCAGGGCGACATCGTGCAGCTGTGCATCCACGTCCGAGGCGAGCGCGGCCGGTACGCGACGGTACGGGAGATCGCTCTGGTCGAGGTCAGGGAAGCCGGAGTCCTCGTCGTCGGCGACGACGTTGTCGTCGATAGCAGCGAACGCATCGGAGCGGTCTCGGGATTCGACGTCTCAGCTCTTCCTTCGCAGATCGCAGTGATTATCGACGTGCCGGCAGGCGGGCATGACGCGTACTCCGTCCAACCCGGCGCCTTGGTCTCATTCAGAGGTTAAGGGGGGTGGTTCCCGCCAAGCGGTACGCATCAGGGAAGTAAAGCGAATTGGCTGCCAAGGAGGGTACCCGATGAGTTCGACGATCGCCTGGGTAATCGCAGTGGTCTTTGCTGTCGTGTTCCTTGGGATCGCCTGGTCCGTGCGCAAGGAGGCTGGCCGCAATTTCGCCGCCTACGCGGTGGCAGGCGCGTCACTGCCGCTCTTCCTCGTGATGTTCACAGATCTCTCAACAATCATGGGCGCCGGCAACTTCATTGGCGAAGCGCAGAAGGGCTTCGCCATCGGTTACAGCCAGTTGGCCTTCGTGCTGGGCGAACAGGGCTCGAAAATCCTATTCGCGCTGCTCTTTGCAGGCTTTGCGGGCAGGTTCGCCTATAAGACGCTGTCCGAGATGATGGAGGACCTGCTCTTTCGCGACAAGGTCTCGCGCATCATCGTCGGCTTGCTGATGCTCGCACTGATGATCGCATACATCGGCGGGCAGGGTTTGGGCATGGGACTCCTGTTCCAGGAGTTCACTGGCGTTGATCCCACGTACATTATCCTCTTCTTCACAGCCATCTTCATCGCTTACAACTACATGGGCGGAATGTACGCAATAGCCCGTGTTGAGTTCCTGATCGGCATGCTGGTCATCGTCCTGGGCATCGTCTACTACGGATCGGTCTTCTCGCTCGTGCACTTCAGCCCAGCCTACCTTGACCACCGCCTCGGCCTCGTGGGAGCCGGTTCGCTGACCATCTTCCACTTCAACTCCTCCACCATCACGCTCTTCTTCACTGGCATGCTCGGCGTGATGGGCGCCCAGATCTACTGGCAGAGGTGTTTCGCGGCCAAAGACGGCCGAACGGCGCGCACGGGCATGCTGATCGCAGGCAGCATCGCGGTGGTCGCCGTCGCAGCCACGGCCATGGTCGGCATGGTGGCGAAGGCCCTCAACCCGACACTCAACTCGAACCTGGCAATGCCGTGGCTAATGAGCCACTCCGTGCCTGTCTTCGTCACCGTGCTCGTCTTCACCCTCATCCTTGTCGCAGCGAATGGCGCTGCCGCATCGAACCTGAACTCGGCAACGGTCATCCTTGTCAACGACTTCTTCAAGACGTTCTCGCCATCGATGAAGGATCAGGATATGGTCCGCTGGGCCAAGATCATGACCATCGTGGTGGGTGCGTTTGGCGCGCTCACAGCCATGTACGCCGCTACGATCATCGGTCTGTTCTCCGAGGCTTACACCCTGCTCGGAGGTAGCGTCGTCCCGGTCCTGCTCGTCGGCCTGCTGTGGAAGCGCGATTACTCCCAGCCGTTCAAGACCGGAGTGCGCAACAGCCGGGTGACGGCTTGGGGCGCGCGATCCGGGCTGGTCCTCGGGGCCGTCTTGGCTCTGGCGGTCAACATCTGGGTCGGGCTCCTCATCGGTATCGTGGCGACAGTTCTGGTCTCCCTGATGACGTCCTCCAGGGAGGTGGCCGGGATCGAGGCGGCGAACGAGGCTTAGTTTCAGATCGCCAAGCGCATGTGCCGCCTCCAAAACGAGGCGGCACATGTTTCGACTTTGGAGCCTTCCGCAGTGCGGGATCGGCGCTTGTTGGATGAGTTCTCCTCGCGACAACGCGAGGATGTCCAGCGTAGATGGGTCGCTGCGACTTGGAGTTTCGCCGGTTTGGTGGACAACTGAACGTAGTGGCTACGAAGCGTAGGATTGGTCTCGCGTAGCGGTTTCGATCCACCTCCGTTCGAACGCGTCTGGGGTGAGGTAGCCGAGGGCGGAGTGGACGCGACGGCGGTTGTAGAAGGCCTCGATGTACTCGAAGATCGCCGAGCGCAGGGAGCTCCTGTTGGGCCAGGACTGGCGATCGAGCAGTCGGTCTGGAGGGTGGCCCAGAAGCTCTCCATGAGCGCGTTGTCATAGGCGTCGCCGACCGAGCCCATGGAGCCGACGAGGCCCGTTGCCTTGAGGCGCTGGCCGTAGGCCATGGCGGTGTACTGCGCGCCGTGGTCGGAGTGATGGATCGTGGATCCCGGCACGGGGCGGCGGCTGCGCACGGCCATGTTCAGGGCGTCGAGTACGATCTGCATGTGCAGGTGCTCGGACATCGCCCAGCCGATCGCCTTGCGCGAGAAGACGTCCAGAACCGCCGCGGTGTAGAGCCATCCTTCAGCGGTAGGGTGCTGGGTGATGTCGGCGACCCACAGGCGGTCGGGGGCGTCGGCCGTGAACTGGCGCTGCACGAGATCCGGTGCGAGTGGGTCCTTGGGATTGCGCCGCGTGCAGCCTTGCGCCCGGCGTCGGCTGATGCCGCTGATGCCCGCCTCGCGCATCAGGCGCCAGACGCGCTTTGAGGAGCAGTGCACCCCGTGATCGCGGCGCAGCGCGGCATGCACGCGGGGAACGCCGTACCCACATTCCGCACCCTAGGGGCTGGAAGAAGCAAGAATATATTGACAGAATTTGAGCAAGGGTTTCGGGCCATCGCAGGCGAAGGGACGCCACCATGGAAGTGAA
>JAJYSZ010000001.1 GCA_021793315.1 Bacillota bacterium | reverse complement strand
CCGCGTCGATCGAGACCTGGGCGCCCACCGCGTGGCCGAGCCGCACGACTTCTTGGACGTCGTTCACGGTGCCGACGGCGTTCGAGGCGTAGCCGACGGCGATGTGGCGTGTGCGCGGACCGATCAGACCCCGCATCGCATCCATGTCGAGGGTGCAGCTGTCGAGGTGGACGGGGCACCAGCGCACCACGATGTCGCGCTCCTCGAGACTGAGCCACGGAGCGACGTTCGCGTCGTGGTCGAGATCCGTCACGATGACCTCGTCGCCTGGTTGCAGGGTTCGCCCGACCGCGCGCGCGAGGGCGAAGTTGAGGGTCGTCATGTTCTGCCCGAAGGAGATCGTCTCGGGGCCTTCGGCCCCCAGCAGGGCAGCGGCCGCCTGCCGCGCCTCGTCCACGGTCTCGTCGGCGCGGCGGCTCGTCGTGAACTGCCCGTGGGTGTTGGCGTTGCGCGTGACGTAGTAGTCCCGGTGCGCTGCGATCACGGCCTCGGGAACCTGGCTGCCGCCAGGACCGTCGAAGAATGCCGCGGGGTGGCCGTTCACGGTCAGGGACAGGGCGGGGAAGAGGCTGCGAAATTCACGGGGATCGAACGCCATTTCTTGGTCCTCCCTATCTGTACTCTACCGCCCCGGTGCGGTAGGCGAGGCAGTAGTCCCGCAGGGGACAGCGCGGGCATTCGGGCCATCTGGCGTGGCAGATCCGGCGTCCGTGCCAGATCAGCCAGTGGTGCGCCTGAGACCAGATCTTGCGGGGGATGCGCCGCCGAAGTTCGAGCTCTACCTTCTCCGGCGTGTCGCCCTTGGCGAGGCCGAGCCGGCGGGCGACGCGGAAGACGTGGGTGTCCACGGCGATTGCCGGCACGTCGAACGCGTTCGCCAGCACGACGTTGGCCGTCTTGCGCCCGACACCTGGCAGCGCGACGAGATCCTGCATCCGCCGCGGCACCTGCCCGCCATGGCGGGCCACGAGCGCCTCGCAGCTGGCGAGGATGTTCCTGGCCTTGGCCCTGAAGAGGCCGCAGTCGTGGATGAGGTCCGCAAGTTCGTCCTCCGACAGGGCGAGCAGCTTCTCGGGGCTCGCGTAGCGGGGGAAGAGGCGCGGCGTGATCAGGTTGACGCGCTCGTCGGTGCACTGCGCCGAGAGGATCGTCGCCACGAGAAGCTCGAACGGGCTTTCGTGCACGAGGGCGCACTGCGCGTCTGGGTAGGTTTCGGCCAGGATGGCGAGGATGCGGCCCGTCTCGACGCGCATCAGTCGCTCGCGGCCCCATCGGCGGCCAGTTGGCCTTCCTCCGGGCCGCCACGGTACTGCAGACGGTAGAGGTCCCAGTAGAGGCCGCGGCGGGCGAGAAGTTCCTCATGCGTGCCGTGCTCCACGATACGGCCGTGGTTCAGCACGAAGATCTGGTCGCAGTGGCGGATCGTCGACAGGCGGTGCGCGACGATCAGCGTCGTGCGCCCCTCGGAGACGCGTTCGAGGGCGGACTGGATCAGGGCTTCCGTCTCGGTATCGATGCTGGCCGTCGCCTCATCCAGCACAAGCACCTCGGGATCGTGCGCCAGGACGCGCGCGAAGGCGATCAACTGGCGCTGGCCAGCCGAGAAGGTCGCGCCGCGCTCCAGCACCTCCTCGTCGTAGTGCCCAGGCAGGCGCTCGATGAAGGTGTCGGCGTGGACGTTGGCAGCGGCCTGCTCGACGAGATCCGGCGGGATGTCATCGCCCAGGCGGATGTTGTCCCGCACGTTGCCGGCGAACAGGAAGACATCTTGCAGCACCATGCCGACGGCGCGCCTGAGCTCCTTCTGCTCCAACTCGCGCACGTCCTTGCCGTCGACCAGCACCCGCCCGCGCTGCACGTCGTAGAAGCGGCCGATCAGATTGACGATGCTGGACTTGCCGGCGCCGGTGGCGCCGACGAAGGCGACGGACTGCCCCGGTTGCACCGAGAAGTCCACGTCCTTCAGCACCCATTCCTCGCCGTCGTAGGCGAACCAGACATGTTCGAAGCGGATCTCTCCGCGGAGCGGTCTTGCCAGCGCCAGCGGCTCCGCGGCGTCCAGCACTTCCCGCGGTGTGTCGAGCACCTGGAAGATGCGTTCAGAAGCCGCCATGGCCGCCTGCATGATCTGGTACTTGTCGGCCATGTCGTTGATCGGCTGGTAGAACTGCTGGGCATAGCCGATGAAGGCATAGACGACACCGAAAGCCACGATATGCTCGAGCACGCTGCCGCCGCCCCACCAGATCAGGGCCGCCGCCGTCAGGTTGTAGAAGAAGTTCATGGTCGGCCGGAACACGGCGAAGATCGTCAGCTCGCGGATGCCCGCGCGGAGGTAGCCCGTGTTGTCCTGGTCGAAGCGGCGCTGCTGGCGCAGCTCCTGGCGCATGGCCTGCAAGACTCGCATGCCCGAGAAGTTCTCGGAGAGGAAGGCGTTCAGGCGCGCCAGGTAGATGCGGACCGTGCGGTAAGCCCCGCGGGCGTAGTTCGTGTAGATGATCGTGCTGACGATCAGGAGCGGGATGATGGCGTAACCGACGAGGGCGAGGAAGTGGTTCATCTCCCACATGATCACCATCGCCCCGACCAGCAGGAAGAGGTCTTTGAAGATGTTGACGATGACGGATGTGTACACCTCGTTCAAGGCCTCGGTGTCATTGGTCACGCGCGTGACGAGACGCCCGATGGGGTTGCGGTCAAAGTACTGCAGGTGCATGCCTTCGATATGGCGGAAGAGCTGGCGGCGGATGTCGAACACGATCATCTGGCCGGCCCACTGCAGGATGTACGTCTGGATGTAGTTGGCGGCGAACGCCACCACCACGACGAGGCCGTAGATGATGCCGAGCATGAGAAGGCCGTGGACGTCCTGCTGACGGAAGCGGTCCAGGGCCCGGGTCGAGAGGGGCTGCGCCGTCAGCGCCCGGCCGCCGAGCATCGGCACGTTGCCGCGCCACTTGACGGTCCGGCTCTGCTCGATGCCCTTGACGAGATATTCCTTGCCGTTCGGCGCCTTGTCGATGGCGTAGAGGGTGCCGTGGTACTTCTGATGCAGGTTCTGCAGGCGCACGTAGGCGCGCCCGTCGTACCGGACGGCGCCCGCTGGGGCCGTCTGTGGACTGAACGACGCCATCGGCTGCGAGAGGCCGCCGATGTAGCTGTCGATCGCGATGGCGGAGAGGTACGGCGGTGCGAGATCTGCGGAGGTGACGAACCCGATCAGGAGCGCGGCGGCCAAGATTGTGGCCCAGTACGGCTTTGCGTAGCGCAGCAGGCGGCGCACGAGGCGTCCGTCATAGGCCTTGCCGATTGCGTTTTCCTCGCGGAAGTCCTGTACGGACACCTAGGCTCCCTCCTCTGCGCGGTGCAGGATGCGGTCCTCCAGGAGCTGACGGTCGTAGAGCTCCTTGTACCGGCCGCCGAGGCGCAGGAGTTCCTGGTGGCGGCCTCGCTCGACGACCTTGCCATCCTCGAGGAAGAGGATCAGATCGGCATGCGAGATCGCCGAGATGCGGTGCGCGATGATGACGTTCGTACGTCCCTGGCGCTCGCGGCGCAAGGCACCGAGGATCTCGGCTTCGGTCTGGGTGTCGACGGCCGAGAGGCTGTCGTCCAGCAGCAGCACGGGCGGATTCTGGACGAGGGCGCGTGCGATGGCCACGCGCTGCTTCTGGCCACCGGAGAGGGTGACGCCGCGCTCTCCGACCAGGGTGTCGTAGCCGTGCGGGAACTCGATGATGTTGTCGTGGACCGCAGCCTCCTGCGCCGCGTGCTCGATCTCGCCGCGGCTCGCCTCCGGTTTGGCGAACGCGATGTTGTCGGCGATGGTTTCGGAGAACAGGAAGGCGTCCTGCGGCGCGTAGCCGTAGGCGGCCCGCAGATCCTCGATGCGCAGGCTCTGGATGTCGTGGCCGTCCAGGAGGATCGTGCCGGGCGGCGCTTCGTAAAGGCGCATCAAGAGGTTGGCCAAGGTGGACTTGCCGCTGCCGATCGGTCCGATCACGCCGAGCGTCTGCCCGGGCTGCAGATCGAAGTTCACGCCCTCGAGCGCCGGCGTCAGGTCCGCCTCGTAGCGGAAGCTCAGATTGCGCACCGAGATCTGACCGCGTGGCGAGGGGAGCGCGATGGCGTCCTCGTGCTCGCGGATCTCCGACGTGACCGTAAAGAGGCGGTTCAGGCGCTCCATGGAGGCCGCCCCGCGCTGCAGGACGTTGATGACCCAGCCCGCGCCTGCCATCGGCCCGCGCAGCAGGCCCAGATAGTAGAGGAACGCGACGTACTCGCCGAGCTGAAGGTGTCCCAGGAGCACGAGGTAGCCGCCGTAGGCGGTGGCGATGGCGAACGAGATGCCGCCGATGGCGTCGACGAGCGGATCGAACAGGCCCCAGACTTTGACGAGTTCCATGTTGCGGCGCACGTAGGCCTGGCTACGGGCAATGAACTTGTCCTGCTCCGGTTCCTCCTGCGCGAAGCCCTTGACGACGCGGACACCGGAGAAGTTCTCCTGCACGTCGTCCGTCATGTCGGCGAAGGCGGCCTGCACCTTGATGAAGCGGCGGTGGATGACCTTGCCCAGGCTTCCGGCGACGATCGCCGAGACCGGCAGCGGCAGCAGGGCGAACAGTGACAGCGAGGGCGAGATGGCGCTGATCATGATGATGATCGTGGAGATGATGAGGAACGACGAGTCCACCGATGCCACGACGCCCATGGCAAACGACATGCGCACCGCCTGGACGTCGTTCGTGGCGTGCGCCATCAGGTCGCCCACCTTGTGGTGGTTGAAGAAATTGGCCGAAAGGCCCGTCAGGTGGCCGAACAGCTTGCGCCTGAGCCGGTATTCGATACGGCGCGAGGCACCGAAGCAGTTCGTACGCCAGAAGAAGCGCAGCACCAGGATGAGCAGGCCGGCGACGACCATCGCAAGCGCGTAGGGCAGAAGCTTGGGCATGGTCGCGTCGGGACCCGTCACGGTGTTGACGAACAGGCGCAGAATCTGCGGCGTGATCAGCTGCAGGAGGTCGGCCAGCACCAGAGCCGTCAGGCCGAGAACGTAAGCGCGCAGCTCCGGCCGTACGAGGTCGCGGATCTTAAGGAACTGCCGGATGGCCGTCTACCTCCCTGGCACATGGAATCGCCCCCCGTCGGCGGTAGGCCGCGGCGGGCAGGGGAAGACTTGCTCTTGGACGCGCGGAAAGAGCCCCTTACCTCCTTCTCGATCTGCCGCGCGGACCCTGCAAGAAGGGATAGCAAATGCTCTACCTCCCGATCCTGCTTCGCCTTGTGTTGGCAGAACCGGCGCTGCGCCCAGGCACCGCTGCGCCGCCCGTCGTCGTCCAGCGCTACGGGGGCGGCATGCAGACGCTGAAGCTACATGGGCACCGGCATCTTCTCGTCTTCTTCGCCAGCTGGTGCCGCCGGTGTCCACCGTATCTCAGCTACCTCGCGCGGGACCGGGCGGTGCGCCGCACTGGCGTCGAACTGGTGCCGATCGACCTGCTGCCATCGGAACTCCCCGGTGACGTCGAGAGCCTTTGGCAGCGGCTCAAGAGCCCCGCGCCCCTGTACCTGGACCGCTACGGCGAGATCGCGGACGCCTATCAGGTGACGGATCTCCCCACGGCAGTGCTGATCGGCGCCGATGGGCGCATCCAGGCGGCGCTCGTGGGCGTGCACGGGCGCAAGGACGTGCTGCGCCTCCTCCGTGCTCCGCGCCACTGACATAGCGGAAGGCACCCGGCACCTGGGGTGCCTTCTCCTGTGATGGCGTCATGCCGGTCGGGGTGCCTCAGCCGCAAGGCACGACGGGCACGGGCAAGGCGCCCCATTTGGCGTTCGCCGCGACCAGGGCGGACCGCTTGGTCATGGTTTACAATGGCTGTAGCCCCAGAGCTGATCCCTGGACCGGCGGCGTTTGGGGATGCGGCTTGCTTGCAAGCGTCCACGGGTCTCCCTCCAGGCGCGAAGGGGGCCTGCCCCCATGCGCCGGCGGCCAGCCCCGATGATACCCATGGCCGCCGCTTCCCGCGGGTCAGCCGTTCGGCAGCCGCGCGGGTGAAGCTGAGCGGTGACGTTGCCCCGTCATGCCGATGCCAAGGAGAGGAGGGACCTCTGCTGCGCCTGAATTCCCGCGTGCTTGTTGTCTATCTCCTGGGCGTCTTCGTGGGAGCCCTCGACATGGGCATCCTCGGTCCGGCGTTTCCGCTCATCGCGCGTAGCTTCCATGTGAGTCTCGCGTGGATGGCGTGGTCGGTGACGACCTATAGCGTGACCTATGTCGCCGCGACCGTCCTGGCCGGTGCCGCCGGCGACCGGCATGGCCGCCGGCGCATGTTCCTGCTCGGCATCGTCGCCTTCGCGGTGGCGTCCACAATCGCGGCGCTCTCGCACGTCTTCTGGGTTTTCCTGCTCGCGCGCGCGGTGCAGGGCCTGGGCGCTGGCGCCGTCTATCCGAATGCGCAGGCGGAGGGGATGCGGCTGTTCCCGCCGGAGCGCCGTGGCATGGCGCTGGGCATCTTCGGCGCGGTGTTCGGCGTGGCCAGCATCGTCGGCCCGAACCTGGGCGGCGCCCTGGCGCAGTACTTCGGCTGGCCGTGGATCTTCCTGGTCAACATCCCGATCGCGGCCGTGGTGCTCGTGCTGGGCGTCCGGCTGCCGGAGTCCGAGCATTCGAGGCGCCCCGCGCCGGATTTCCTGGCCGGCATCGCTTTCGCGCTTGTGCTGGCGCTGGCGCTCGTGTCGCTCGACGATGCGGGCACGGTGCGGATCGCCACGCTGCTGGGGGCCCTCGTGATGCTGACCGTCTTCATCTGGCGCGAACGCCGGCCTGGCGGGATCCCGTTCCTCGACCCGCACGCGATGCGCGGCCCATCGGGCGCGGCCCTGGTCGCGGGCGCCGCCGTGATCGGCGTCGACATGTCGGCGGCCCTCTTTGTGCCGACCCTGGCCCAGCAGAGCCTGGGCCTCGGCGTGCTCAGCTCCGGTTTCGCCCTGATGCCTGCCGCGCTCTCGGCAGCCGTCCTTGCGCCGGTGGCCGGCGTGATGTCCGATCGCCTGGGCGGCCGCGGCGTCTTGCAAGCGGGCCTGCTGTTTGCGGCCCTGGGCGGCCTGCTGCTCGCCCTGCCCGGTCTGACCCTCGTCCGCTTCATCATCGCGATGCTCGCCTTCGGCGTCGGCACGACCTTCACGATGGGCGCGCCGCTCAACCGGCTGGCGATCGGGCTCTATCGCGAGGAGCAGACGGGCGAGGCCCTTGCGAACGTGGCCGTGTTCCGCTCGGTGGGCATTGCGGCTGGCCCCGTGCTGCTCACCTTGGCGATGACTTGGCACCGGTTCACGGGCATGTTCTCGGCAGTTGCCCTAATCTCTGTCGTAGGGGTCGTCATCTTCCTGCTGGTGCCCGATGTGCGCGCCGCGTCGCGCAAGGCAAGCGAAGCATCATAGACGGCGCACCGGTTCTTGGACATCGCGATGTGGGGGTGGCAAGGTGGCAAGACGGCGCAGATCCCAAGATAGCGGCATCTTGATCGCCGTCGAGGGATTGGACGGTTCGGGCAAGAGCACGCAGATCGAGCTTCTCCTGCGCCACCTCCGGCAGCAGGACCTGCCCGTGCACCGCAGCAACTGGAACTCAAGCCCTGCCGTCCATCCGCTCATCCGCAAACTCAAAGCCGAACGGCGCCTTGCGCCGCACTCCTTCGCGCTTGTCCACGCGGCGGATTTTGCGGACCGCTACGAGCGGGAGATCCTGCCCCGCCTGCGCCTGGGCGTCCACGTGCTCTGCGACCGCTACGTCGGTACCGCCCTGGCGCGCGACGGTGCGCGTGGCCTGCCGAGGGAGTGGATCGACACGCTCTACGGGTTCGCGCGGCCAGCTGATCTGACGTTCTACTTCCGCGTGCCACCAGAGGTGGCGGCGGCGCGCATTCTGCGCGGCCGCCCGGCGTTCTCCCATTATGAGGCAGGTCTCGACCTTGAGCTCGCGAGCGACCCCTACGAGAGCTTCCTGCGCTTTCAGAGCCGCGTGGCGGCTCATTACGCAGCGATCGCCGAGGGGCAGGGCTACGTCGTGATCGACGCCACCTTGCCGATGCGCGTCCAGCAGCGGATCGTGCGGACAGCCGTGCGGCGGCTGCTCGCGGAGGGGCCGCGATGAGCGGGACGGGGCGGCTCATCGTGCTCGAAGGCCCGGACGGGGTCGGGCGGACGAGCGTGGTGCGCCGTCTGCGCGCGAAGCTCGAGGCGGAGGGCAGGAAGGTCGTGTGCGTGCGGCTCCGGGGCTCCGAGGGGATGCGTGGACCGCTGAGGACCCTGCAGCGGCAGGCGGACATCTCCGAGCGCGCGCTTTTCCTGCTCTATGCCGCAGACCTGTCGGATCTCTGGCGCCACGAGATCGAGCCAGGGCTCGCGGCCGGGGCTGTCGTCCTCTGTGACCGCTACACCCTGACGCCCGTGGTGCGCCTCGAGGCGCGCGGCATCGACCCGGCCTGGGCCGAGGAGGTTCTGGCCTTCCTGCCGCGGCCCGACCTCACCCTGGTGCTCGAGGCGGATGCCCGTCTGCGCCTAAGGCGCATGCTGGCCCGGCGCCGCTTCCTGACGCCGCGGGAATCCGGGTTCGGCGCGACGTTCCGCCGTGATCCGCAGGCCATGCTGATCCGCTACCAGCGCCAGCTGGACGCTTTGTTCCACCAGCGCGTCAACGGTCATGCGGTCAAGGCCGTGGATGCTGCCCGCGATCTCGCTCTGGTGACGGACGACGCCTTCATGCTGTCGCGCGAGGCACTCGCTACCTATGGGGGAGGCGACGCTCATGGGGCGTGATGGAGGGGTGATGGCCGCCGATGCGGCCGTCGCCGCGATCTGCGCCAAGTACGGCAGCGACCAGCGTCACGGCGACCACGTCGAGGCCCTTGCCCGCCAGCTCTTTGAGGCGTTCTTGCCGCTGCACATGCTGGACGAGGAGTACGAGCGCATCCTCGCCCACGCGGCGCTCCTGCACGACATCGGCTACTTCGTCGCGGCCAAGGGGCACCACCGGCACGGCGCCTACCTCGTCCTGAACGATCAGGAGATGCGGGACTACCCGCTGAATGATCGCGAACTTCTGGCAGGCATCGTACGCAATCATCGCAAGCGGCCGGAGGCGGCGCCAAAGGCTTGGCCGAAGGAGCGCAGGCAGGCCCTCATGTGGCTCTCCGCCCTCCTGCGGGTGGCCGACGCCCTGGACTATGAGCACAACCAGGCCGCCAGCATCGCGCAGGTGCTTGCGTGTGACGGCGGCTTCGAGATCGCGGTGCGCGGCTTCGATCCGAGGCCCTTCGCTGTCCGCCTCGCCGACCGGGCAGATCTTTTGCAAAGCCTTTGCGGCGGTTCGGTCCGGTTTTCGGGAGCACCCCGGTGAGAAGTGGGCGGCACGGCTTTCTCGACATCGGCTCGCACTCGGCCCGCCTGCTCGTCGTCGAGGTGGATGGGCGCAAGCGCTGGCGCGTCATGGACGAGGAGCGAGCCATCCTGCGCCTCGGCGACGCCCTGGCCAGCGAGGGGCGGCTCGTGGGCGAGATCGATCGCGCCCAGGCCGTCTACCAGACGCTTTGCCAGCGAGCCCGCCACCTTGGCGCCCATGACAGTGAGGCTGTGGGAACGGCCGCTCTGCGCGCGGCGCGCGACGGCGCCGCCTTCGCGGCGCAGCTCGGTCGCAGCGCCGGCGTGCCGCTGACCGTCCTGAGCGGCGAAGAGGAGGCGCGGCTGGGCTTTCTCGGTGCCGTCGCCACCCTGGGCGTGGAGCACGGCTACCTCTGTGATCTGGGCGGCGCCAGCACGGAGATCAGCCGCTTCCGGGGTCGCGAGCTTCTGGCGGCCGACAGCGCGCCGTTCGGTGCCGTAACCATGCGCCAGCAGTTCCTGCGGGACGATCCGCCTTCGCAGGCGCAAGCGGAGGCCGCCATGGCGCATGTGCGGAGCCTCCTGCAGGCGAGCTTGCCGCAGCCCGAGCCCGGACTCCCGCTCGTGGCCCTCGGCGGCAGCTTCCGCAGCATCGCCAAGTTGCATCAGGCGGCGGTGCGCTACCCGTTCCCTTCCTTGCACAACTACCGCATGCTGCCGGAGGCGATCTGGCAACTCGGACGGCGGATGGCGCGCATGAGCCTGCGCGAGCGCCGCAAGGTGCCTGGTCTCGCCCTGCACCGCGCCGAGCTCGTGCCGAGCGCCTTGCTGATCGCGGGTGCGATCGTGGAGCATCTCAGACCGAGCGAGGTCGTGATCAGCGGCGCCGGCCTGCGCGAGGGCATGCTCTACCGCCGTCTGCACGGGCCGCTGCCACCGCCGGCCGAGGCACTCCTCAGCCGGAGCTGCGAGAATCTTCTCTTCCAGCTCGGCGAGGAACCGGACCCGGCCCAGGTCGCCATGGCGGACAGCCTGCTTGTGGCCTTGGCGCCGCTCCTGCCGCAGCCCGGGGCTGTGCGGCTCGGCCAAGCCGCGGCGCGCCTCAGGGGCATCGGGCGCAGGGTGAACTTCTACGACCGTCACCGGCACACGTTCGCGATCGTGATCGGGGCACGGATCTTCGGCCTCAGCCACCGCGAGCAGGTGCTGCTGGCGGCGACGGCCGCGTATGAGGGGCCGCGGCGCATGCGGGATCTTCTGGCGCCCTATCTCGATCTGCTTGAACGTGGCGACATCGTGCTCGCGCAGCGGCTTGGTCTCGGATGCGCCTTGGCGGAGGCGCTGGCCCGCAGCGCGCCGGGAGTAGAGGCGGAGATCGCGGCGGATATCACGCCCGCGCTGATCACCCTGGGCATTGCCGGCATCGCGGCGCCGCCACAGTTGCCGTTCGGCGAGATGGAGCGGTTGGCGCTGCAGTTCCCCAAGGTATTCGGGCGCAAACTCGTGCCGCGCTACAACTGACCCCTGCCGCGTTCAGGTGGTGTCTGGATGCCATGGCGTCCTAGTCCCTCACCTGTTTTTTGCCTGAGAAGTGCCATGCCATCCCCGCGAGAATGTGCGCTGGGAGATGTGGCACAGCGGGTCTGTAAGCTGAAGTAAGGACAGGATCGCTGAGACATCTATGACAGGTGTGACGATGCGCAGGAACCCGGCGGCCCTTCTCGGGGCGCTTACCCTTGCCTTCTTCGTCCCGGGCTTGGCGTCCGCCCACGCCCACATCGCCTACCAAGGCCGGTGGCACACCTGGACCCAGGAGCGTGACTACCACCACTGGCAGGATCGGCACGCCGATCAAGGCAAGAGCGTGGCCACCGGAGCAAGAAGACCACCACGCCCAGCACAGCAAGCCGCAAAGCGGGACTACGGCAAGCGCCGCGAATAGCCAGGGCTCGACCGCGACGTCCGGCCCCGGCAAGACGATCGACGGTTACCAGGTCATCAAGACAATCGACCTCACCGCGACCGCCTACGGTCCGACGGACGCTTAACGGCAACCCGCTCGTGACGGGTGACGTGGCCGTCGATCCCAGCTTGATTCCGCTCGGCAGGTGGCTCTGGGTGCAGGGTTCTCCTTCTCGCCATACCTGGCGGCGGTGGGCTTCCTCGCCCACGCGGTGGACACGGGTGGCGCCATCAAGGGCGCCGCATCGACCTCTTCGTCAACAAGCCCGACTCGATCGTCAACAACTTTGGCATCCAGAAGGTCACGGCGTTCATTCTCAACAAACCGGTTAAGAAGTTAGACAAGCGCGAGCGTGGCGGGTGCTCCCAGGACCAGCCCGCCACGCTTGTTTTTTGTCGTGCAGCAGGAATTTCAGATGCGTGGCCCGCTCATGTACGAACGCTGCGATTCCTTTTGGTCACGGAGCAAACAAGTGGCATGTGTATCGACCCTTAGACAAACGTTAGAAAGCCACAGAATACAAGCGGCAACGCAATTTGGCGGAATGACAGAGAGGTATACAGAGTGTGACACAATGCGCAAGGGCACTGTACACTCAGGCAGACAACGCGACCGAAAAATAAAGTTGGAGGTAACAAATCGTGCATAAGCTTCTTGTACCTATGGGTTCCGTGCTTCTGGCGTTGGCGCTGCCTGGCATGGCCTTTGCAGCGAAGCCGCACACAGTGCGACCGGCGGTGGCAAGCGCCGCGTGGCGGATGCCGCAGACGATCGATGGGCACCAGGTCATCGGCACCATCGGCCTCACGGCGACCGCCTACGGTCCGAGCCTGCAGGACAACTACCCCTACGGTGCGACCGACTACTTCGGGCGGCCCCTGATTCCTGGCGACGTCGCCGTGGACCCCAACGTGATTCCGCTCGGTACCCGGCTCTGGGTGACAGGGTACTCCTCGGCGGTGCTACCGCAGGGCGGCTTCCTGGCGCGGGCCGTGGACGAGGGCGACGCGATCAAGGGCAGCCGCATCGACCTCTTCATCAATGCGCCGGAGCAGACCGTCTCGAACTTCGGTATCCAGCGCGTCACGGCCTACATCCTGAAGTAGACAAACGACGCAGTAACGCGGGCGCCCATCGGGCGCCCGCCTGTTTGCGCTGCGGCGCACGCGGCAGGTATTGCGCCGGGACAGACGAAGAATCCAGACATCGTACATGTCGGACCGCGGCCCTACCAGTCCAGCGACCCTCGGCGCCGCATCGACTGGCGCCAGTCGGCGCGCCGCGGCGATCTCTACGTCAAGACCTATGACACCGTCGCCGCGTCGGCCACGGCGCTCTTTCTCGATCCCACCACGGCGCGCAACCCCTGGGAGGGCATCGACGGGCCCCTGGTCGAGACGACGGTGGAGATCACCGCCTCGCTTGCCAGCGACCTCATCCGCGGAGGGCACGCGGTAGGTCTCTACGTCACAGGCATCTTCTCCGAGGCGTCAGGGCTCAGGGCCTTCTCCTTCCGCGCGAGGCCGCGCGCGGGGACGCGCCAGCTCGCGTTGCTTCTGGAGGCTCTGGCCCAGGTTCGCCCGCCGGGACTCTTCCGCGGCTTGCCGCGCATTCTCGACGAAGAGGTGCCGAGGCTGCTGTACCATGTGCGCATCCTCGTGATCGCCCCGCACCTCGATCGGGACCTGCACGCCGCGCTCATGCGCGCCGCCCGCAGCCATCAGGTGTTCTTTCTCCGGACCGGTTCCGCGGACCCCGAGCGCGACGCCCAATTGCCGAAGGGTGTCGAGACCCTGCGGCTCGTCCACCGATGAGAGGACGGTTTTGGGCGCAGATCGCGCTGGACCTGGCGGCAGGCAGCTGGGTCGTGGCCATCGTCGTGGGACTTTCCGCCTGGACACGGATGGCGATTCCGCCCTGGCTGCCCGTGGCCGCCTACATCCTGACGGCAGCGGGTAGCCGCGGGTCGCGGCGCATCGGGATCGCGACCCTTGTCCTCGTCTCGGCCGCCGCGACCTTGGCCGGCGGCGCCGCGGGTCCCTTCGCCAACCTGCTCGCCGCAGCGGCGGCGGGCTATCGCGCCTGTTCGTTGCCCCCGTCAGCGACGCATGAGGCGCTGCGCGCCGAGGTGCGGCGCAGCGGCGCGCTACCGGCTGATGCATCCGTTCGAGGTGGAGCGGGCTGCGCGATTCCTCGACGGTTTCGAGACATGGCGACGAATCCGCGCGGGACGGCGCGGAGCGGGCCGGCGTCCGGGGAGCTAGGGACCTTCGTTGTCATCCATACGGCGCAGCACGACGGGGACAAACGTCCGTTCAGGCGTTTGTCCCCGTTCGTGGATCGGCCTCCAAGAAGCGTCAGATCTCCTTGGTCGTAGCGGCGAGCGAGGAGAGGGTCGCCTCCAGTTCGGCCAGGGTCGGGCTCTCGGCGGGCCCTGCGCGCTCGACGGCGAGGGAAGCCGCCACGGCAGCAGCACGTCGGCCGGCAGGTTTGCGAGCCAGGGACCCAGCGCCGGGTTCGGGTACGCGAGGTCATAGCCGGACGCGTAGACGGTGTCGCCCGGAGCCAAGGAGATCCGGTCGAGTTCGGCCTGGGGCAGATCGCCCTCGCAGCCAGGGGACGTGATGAACGTGCGCTCGCCTTCCGCCTCGACCAGCACGACGTTGAAGCCGGTGTCGCCTCCGCTGGCCGGAACGGGAGGCTGGAGCTGCACCGCATAACGACGTCCATCAGGACGCTTGCCACCACCACGAGACGGCGAGGTTTCAGCAGCATCCGGCTAGCGCCCGCTCGTGGGCACGCCGGCGTCGCTCGCGGCGATGTCGCCGCGCCAGCCGCTCGTCAGGATCAGGCAGAGCACCGCGCCGACCACGAAGGCGAAGACGACTTCCAGGCTGGACTCCGCGAAGATGCCTGTCGCGAGCGGACCGCTGAAGAACGGCGACGTCGTGAAGAGGAGACCGACGCCGACCGCGACCAGCCAGGAGATGATCGCCGCCCAGCTCACGCCGCCGCGCACCCGACCATCGCTGGCCTTGGCGTCGTAGAGCAGCGCCTGAGGGTAGGCTTCCTTCGAGCGTCCCGAGCGCCAGAACTGGTGGGCCAGGAAGATGCCTGCCCAGGCGGCAAGCCCGACGCCGAGCAGCACGATGAACGACTCGAACGGTCCGATGAAGTTCTGGGCGATCAGGACGACGTGCACCGTGCCCAGAGCCATCAGCCCGGCGTCGATCGCCACGGTCTTGTAGCGCGCGAACGGGACGAACATGTTGAGCAGGTTGAGTCCGGACGAGTAAAGGCTGAGGTCCGCCTCGACGATCAGCTCGCCGGCGGCGGCGATCAGGTATGGCACGGCTGCCCAGGCCGGCAGGGCCGCCTGGATGACGCCGATCGGATTGGCGGCCGTCGCGAGGGTGCTCTCGTGCGTGGCGAGCAGAGTGCCAGTGAGCATGAGAATGATAAGCGGGATGGCTCCGCCGAGCGTCGTCGACCAGACGATCGACGAGGACCGTGCCGAGCGCGGCAGGTAGCGGCTGTAGTCGGCGGCCGCGTTCGCCCAACTAAGGCCGGAAGCGGCGATCACGATGGTCAGGGCTGGCAGGAAGCCGGTGAGCCAGGGCCCCGTGGGGCGCGCAAGCAGCGCGTGCCAGTTGGTGTGCGGGATCAACAGGACGATGACGAGGACGGTCAGGATGCCGAAGATGTAGCTCGCCCAGGTCTGGCCTGACGACCAGGGTGGCTTGCCCAAGCAGGCCGGCCATGATGGTCAGGCCGAGCACGATGACCATGGAGATGATGGCCAGCGGCACGGTGCCGATGTGCAGGAACATGCCGAGCAGCGACATCAGGGCAAGCGTGCCGGTGATCACGCTGATCGTTTCCCAGCCGACCAGGGAGATCCAGCTGATGGCGTGCGGCAGGATGTTGCCGAACATGCCGAAGACGGCGCGGGACAGCGTCATCATCGGCACTCCGCCGTCACGACCTGCCAGGGAGAACGCACCGACGAGGACGAATGAGGCCGCGCCGAGAACGGCGACCAGGATGGACTGAATGAGGTTCATGCCGAAGGACAGAATGACCGCGCCGTAGACGAGGGCCAGAATGCCGATGTTCGCGCCGAACCAGATCCAGAACAGGTCCTTGATCTTGCCTGACCGCTCACTCTCGGGCACGGCGTTGATGCCGTTCGCTCCTACCTGCCAGGGTCGGTTGGCGGCTTCGGACGCCCGCCGTGCCGCCCTGCCTCTTCCGGTGCCACGCCGCGCTGCACCGCCTCGAGTGCACGCCGCGACGAAGGGCCAAGCTGTTCGCTGCCGTCGCGTTCGGCCTCCGTGGCCCAAGCCAGGTACCGATGCACAAACAATCCGGGGTCCACGCGGCCCCGGCCTTCGATAATCAGGTCGGCGAGGATCAGCGCCTGCTCCGTATCGTCGGTGAGCGCCCCGCCTCGTTGCGCAAATGAAAGCGATCGCCCGAGAGAGCGGCGGCCCTGACGGGCCGCCGCTGACGCGTGGCGTTTGCCGGCCGCGGGTGGGCCGCGGTCTAGGACTCCTCGAGTTCTCGCTCGACCGAGGTGAGCGAGGGGAGATCCGGCTCGGGCCATTCAAGGTGGAGATTCTCGAGCGTCTCCACCAGCACCCGCGCGATGGCCAGGTTGCGGTACCACTTATGGTCCGCGGGAATGACGTACCACGGGCTCTGATCGGCGCTGGTGCGGCGGATAGCGTCCTCGTAGGCAGACTGGTAGTCGTCCCAGAAGTTGCGCTCCTCGAGGTCCGATGGGCTGTACTTCCAGCGCTTGCGCGGATCCTTGAGCCGCTCCTCGATGCGCTTTGCCTGCTCCTCTTCCGAAATGTGCAGGAAGAACTTCCTGACCACGACGCCCTCGTCTGAAAGATGGCGTTCGAAATGCCGGATTGCCCGCATGCGTTCGTGCGCCTGGCGCGAACTGATCTGTCCGTGCACGCGCGTCACCAGGACGTCCTCGTAGTGCGAGCGGTTGAAGATGCCGATCGCGCCGAGTTCCGGCACGGCCTGATGGACGCGCCAGAGGAAGTCGTGCCGGAGCTCCTCCGCCGTCGGCTGCTTGAAGGAGTGGACCGAGGTGCCAAGCGGCGACAGGCCCTGCAGGACATGGCGCACCGTGCCGTCCTTGCCGCTTGTGTCCATGCCCTGGAGCACGACGAGCAGGGCCCGGCTGCGAGCCGCGTAGAGGAGGTCGTGCAGCTCCGCGAGCCGCTCGACGTCCTTTCGCAGCAAGTCCTTGGCCGCGTCCTCGTCGAGTCCGCCCGTGTCTGAAGGGGAAACCTTCTTGAGCGAGACTTCGTCGTCGGCCGGTGTGAGCGCGCCCTTGGAACCCTTGGCCATCACGACACCTCCTCCGTCCTGGAGCTAGCTTCTGCTTCGCGCAGGCGGCTCCTGCGTGAGAATGCGGCGGACGCCGGTGTCGCGCAGGAGAAAGCGGCGGTCGAAGGTCCGGCTGCAGAGGCCGCATGAGACTTCTCGGGCGCGCGGTGCGCGTCGCAGCCAGTGCTCGTGGCCGACGGGACAGACGTACAGGAGGCGCGGCGCCGCGTCTCTTGGGCACAGGCCCCGCAGGATCTCGGCGTTCGGATAGCGGCTGAACTGCCAGGCCCGCATCAGGGCGCGGAACTGTGGACCGTGACCCGCACGGCGGTGGCCGAGTCGCCAGAGATGGTAGTGCGCCAGTTCATGCAGCATGAGGTCGTGACGCTCCGATGGGCTGCAGCGGGCAAGGTAGGCCTGGCTCAAGCCAATGCGGGGCGGCGGTCCCGGTTGGAACACGCCTGCCGTGCGTCCGGCCATGCGCGGGGAGAGCCAGGCCTCGGCCTGAAACTCGTAGCTGGTCCTGGCGGCGTAGAGCGCCGCGAGCTCCGCCTGCAGCGTGAAGTCGCGAAGCCAGCCACGCGGGGCGGGAGCGGTCATCCCGCCGCCGCCGTGACGGTCATCGGGTGGATGCTCTGGTCGAGGGCGATCAGCTTCAGGCCCTCGTCCTGCCAGCGCAGATGGACGATGGCGCAGTTCGGCACCGGCCTGAGCCGCCCGGCCTCGTCGCGCAGTCCGGAGGTCAGGCTGAGGCCCGCGCGCAGTCCGTGCTGGTGGGTGAAGAGCACCAGCGACGAGTCCGGTGCCAGCCTGCGGAGCGTCCCAAGCAGCAGGGTGAGCCGCGCCGCGACGTCGGAGAGACCCTCCCCACCGCCGGGCGGCGCGATTTCCGGATCGTCGCGCCAGGCGAGATAGACGGGGTCCTCCATCATGTCGCGGGACGAGCGCCCATCCCAGTCTCCCACGGCCGTCTCGCGCAGCAGATCCGCGAGGAAGAGGCGCCGGTCGGAGCGGCGCTGAAGCGGACGCGCCGTCTGCCGCGTGCGGGTGAAGGGGCTCGCGATGACGAGGTCCGGCCGCACGTCGCGGGCCGCGAACCAGTCTGCGACAAGCTCGGCCTGCTGGAGACCGCGGGGGCTCAGCGGCGCGCCGGGCAACGTGGCGTCGAAGCGGCGCTCTAGGTTTGCAAGGCTTTCGCCATGACGGACAAGAAAGAAGTCGGCCACGGGACACCCCCTTGGCTGGCAGATCGCTAAGTTTGGTCGGCTGGGGCGGCGCGGCAAGGCTCGAGGGCCCGCCCGTTCGCCGCCTTCCCGGTCTACGCCCTTGGATAGGCGGACTCCTGCATGGGGTGGAAGGCCTTGCGCAGACGAAGGGCCTCGTCGCCCGCAGGGGCGGCGAGGCCGCGCGTCATGGCGCTACGCCTTGAAGGCGACGGGAGGCGCCAGCGGATGCTGGCGGGCCAGCACGAGCGTCGCGACGAAGAGGCCGAGTCCGACGCCGAGGCCGATCGCCTCGGTGACGGCCAGGCCGCCGATGCCATAGGAGAGCGCCGCGGCGAAGAAGTCGATCGCAAGGTGACAGAGCAGGACGACGAGAAAGGCGAGACCCGCTCTGCCCCGGGCGAGGCCGAGACCCAGCGCGGCGCCGGCGCCCGTATGGAACGCGACGGCGCCGACCCGCTCCAGCACCGCGAGGGAGATGAGGTGCAAGTCCGCGGATGGGATGGCGCCCAGCACCATCGCGGCCTCGATGCCGCCCACGGCCGCGCCCACCACGGCACCAAGCAGCGGCCAGGAAGGCTTGGGCCAGCCGCGCCGGCACACCAGGATCACGAGCAGCCGTGCGGCCTCCTGGCAGAGCGCGGCGAGAAAGGCGAGCACGAGCGGGAGGAGCCACGGGTGGCCGCCGAGCCAGAACGGCGAGATGGCGTTGCCGAGCAGACGGTAGGCCGTGAGCTGCAGCGGCGACTGCACCCAGAACACCGCGACGAGGAACAGGGCCATGCCGAGCACGGCAGCCAGCACCGCGTGATACCAGACGGCCCGGCGGCCTGCGAGATGGCCCAGCAGAGCCAGGCAGGCAAGGACGAGGGCGAAGAGCCCCGCCAGCGGGCGCAAGGCGAAGCCGTCGGGCAGGGGAATCACTGGCTGAGCTTCGTCAGGCTGATCGTGGTCTGGCCGTTCTGGTACTTCACCATCACGTGGCTTTGGGTGTCGATGAACACCTTCTGGTTGGGTCCGGAGCCGGACAGCGTCACCGGCACCACGGAGAACGTGCCGGCCGGCGTCGTAACCTTGGCCCTATCGTTTGCGGTGAAGCCGATCGGGACGGCGGTGCCGTGCTTCAGGATGACGTCCTGCACGACCTGCAGCTGGCCGGGCTGCACATCGAGACCCGCCAGGACCGCCAGCATCGCGACGTTGACGAGCGTCTGGCCGGTGACGGGATAGCTCACGGCCTCGGCCTTGCCGTCCACATTGGCGGTCTCGACGATCTTCTTGCCCTGCACCTTTGCGGAGATGGTGAGGTGATGGCCTGGCGCCGTCGCCTCTTCCTGCGCCGAGACGAAGCGAAGGCCCTTGCGGGTGAGCACCACGTGGTCAGTCTCCACATTGCCCTGGAACTGCTGCTGGATGGTCACGAGGGTCTCGGTCTGCCCCTCGGGCGCAATCGTCCACGTCATGGTGCCCTGGGTGGAGCCGCTGATCGCGTAGCTCGCGGTGTACGACGGCAGGCTGGCCGACGCGAACGGGAAGGCGTTCGTCAGGTTGTTGGAACTGCTGCCCGAAGAGCCGCTTGACGCACCGCCGCTCTTCTGGTGTTGCGGCGTCGAACTGCCGCACGCGGCGAGCGTGACTGCGAGCAGGAGGGGTACGAGCAACCTCGCGGCGCGGCTGGCCAATCGCATGAGAAACGCACCTCCGAATGGCCGGGTGGTGCCGGCCGACTGAACAGTTAGAGAATCGTCGAAATACGCGCCGATGTCAAGATGGGTGGACAGCGTGCAAGGAGTCCGGGGAGATGGACAATGTCCCATCATGCAGCCAACATAAACCAAACGATGAAATCAAGATTGGTTTTGTGGCGGTGGCGGAAGATCACCTGAGTTCAGTCTTCTCGGCCCTTGCCGATCCCACGCGCCGCGCGATGCTGCGGCGCCTGGCGGCGGGAGAGGCGACCGTCAGGGATCTCGCGGCGCCTTCGCCATGAGCCAGCCGGCTATTCCCAAGCACCTGCAGGTGCTGCAGCGCGCCGGACTCGCTCGCCTTCTACGAACGCTTCTGGGCCGAGAGCATGGACCGTCTCGAGGAATACCTGCATGACGTGCAGGAGAGGGAGGCGAAGTCCGATGGCAGGTGAAGACGTCAGGGCCGCCATGCGTGGGGCCCTGGGGTTGTTCGCGGCAGCGGGACGTGAGGTGGTGGTGGAGCGGCTGTTCACAGCAACTGGTCGCGCTGATGCGCGGCGCCTCGTCATGCGGGGGCCGGACGGCAGCGTCTTTCCCAACGAGATTACCTTCGCCGAGCTGGACCCGCCCAGCCGTCTCGTGCTCGAGCCGGCGCACCAGAGTGGTTCCGCCACGAGGTGACCCTGCTGGGACAGGGGAACCAGACGGAGGTCACGGTGCGCATGCGGTTCGCCTCGGTGGAGGAGCGGCAGCAGGCGATCAGGGACTACGGTGCGGCCCAGGGCCTGCGGCAGACCTACGATCGGCTGGCTACGCTGCTCGCCTGATTCGAGACGACGAGGAAGAGGCGGGCCCGCTCGCTGGGGCGGACCGCCTCTTCCTGTTCGCGCGCAACCTCGTGGCGCGACAGGGCTTGGCCCATGTCCTGCCGGACCGTCAGCCGCCCGCCTGGCGCCGAGCCTGTGGCAGAGTCTCCAGTACGAGGTAGGTGAGGGCCGCGAAGAGCAAGGTCATCAGGGTCACGTGCAGCATGATGGCGCCGAGCGTGAGGCCGCTGGCCACGAGGTACCAGCCCGAGAAGGCCTGCAGCACGATCAGCAGGAGCACCGCGGCTGCACCGCGCACCGCGAGGGAGTTCTCCGGCGCATACGGGCGCAGGGCGATGTAAAGCCACGCGGCCCAGATGACCGCGACGAACGCGGCGACGCGATGCAGGTAAGGGATCCAGACGGCCCCTTGCAGGCTCGGCACCACCTGCCCCAAGCAGAGCGGCCAGCTCGTGCCGCAAAGCATGCCGGTCCCCGTATGGGAGACGTAGGCGCCGAGATAGACCAAAAGGAAGATGTAGACGGCGAAGAGATAGACGGATCGCCGCAGTCCTTTGGGCAGGGTCACTGCCACCGGCTGCCCGTCCTGGAGTCGGGCCGCCGCCGCCGCCTCGTGCAGGCGCAGGTCGAGACCGAACGTGCCGGCGAACGCCATGAGCGAGACGCCGAAGTGCGACGCCAGCACCTCCGGGGACGTGGGGAAGAGGACCGCCTCGGCGCCCAGCAAGGCCTGGATGTAGGTGAAGAGGAACATCAGGACGGCGAGCACCCGCACTTCCAGGCGCCGCCCCCAGCGCTGCCAGGCCCAGATGGCCAGCCAGAGGACGAGGATGCCGACGATGCCGGAGATGAAGCGGTGACCATACTCCACGAAGCCGTGCAGGTCGAAGGGCGGCGTGAAGTGCCCGTCGCAGAGCGGCCAGTGCCGGCCGCAGCCCTGGGCCGAGCCGGTCTCGGTCACGAGGAAGCCGGCGATGAGGACGACAAACATCAGGATGTTCGTCACGCGGGCGAGCAGCAGAAGGCCCCTGGACGGCGGCGTGGTTGCGCGGTGCGTGGTTCAGGACCTCCAGTAGCTAGTGGCCGAGGATGGCGCGCAGCATGTTGGTCGTGGCGCCGGACGGAAAGACGATGTAGAGCATGAGGAAGACGCCAAGGCCCATGGCTGCGGCGACGAACCAGGATGCCGCCGTCCAGGGGGCGATCCGCCTGTGCCGGCTGAAGCGGCCCTTGAGGGCCAGCCGCAGGGTGATGATGCCGAGGATCGCCGCCACGGTGGCGAGCACCGTGTGGATCTGCAGGAAGACAAGATACGGGACGGCCCAGCTCTCAGGGCCCCCGAAGGTCGTATCGCCGACTAGGAAAGACTTCAGCACGTAGCTGACAAAGAAGAGGACGGCCAGCGTGCTGCCCGTGAGCATGTAGCGCCGGTGGACGTCGCGTCTGCCCTGGCGGATGGCGCGCCAGCCGAGGGCGACCGACAGGGCGGAGAGCAGCATGAAGGCTTCATTGAGGTATGCGAGAAACACGGGGCCCGCCTCCGCTTCTACGGATCCCGTTTCCAGGTTGCGCTAGATGGCGTGCACGTTCAAGACCATCGCGGCGAACAGCAGGGTCAGGTAGACGAGCGAGTAGCCGAACGTGGCCTTGGCCCAGCGCACCTCGGGCGCACGCTCGCGCAAAAGGCCGAGGCACATGGCCACGAAACCCACGCCGAGCACGGCCGCGGCCACGAGGTAGAGGCTACCGAGGACACCGGTCAGGTAGAGGCCGAGCGTCGCCGCGAGCAGCATCAGGGTGTACATGAGGGACTGGACCTTGGTCACGCGCTCGCCGCGTGCGACCGGCATCATCGGCACCTTGGCCCGGCGGTAGTCCTCCTGGCGGAACAGCGCGAGCGACCAGAAGTGGGCCGGCGTCCAGAGGAAGATGATCAGGAACATCCAGAAGGCGGCGAGCGACAGGTGGCCCGTCACGGCGGCCCAGCCGATCAGCGGCGGGAACGCGCCGGCGCCGCCGCCGATCACGATGTTCTGCGGGGTGCGGCGCTTGAGCCACATCGTGTAGATGCCGACGTAGAAGACGAAGCCGCCAAGCGAAAGGAGCGCGGTGAGCAGGTTGAGGTCGAGGAGGAGCGCGAACGACGCCACTTCAAGCGCGATGCCGATCATCAGCGAGCGGGTGGCTGGGATGCGCCCGGATGGGACTGGCCGGTCGCTTGTGCGCGCCATGACGGCGTCGATGTCGCGGTCGTACCACATGTTGACGGCGTGGGCGCCGCCGGCCGAGAGCGCGAGGCCCAGCGTGCCGACGAGCGACGGCCAGAAGGCCGGCAACCCGTGCGATGCGACGATCATGGCGCAGTAGGACGTGATGATGAGCAGCAGGACAATGCGCGGCTTCAGCAGCTGGACGTAGTCGCCCACCGTGGCCACGCCAGCCCGCCCGCGCGAGGCCTCGAGCTCGAGAGGATTTGCCAAGGGGGCCATCTCCCTAATGCAGATTGATACCTTGGGAACGACGCATCGCCCCGCGGGCGTCAGGCCCACTGCTGGATCAGGACCATGAGAGAGGTCCCGATCAGCACGGCGAGCGTCAGTCCGCCCACAAAGAAATAGGTGTACACGTGCCGGCTGCCGCGCAGATGCATGAAGAGGAAAGCCTGCATCAGGACCTGTACGATCGCCAGCGCGATCAGGACTGGCAGCGCGATCGAGGCCTGCAGGCCGATCTCCACCAGGAAGACGGCCACCAGGGTGAGCACCAGACTCAGGACTCCGATCGTGATGTAGAGCGCCTTCTGCGAGCGTCCCGCGTTGGCGGGCAGCAGCGGTGTCTCCTGGCTCATCGCTTCAGCTCACCTTTCCTGCGAGGTAGACGAGGGTGAAGATCACGACCCAGACGACGTCGACGAAGTGCCAGTAGAGGCTCATGACGAAGACTTTGGTGGTGCGGTCTTCGTTGATGCCGTGCCTTAGGGACTGGAACAGCAGCAGCAGGATCCAGAACACGCCGAACGCGACGTGCAGTCCGTGGAAGCCCGTGAGGGTGAAGAACGCGGAGCCGAAGGCACTCGTCTGCAACGTGAGCCCGTGGTGGTAGAACGTGTAGAACTCGTAGCCCTGGAACTCGAGGAAGATGATGCCGAGCAGTGCCGTCAGCCAGAGCCAGATCTGCATGCCGCGCACGTCGCGCCGCTGCATCGCGGCCACGCCCAGCACCACCGTGAGGCTGCTCGAGAGCAGGATCAGGGTGGCCACCGTGGTGAGCGGCAGGTCGAAGAGCTGCGCGCCGGTCGGCCCGTGGGCGACACCCGTGTGCAGGCCCAGATAGGCGCCGATCAGCGATGCGAAGAAGGCGCACTCGCCGGCGAGGAAGATCCACAGCCCCAGGATGCGATGGTCCTTGGGCAGTCCCAGCTCCTGCGATGTCTCATGTTCCAAGGCGACGCGCGTGGTCTCGCTCTGGGCGCTCACTCGGCCGCACCTCCCGCCGGAACATCGGGATGCACGTGGTAGCCGTGGTCCTCGTGCACGAGCTGCAGGCCGATCTGCCAGAATACCGCGAGCAGGGCCACGAGGGCCAGCCAGTCGACGTGCAGCAGCGCCGCGTAGCCTGCGATAACTACCGTCAGGGCGAGGAAGAAGGGCGAGAGGCTCGGTGACGGCATGTGGATCGGACCGACCGGCTCAGCCTTGGGCAGTTCGCCGTTGCCTTCCCGCTTGGCCACCCAGTAGGCGTCGCGGTCCTCGACGAGCGGCAGTTGCGCGAAGTTGTATTCCGGCGTCGGCGAGGGGATCGACCACTCGAGCGAGCGACCGTCCCAGGGGTCCTGCACGAGGTCGGGCTTCTTCGCGAAGGTGCGGATGAGGTTGTAGAGCAGGATCAGCATGCCCGCGAGCAGGATGAAGGCGCCCACCGTCGCGATCTGGTTCGGCGTCGTCCAGCCGTAGCCCGGCGCGTAGGTCGAGATGCGCCGCGGCATGCCCTCAAGCCCGAGAATGTGCATCGGGAAGAAGGTCACGTTGAAGCCGATGAACACGAGCCAGAAGTTCAGGCGGCCGAGCTTCTCGTTGAGGAGGCGGCCCCAGATCTTCGGGAACCAGTAGTAGAGGCCCGCGAGGGCGCCCATCAGGGTGCCGCCGAACAGCACGTAGTGGAAGTGCGCCACCACGAAGTAGCTGTCGTTGTACTGCAGGTCGGCGGGGGCCATGGCGAGCATGACGCCGCTGATGCCGCCGATCACGAACAGCGGGATGAAGGAGAGGGCGTAGAGGTTGGCCGTCGTGAAGCGGATCTGTCCGCCCCAGATCGTCGCCAGCCAGTTGAAGATCTTGATGCCCGTCGGCACGGCGATCAGCATCGAAGTGATGGCGAAGATCGAGTTGACGATCGGGCCGAGCCCGTCGGCGAACATGTGGTGCGTCCAGACCATGAAGGAGAGGAACGCGATCACCGAGAGCGCCAGGGCCATCGACTCGTAGCCAAAGAGCGGCTTGCGGCTGAACGTCGGGATGATCTCCGAGACGATGCCGAAGGCCGGCAGGATCATGATGTACACCTCGGGATGCCCGAAGATCCAGAAGAGGTTCTGCCACAGGAGCGCGTTGCCGCCGAGCGGGATGTTGAAGAAGGTGGCGTGGAACAGCCGGTCCATCATCTGCAGGATCAGGTTCACGGTGATCGGCGGGAAGGCGAAAAGGATGAGCAGCATCGTGATCAGCGCCGACCAGGTGAACATCGGCATGCGCAAGAGCCGCATGCCAGGCGCGCGCATGTTGAGGATCGTCACAAGGAAGTTGATCGCCGTCATCAGCGTGCCGATACCGGTGATCTGCAGGCCGATGTCGTAGAAGTCGACGCCCGCGCCGGGGCTGAAGTGGGCGCCGGAAAGCGGCACGTAGTTGAACCAGCCGGCGTCCGGCGCGCCGCCCATGAACCAGCTCGTATAGAGGAAGATCCCGCCCAGGACGAAGAGCCAGAGCGAGAGCGCGTTCATGCGGGGGAAGGCGACGTCGCGCGCGCCGATCTGGAGCGGAACGATCGCGTTGATGTAGCCGATCAGGATCGGCATGGCGACCAGGAAGATCATCGTCACGCCGTGCATGGTGAACAGCTGGTTGAACGTCTCGGCGGAGACGAAGTGGTTGTTCGGCTGCCAGAGCTGGATGCGCACGAGGAGCGCCTCGGCGCCGCCAAAGGCCATGAAGAACAGGGCCGCGTAGATGTACATGATGCCGATCTTCTTATGATCGACCGTCGCCAGCCACGCCCAGATGCCATGGTAGCTACGCGCCTCGGAATGCGCGATGGCCACGCGTTCGGTGATCGCCGCCATGGTCCGTACCTCCTCTTGCGCGGTCTACTTCAGGGTCTGCAGGAAGGCGACGAGCGACTGGATCTGGGTCTGCGACAGGCCGAGGTCCGGCATCTTGGCGCCC
Source organism: Bacillota bacterium (assembly GCA_021793315.1). Classification (GTDB taxonomy): domain Bacteria; phylum Bacillota; class Sulfobacillia; order JAJZYS01; family JAJYTV01; genus JAJZQO01. The sequence continues at coordinate 109,637 of JAJYSZ010000001.1, read as the reverse complement.
GGCTTGGCGGCCGCCGGGTCCTTGAGCCAGGTGGCAAGGCCCTGCGCCGTGTTCGGCAGCGTGCCCGCAGCGATGGTCGGGCGCGTAGCGAGGGCGGTCAGGTTCGGCCCCACGTTTCCGTGGAAGGGCGTGCCCTGGATGGTGTGACACGTCGAGCAGTCCTGCTTGAACAGGGCGAGGCCGGCCGTCTCCTCCGGGGTCGTCACGGACACCGTGTCGTGCTGCATGTGCTGGAGCCACGCCTTGTACGCGGCAGGCGACTGCGCCAGGACCGTGAACTTCATGTACGCGTGCCCTGCGCCACAGAGTTGGGCGCACTGGCCGTAATACACGCCAGGCTTAGACGCTTCGAGCCAGAGCGTGTTCGTGCGGCCGGGGATCAGGTCTGTCTTGCCACCAAGGCGGGGCACCCAGAACGAGTGCACGACGTCCGCGGATTGCAGCGAGAAGTTGACCTTCTTACCGACCGGGATGTGGACCTGGTTGGCCGTCACGACCCCGGTGCCGGGATAGCGGAACTCCCACCAGAACTGATGGCCGATCACCTGGACCTGCACCGTGCCCTTGCCGGTCTGGGGCGTTTCCAGGGCGAACGCGTAGTGCACCGTGGAGATCGAGAGGGCGACGATGATGATGATCGGGATGATGGTCCAGACGATCTCGAGCGCCGTGCTGCCGTGTACCTGCTTCGGCAGTTCGGTATCCGTCTTGCGCGCGCGGAATCGGATCAGAGAGTAGACGAACACGGCAAGAACCACGATGAAGATCACGCTCATGATCGCGAGGCTCTCGTACAGCATGCCGAGCTGAGCCTGTGCAACAGGTCCGGCCGGTGAGAGCGTCGACTGCTTGCCGAGCCCGCATCCGCCGAGCAGGAGCGCCGCAAGGGTCACGATCAGAGGCAGCGACGCCTTGAAGCCGGGCCGACGATGCCTTCTCAAAGATCTCCGCCCTCCGATCTTCCGCGATGGGCGGCCACTGGAACCTGAGCTCCGCGTGAGGCGGCGTCGCCTGCCGTTTGGGGCAGGCCCATGTGGCCCAATCATATCTCCGCAAGGATAACGAATAAGTGGCCAAATGCCAAGTGAAAACGTCACCAGGACACGACCAACCAGACGCTCTACAGTGTCCATATGGACATGCCGAAGTAATGCGCCACGGCAGGATGCGACGAGGCGCTCCGGGAATTTTGACGAAGAGTCTAGGGGAGGCGATCGCGATCGACCTGAGCTGGCCATGCCACCCGTTGCTCCTGGCTCCGCCCGACCGGCTCGGTCTGGTGCGCGGTGACGCCCTTGAGCTGCCTGATCCGGACAGTCCGTGGCACGCCGCGTTTCTCGATGTCTGCCGCGAGCGGTCCGGAGCCGAGGTTCCGGTGCGGGGCGTACGCGACGCGGTCGGGCTCGCGCGCACGCTGCGCGCAGAGGTCGGCGGGCTCGGTGACGCCGAGGTGCTCGGCGTCTTCGGCGGCGCCGGCAGCGGACGCAGCACGGCCGTCGTAGCCCTGGCGCTTGCGCTGCAGGGGCTTGGCCGCTCGGTCGCGATTCTCGATGCGGACCTCGGCGCGCCGGCACTGCGGCCAAGACTCGGGCTGGAGCATCCTCCGATCCTGGTCGACAGTCTCGTGCTGACGATGCCGTGGCAAGGCATCAGGGTGCAGTCGCTCGCGACCTTCTGGCCGGACGACGGGCCGCTGCCGTGGCAGGGTCAGGGGCTCGACACGGTGCTTGGCCGCTTTCGCCAGGACGTCCTCTGGGGGCGGCCGGACGTCCTGCTGCTGGACCTGCCGGCGCTCGGCGACCCGCGCCTTGCCGCGGTGCTCGCCGCCTTCAAGGCGACGCCGATCGCGGTCCGCGGACCGCTGGAGAGTGCGGTGCGCGGACCCAGGCCCGCCGCCGTGATCGGGCAGGCGGGCGGCAAGGGTGACGTTCAGCTGCCGTACGCGCCGCCGGGCGAGCGGCTCTTGGTCTTCGCCAGCCTTCTCAGGCCTTTCGCCGAGTCGGGGGTCTGGAAGGGATCCGGCAGCAGCCAATGACCGTCCTTGGCGCAGAGGCGCCCGCGGGCAAACACCTCATGCACCTGGAGGTCATCGTCGAGCACCACGAGATCGGCCTTCCAGCCGGTCTCGATGCGTCCACGCTGCGGCAGCCCGAGCGCGGCGGCCGCGTGCGAGGTGACGGTCGACAGGGCCAGTTCGAATGGCGTCGAGTACTTCAGCACGGCCCGGCGCAGGGCCCAGTGGAGCCGGGATGCCTGGCCGATGCCGATGCCGACGAGCTTGCCCTGCTGGTCGAAGACGGGTGACGAGCCCTGACCGTCCGAGCTCATGGTCACGCGCTCCGGGTGGCCGCGGTGCAGGAGATCGGCAAGCGCTTCGCCGGGATCGATGGGACGCGTGTCGCCAGGTGCGGGGAAAATGCCGGCGGTGACGTCGGCATAGGCGCCCATGCGCGTGAGGTCGGCCGCCTCCGCGAAGAGGTCCGGGTTTCGGTTGAGATGCGTGGCGGAGAAGAGTTCCTCCGGCAGGGCACTGCGGTGCAGGGCGTCGCGCAGGGCTTCGAGACGCCGCTGCCCGTCGCCGACATGGATATGCAGGATGCCCTTTTTGCCTGCCAGGAGGGCTCCCACCCGCACCTCCGCGCCGATCGCGACGAGATCGTGGCCGGAAGGGTGGCTGCCGCGGTCGTCGGCGATGGCGATCTCGCCGGCACCGAGCACCTCGGGCAGGAAGACGAGGTCCGAGCGGACACTGCCTGTGAGCGTCCTGGTCGGGAGCTGGTAGGCACCTGTCAGGATGTCGGCCGTAAGGCCGAGCGCCGTGAGGCGGCGGGCCTCCGCCAGCAGGTCCGCGACCGAGCGCGTGACCCCGTCGGTGCCTAGCAGGCCGACGACGCCGGTGGTTCCGTGCGGGCCGAGGGCCTTCGGATCGATCGGCGGCGTGCGGTGCTGGTAGCCGCCCTCGCCACCGCCGCCGGCAATGTGCACATGCATGTCGATGAAGCCTGGCACGAGCATGCGGCCGTGGAGATCGTGCACCCTGAGATCCGGCAAGATGTCGCGGTCGGGTTCGATGGTCGGCGCGATGCGCGCGATGACGTCGCCGGCGATCAGCACGTCCTGCCTTCCGAGCGGTTTTGGACCGTAGCACTCCGCGCCGCGCAGCAGTTCGAACATGCCGCCACCTCCCTGGCACAGTGTTCCCGCCAGGCGGTGAGTGAGCCGCGCCGCGCATGCGGTGCGTGCTATATTGGAAGCGGATCGAAGTGGGTCGGGGAGAGGAAGGGAGCAGACATGGGGCTGATGTCTCGCATGTCGACGATTTTCAAGTCCAAGGTTTCCTCGGCGCTCGACGCCGCGGAGGACCCGCGGCAGACCCTCGACTACTCCTACGAGCGCCAGATGGAGATGCTGCAGCAGGTGAAGCGCAGCTTGGCCGACGCCGTTACTGCGCGCAAGCAGATCGAGCTGCAGAAGGTCCGTCTGCAGGCGGACATGGACAAGTACCAGAACGAGGCCGAGGCGGCGCTCAAGGCGGGTCGCGAAGATCTGGCGCGCCAGGCCCTGGAGCGCAAGGCGGCGCTCGCGACGCAGACGGGCGGCCTCGACTCCCAGATCGCGGAGCTCAAGGCGCAGGAAGACAAGATGGAGGAGAACGCGCGGCGCCTTGAGACGAAGATCGCGGCGTTCCGCGCCCAGAAGGAGGTCATCAAGGCCCAGTACACGACCGCACAGGCGCAGGTCAAGATGGGGGAGGCCTCGACAGGACTTTCCGAGGAGTTTGCGGACGTGGGCCTCTCGGTGCAGCGCGCGCAGGACAAGACCGAGCGCATGCGGGCAAGGGCGCAGGCCATCGACGAACTCACGGACAAGGGCGTGCTGGATGACGCCTTGGCCACCCCGGGGGAGGATCCCGTGGAGAGGGAACTGCGCAAGACCCAGCAGACTTCGCAGGTCGAGGATGACCTGCAGGCGCTCAAGGCGAAGATCTCGGCAGGTGGGCAGAAGTGATCGCACGCATCCTGCACGAGGGGCAGTACGAGCTGCCGGCCTCGGCATTGGCGAACCTGCGCAGGTTGGACGACGAACTGATGGAGCGCTTGACCGCGGGCGACGAGGCAGGCTTTACCGAACGGCGGGACGCGCTGCTCGCGCTGGTGCGCAGCGAGGGGCGCACGCTGCCGGCGGAGGTGCTGCGGGAGTCCGACCTGGTGCTGCCTCCCGCTGACATCACGCTTGAAGAGGCGCGGGCGCTCTTTACGCAACACGCCTGAGAGTGCGCGACAGGGGCCGACCCGGCCATCTTGGCTGGGTCGGCCCCGCCTGCATCCACGCTGGCGCCGCCTCGGACTCCTGCGACACGAAGCCCAGGCCATATTGACCGTGCCGCCCATTTCATCGCGCATGGAGAACGCTACCATATTGGGTGGAAGGGACATAACGTGCAGCGTTACCACCTTACGGAAGCCATGGTAGGCAGACAGGTCACCGTTGATGTGTACGGGCCGGAGGGCACGGGACTGCTGGTGGCGGCGGGCGTGCGGCTGGACCTGCGCGACGTGCAGGCCCTGCTGTCGCGCGGCATCCAGCACGTTTTTCTGCGGGATGAGATCTTCCCCGAAGTTCCTGACCTTGACACGGTGCCGGTGCACACCCGCCTTGAAGCGCACGCGGCCGTAAGCGACCTAACTGCGGTTCTCGCGCAGGCGCGCAAGGAGCGCCCGGTAGCCGAACTGCGACGTCTGTTGCAGGTGGCCCGCAAGTTGGTCGAGGAAGTCCTCGCGGCAGACGCTGAGGTCGCTGATCTGGGTCCGTGGGACGCCGCGGGCGCCGACCGCAGCGAGCACGCGATCGAGGCGGCCGGGCTTGCGGTGCAGATCGGCCGGCACTACCCGCTTTCGAGGGATCAGCTGCTCAGGCTGTGCGTTGGCACCCTGCTGATGGATGTGGCCCTCGGCCGGATGCCGGAGAGCATCCTGGGCCAGTCAAGGCTGCTCGATGCGGACGGTGTCGCAGCCATGCTGGCGCATCCGCGCGACGGCTGGCAGCTCGTGCACCGCTGGCTGCCCTCTGTGGCCCCCACGGCAGCGAGCGTCGTCCTGCAGCACCATGAGCGGATGGATGGCTCAGGCTACCCGGAAGGCCGCCAGGGGCGGGACATCTATCTGTTTGCCCGCATCGCCGCCGTGGCGGACGTCGTGGCGGCGGTCCGCTCCGACCGGCCGCATCGCCGGCGTTTCCACCCTGCGCAGATCGTGGGCCTGTTGCAGGAGGAGGCGGGGGTGGGGCTAGACAACAAGTCCTGCGCGATCGTTTTGCGCCATGTGGCGATCGTGCCGCATGGCGCAATCGTCCGGCTGACGGACGGCTCGCTCGCCAAGGTGGTGGCGCACAGCCCCGGTGCGCCGCTGCAGCCGCTTTGCATCGTTCTCGCAGGCGGGTTGGGCCAGACTGTGCAACGCCGCCAGGCCCAGCTGCGCGGCTCGGGCGTTTATGTGGAAGAGATCCTCGACGACTGGCCAGACGCCGTGCTCCAGCGGGCGAGACGCGGGCAGATACGCTGAGTGGGGCGGGCTAGGCCGCGGTGGAGCGGGTCTCCCTTGAAGGCTGGAACGCGACGAGGAATGCGCCCAGAGCCAGTACGTTGACTATCGCCATGCTGCCAAAGAGGCCGAACTTGCTGCCTACGGAAAGCGCAAGACCGCCAAGCGAGGGGCCTACCGCGAACGAGAGGCCGAAAACGATGTTCTGGAGCGCGAAGTAGGTCGCGCGCTGGTCTTGGGGCGCGTAGCGCGCGATCACCGCCTGGCCGACAGGAGCGAGCAGTACCTCGCCCACCGTGAAGAACGCGTTGATGCCAATCCATGCCCAAGGCGCGACGGCGAAAATGAAGAGCGCGTTGGCGATGGCATAGATGATCGAGCCGCCCGCGAAGCCGAGGAGCATCGGGCGGTTCTCCTGCCAGCGGCCGAGGAAGGGCTGCAGCAGCACGACCGTGATGGCGTTGGCCGCGATTACGTAGGCGAACAGCTGTACGCCGTGCTGATAGTGCATGCCGAGATACTGCGCAAGGTTCGTCTCGATCTGGCTGTAGGCGAGGTTTGTGAGGAACGTGCCGACAAAGACCCAGAAAAGGACATGATGACGGAGTCCCTGGGCCATGTGCCTCAGGCTCTCGAGACTTGTGGCGCCTCCCCGCTGCTCGCCGCTCGCCGCGGGGAGGTAGATGATCAGGGCTGCGGCCAGAAGCACCTGCGACGCGGCCGCCAGCAGGAATGGCATCGCCGTGTGGCCGGAGCCGATCATGGCACCGCCGAGCGGTCCGATCGCCGCTCCGATGTTCACGGCCCAGTAGTTGAAGCCGAAGACCCGCGTGCGGTAGCTCTCCGGCGTGAGGTCGGTCAGCATGGCCATGTACGCGGGACCCTGCAGGGCCCAGACCATGCCGGAGATGACCTGCAGCAGCGCGAAGGCCGCAAGGGTGTGGGCCACGCCGAATCCGGCCAGGGTCACCACCTGCAGGATGGTGCCCCAGATCAGCGACGGTTTGCGGCCAATCCGGTCGGAGAGCGGGCCGAGCAGAAAGCTCGCCACAAGGTTCGACGCGGCGCCGAGTCCGATCACGAGACCCACGACCGCAGGCGCCGCGCCGGTGACGGCATGCATGTAGAGCGCAAGGAAAGGCATCACCAGGAAGCGGAACGCCGACGCGAAGCCGTCCCCGGCGATGAGCAGCCAGACGATGCCCGGTATCCGCTGACGCACAAGTACCTCCTGGACCTGGTAGGCAGAAACGAATGGGGCCGTCGCGCCCTCCGGCTGGCGGCCAGAGTCCAGCTTATCACTTGGCGGGCGCCAGCGGATCGGGCTTAGGTCCAGGAGCCGCGTCCAGCGTCCAGGGGCCCATCTGGTGGCCAAAGGGCGACCGACTGGCCATCTTGCCGAGCGCCTGCCGTGGGTGTATTAGTGTGCTAGTACACCGAGGCAAGGCTCAGGGTGGGGGTGGTGGCCATGACCGCGGCGATCGAGGCTGAGAACCTCCAGAAGGTTTACAGGAGCGGCCGCGGCGTTCTCGGCATCGATTTCGAGATCGGCGAGGGCGAGATCTTCGGCTTTCTCGGGCCGAACGGCGCAGGCAAGACGACAACGATCCGGTCGCTTCTCGGGCTCACGCACCTCACGGCTGGGCGGGCCCGCATCGCAGGCAGGGATGTCGTGCGGGACAGCGTCGAGGTGCGCCGGATCACGGGCTACCTGCCTGGCGACCCGGCACTCTATGACACCATGACGGGCCGCCAGCACCTGGACCTGGCTCTCGGGCTGCGCGCCATTCGGGATCGCCGCCACGCGACTGCCATCGCCGAGCGCCTCGAGGTCGAGCTGGACAGAAGGATCCGCCAGCTGTCGCGCGGCAACCGACAGAAGGTGGCGATCCTCCTGGCCATGGCCCATGACCCGCAGGTTCTGCTCCTGGACGAACCGACGAGCGGGCTCGACCCACTGGTGCAGGACGCCTTCCGGGACCTCCTGCGGGAGGAGCAGAGACGGGGCAAGACGATCTTCTTCAGCAGCCATGTGCTGCCAGAGGTGGAGACCCTCAGCGACCGCGTCGGCATCATCCGCGATGGCCGCTTGGTCGCCGTGGATACGGTCGAGGCCTTGCGGCGAAGCCGGCTCAGGGCGGTCCAGCTGCGCTACGAGGGCGAGCCGCCCGACTTTGCCCTGGTCACCGGCGTGCGCGGACTCGAGGTGCAGGGTCCTGCCGTCCGCTTCCACATCGTAGGCGACACCGCCGCACTCTTCCGGGCGCTCGCCGAGCACCCGCCAGTGGACGTCACGATCACCGAGCCCAGTCTCGAGGAGGTCTTCCGGACCTACTACGGAGGTCGTCCGTCATGACGCTCTATCGCATGGCCCTGCGCCAGCAGTTCGTCTCCTGGCTCATCTGGGCGATCGTCGTCGTGCTTGGCGTGGCGACGGTCGTGTCGGCGGCCCCCGCCGTGGCGGACTCCCATGCGCTCGCCGCACTCCTGGGCGATCTGCCGGCCTCCGTGCGGGCCGTGATGGGCGGGACGCTGATGGTGAGGCGTCCGCTCGACGGCTATCTCTATATCAAGCTCCTCATGTACCTGCCGCTCCTGATCGGCATCTTTGCGGGCTTTCAGGCATCATCGCTCCTCGCGCGCGAGATGGACCACCGCCGCTTCGACTTCCTGCTCGGCCTGCCTCTGACGCGACGGAGGCTTCTGCTCGTCCGGCTGACTGCCCTTGTGACCTCGCAGGTCGCGATGTGGGCCGTGACGATACTGGCCGTGATCGTCTCCATACGGCAGCAGGGGTTTCGGCCCGACGTGCTCGGCTATGTGCTGGTCGGCTACAGCGGTCTCCTGGTGACGCTCGCCACGGCGACCGGCGCGCTCTGGGCCAGCGCGGCCGCTCGCGACTACGCCACGGCGGCCCGCTGGGGTCTCGGCATCGCGGCGGTCCCGTTCGTCTACGACCTGGCGGTCCGCCTCGCGACGGCGTCGCCGGGCTGGCGCTACGTCCTGCCTTACGGTTATTACGATCCGCCGCATCTTCTGCTTACGCATGCCTTCCCGTGGCTCGCCACCTTCGTGCTGCTGGCGGCATCGGCCCTCTTGACGTATGGCGCCGTGCGCACGTTCGAGGGGAGGGAGGTCTGACCATGGCGATCTTCCGGCACCACCTGCGCCGCGAGGCGGCGGCTCTGATCGGCTGGGCCGTCGCGGTGATCGCACTCGTTGTGCTGCAGACCAGCCTCTATAGCGTCGTGGCAAGCCCGGCGCTCGCGGCGGGCATGACGTCCGTCCTGCGGCAACTGCCGCCGCAGTTCCTGCAGTTCGTCGGCGGCGGCCTGAACGTTTTCAGCGTCGCGGGCTGGATCGGCACGATCGACCTCTCGGGCTGGATCACCCTGATCGTCGGCATCTGGGTCGCGCTGGTCTCCGTCAGCGTGGTGGCGAGCGACGTGGACCACGGTACGCTGGAGTTTCTCCTCGCCATGCCGGTGCGACGGGGACGCCTCCTGGGGGAGCGCTCGCTCTCCCTGCTGGTGCAGCTCGGGCTGATCTACCTCGGCGTCTTCGTCGCGGTCATCGCGGCGATGGCGCTGATCGGCCAGAGCGCAAGCGATCTGCGCGTCGCGGAAGCGCTTGGGGCGCTTGCGCTGGACCAGGCGGCACTCGCGGCCACGTTGGTCCTCATTTTGCTCTTCCTGCGCGAACAGACCTACGCGGTGCTGGCGACGGTCACCGCGGCGGCGGTCTTCATCTTCATCCCGGTGTTCGTCGCCGCCAATTCGCCGGTCGCGTTCATCCTCAAGCTGACTCCGTTCGACTACGCGGCCGCTGGCAGGCTGATGCTTCAGGGCACCTATCCGGTTGGGCACATCGCGTTAGCGGCGATCTGGGCGGCCGTCGCATTCCTGGCCGCCTGGGCCGTCTTCGCGCGGCAAGAGGTGTAGCGATGTGGATCCGGATCGACAGTCACAGCGGCGTACCGATCTACCGGCAGATCGCCGCCCAGATCGAGCAGGCGGTTCTCTCCGGCGTGCTCCAGAGCGGGGACAAGCTGCCCGGGGTACGTGAGCTCGCGGTGGAGCTGACGGTCAACCCGGCCACAGTCGTCAAGGCCTACGATGAACTGCAGCAGATCGGGGTGATCGAGCAGCCGCGCGGACGCGGCACGTTCGTGCGGGGCCGGCCGCAGATCAAGGAGGCCGAACGGCGCGCGAGGCTCAGGGCAGCGGCGACGGCGTTCCTGCTCGAGGCTGAGCGGCTCGGTTTCCCTGCGACGGGGGCCGTGGCCGAACTGGAGAGGGCCGTCGCCGAGGCGGACGCCACCAGAGCGAAGGACGAGGACGGGGAGGCACAGGGGCATGCTGGCCGTTAGTCTGAGGAACCTGCAGAAGCGATTCGGCCGCCTCACCGTGCTGGACGGCATCGACCTCGACGTGCCGGAGGGGAGTATCTTCGGTCTCCTTGGCCTGAACGGGGCGGGCAAGACGACTCTGCTCCGGGTTCTCATGGGTTTTCTGCACCCGAGCGGAGGCGAGGGCACCGTCCTTGGCCGTCCGCTGGGCGGGCTGACGCCCGAGGAGCGCGCCCGCATCGCCTACGTGCCCGATCGCCCTGCCTACTACGAGAACATGCGGGTGGGTGAGCTGCTGCGCTTCGTGGGCGCCCTGCACCCGCGCTGGGACGCCGGGTGCGCCGCGCACTACCTCGACGCTTTCGAGCTGCCGATCCAGCGCAGGGTCGGAGCGCTCAGCACGGGCATGCGCACACAACTCGCGCTGGCGCTCGGCCTCGCGACCCAGCCTGAATTGCTGATCCTGGACGAGCCCGCGTCAGGTCTCGATCCCGTCCACCGCAGGCGCTACCTGCAGGTCCTGCTGGAAGCGAGTGCGGTGAGCGGCCGCACGGTGCTGCTGACGTCGCAGGATCTCGGGCTTGTCGAGCGCGCCTGCGATCACTTCGCGCTGGTCCATGACCGGCGCATCCAGGTGGCGGGCCCGATGCCGGAGATCCTGGAATCCCAGCGGCGCATCATCGTGAGCGCCCCGCGGGCCGCAGGGGCAGCTCTGCGGGAGCTCGAGGGCGTGCGACAGGTGGAGAACGGGTCTCACGGTTTTCTCGTGACGGGCACCGCAGAAGCGGACGCGGTGCGTCAGGTGGCCGGCGTCACGGCGGTACAGGTGGAAGGACTCTCGCTTGAGGAACTCTTCTGGAGCTATGTCGAAAGGTGATCAGGTCCTCCCGTGGAGGCGGCCGGGGGTGGGCGACGGGCTCCGCCGGCGGATCTTGCGCTGCAGGACGCGGACTTCGACCTTTGAGAGGCGCGGAGGTGCCCGCACGCCGCTCGGCCCCTGTGCGGCACGGGCCTTATTTGCCAACCAGGCGGTTTTGTTCTGGACAATGCCGCCGTGGGCTGCCTGTTCCGGGTCGTGGCGCCGCCGCGCCAGGACCAAGAACGGGAACTCCCGCTCGATGAAATCGGTGTGCTCCGGGACCGACGCCGGCGAGGGGTGGGCGCGAGGCTCATCCAGGAGATGCCGGCGTGGAGGGGGCCCACGGCCTCTAGGCGGCGTGGACCCTCGCGGATAACTCGTACCAGAAGGTTCCATGCGGCGACGGACTTTCGGCAAGGGGACAGCATGAACACCTACATGGTATTGGAGGGCCGAATTCTCCAACGCTCGGGGCCGACACTCATGGCCCAATGAGATCTTTTGCATCCGTTTTGACAGCGGGCTCTATTCCTATCGGAGGGATACGGAGCCGGACTGTAGAATATGGTGACCTTGTCTGGCACTTGCAAACGGGGGTCACTACTTGCGCAGGGTACAGGTCGACGAGCAGATCGTCGGGAAGTTTTCCGCGAAGACCATCTACAACCGCACGGGCCGCACGCCGCTGCTCCGTAGAGGCACCCGGATCCGCCCTTCGATGGTGGCGGCGCTGCAGCGCCGGGGCATCCAGGCGATCTGGGTGACGGACGAGCTCTTTCCCGATCTGGAAGTGCAGGCGGTCGTCCGCGATGAGACCGTGAACGTCACGCGGCGCTGCCTGGAGGACATCTTCAAGTCCGCGAAGGAGAAGGCGCCGCCGAGCCAGGCGCAGGCGCTGCGCCTGGCCGCTGCGCTGCGCAGCCTCGTCGACGACATCCTGCACAACGACGATGTCGTCGCCAACGTCGCCCACCTGAGGACCTGGGATAACTATACATTCGAGCACTCGGTGCAGGTGGCCATCCTGTCGGTGCTGGTGGGCAAGCACCTCCTGATGACGGAGGACCAGCTGGTGCGACTCGGGACGGGCGCAATCCTGCACGACGTCGGCAAGGTTACGGTGCCGCAGGAGATCCTGCAGAAGCCGGCCGCCCTGACCGCCGACGAGTTCGAGATCATCAAACAGCACCCCAGGCTCGGCTGGGATCTCGTGCACGAGGGATTCCAGAACATCATGCCGACGTCGTCGATCGTCGTCCTCCAACACCATGAGCGTCTGGACGGCTCAGGTTACCCCTCGCACCTCAAAGGCGACGAGATCTACGTGTTCTCGCGCGTCGTCGCGGCAGCGGACGTCTTCGACGCCATCCGGGCAGAACGCAACTACCGGGCGCGTTACGCACCGAGACGCGTGCTGCAGATCATGCAGGAGGAGGCTGGTCCGAAGCTCGACGCGTCGGCGGTGCAGGCGATTCTGGCCCACGTCGCGATCATCCCGGTCGGCGAGATCGTCCGCCTGACCAACGGGCTGCTCGGCGCGGTGACCGGCCTGAACCAGGGTCATCCGCTCCAGCCCGTGGTGACCGTGGTCGCCGATGACCGCGACGAGCCGATCGAACGCGATGAGCTTGATCTGCGCGGCACGCCGCTGCACGTGGATCAGATCCTGAACGACTGGCCTCCCGGGCTCGTGAATCGGGTGCAGGAGTTCACGGGGATCCGCAGCGGGCGTTGACGAAGCGGGGTGGCCATCGATGGCCACCCCGCTTACGGCTGTGGGTTCTGTTCGAAGACCGGAGTTTTCGGCACGCGCCAGACGATGCTGCCAGTGGGCGAGGCGGCGATCGGCGGCCCGAGCGTCGCGTTGATCTGGCGCAGGGCCTCCTGAGGGATCGTGGTCGAACCGTAGTTCGGGCGCGGCAGGAAGTAGAGCCGCGTGACATGCAGCCGCATCAGGTCGTCGACAAGAATGGTCTGGTAGATCTCCGGGGCGAGACTCGGGTTCAGCAACACCTGGACGCCCTGCAGCTGCTGCTGGCGTCTGATGGTGTTGTCGTTGTGGCCGTAGACATTGGCGACAGGGAAGCTGTAGCCCGCCTGCTGCAGCATCTGCATGGTCTCGGGGAACGCCATGGTGAGCACGTAGGTGGGCTGTCCGCGCAGCGCCTTCGCCACCGCGGTCTTGGGCGCCATGTCCACCGTGGCTTGCGGGAGCGTGGTATTGGGATAGGGCAGGACGGGCAGCCACGTGGCGACCATCAGGCCCAAAAGCCAGTATGGCCTGTGTCCCGCCCCGGTGCCGCCGTGGCGAAGGTAGTCCTCGACGGCCAGTACGGTGATGGCCACGACGGCGAGGTCGGTATAGAGCATGAGGCGGGTTGGCAGCAGGTCCTTGACGAAGGGCAGCAGGCTGACCGCCGCCCAGGGCAGCGGCAGGGGCGACGTCCAGCCGATCAGGTGCAGCGTGTGGCCAAGGGCCAGCACGGTGACGATGCCCGCGACGATGGCGAGCACGCGCACCAGCGGCCGCCGCCAGAGCCGGCGCACGGCCCAGAGGAGCAGCAGCAGGGCCGGGATGCCGAGGTAGCCGTTGTCCTCGGCGAAGTTGCCCGTGAACCAGGCCGCGGGATCGGTGCCGGGGAAGTGCACGAGGAAGGCGTGGGTTGGCAGGATGAGGTTCACGAGGTCGACTACGTAGACGTTCGGGGGCTGCACCGAGTGGAAGACGCGGAACGGCCCGAACAGCATCTCGTAGAGCCCCGGAGCGGCGAGGACGCCCGCCGTGACGGCGGCCGCCACCCAGAAGGCGGGCGGGATGCGCCGCGCGACCCGGACAAGATCCTGGCGGGCGGCGAACCAGGCGACGACCAGCGTGAGTGCACCTGTCAGGACGGCGCTGACCAGCACCTCGAGCAGCGTGTAGAACTGCAGTGCGAGCAGGGCGCCCGCCAGGACGCCCCAGAGCCACACCCGGTGCGGCCGGTCCTGCGCGAGCTTCAGCAGGATCAGCACGATGCCCAGCAGGAGCTCGATCGTGATCAGGCTGATGTGGGAGAGGGCCTGCGTCGTCATGTAGGGCAGTGTCACGGTCAAGAGGCCGCCCAGGATGCTGAGCCACTGGCGTGCGCCGAGGCGGGCCCAGATCGCCTGTCCCAGGACCCCGGCCAAAACGTAGTTCAGCCCGAACCAGAGGTTGTAGCTTGCGGTGGTGCCGATCGTGGCGGCCAGCGGGCCCAGGAGGACCGATTCCGCGATGATCGACGTGTTCCACATCAGGTTCATGCCGTGCGGGTAGTTGATCAAGAGAGTGATGAAGGGGTTCTTGCCTGACGCGACGGCATGCCAGAACCAGCCGATGTACCACATGTACTGCTCCGCGTCGCCGCCATAGCCTGGGAAGCTCCCGCCGGGACGCACGAGCGTGGGTCCCAGCACGGCGAGGGTGAGCACCAGGTAGACGGCCAGGCCCAGCCCGAAGCCATAGGGCGTGGTGCCTGCCCGCTCGAGTTCCGCCCTGCGGCTTGGCGGAACCAGGCGCACCACGAAATGCGCAACGGGCCTCAGCACTTGGCCGAGGCCCCTGCGCTGCGGCGCAACCGCGTCCGCCTTTGCCACGTCCGCCCTACCCGCGCAGCCATCGGGTCAGCATGGTGCGCGCGAAACGATAGCCGTAGACGAAATCGTTCCCCTTCTTGCTCTGACCGGCGATGCGGCGCTGGACGGTGATCGGACGCTCCGCGATGCGCAGCCCGAGCCGCCGCACGAGCATGATGGTCTCCGACGTGTGGTACTGGCTCTCCGAGGTCTCGAGGTGCGTCAGCTTGTGCGCGTCGAAGGCCCTGAAGCCCGAAGAGCAGTCGGTGAGCCGGGTCTGCAGCAGAAGGTTGAGAAAAAAGTTGAAGAAGGACAGCCCCGCGCTGCGCAGTGCGCTCACCTTCTCGAACGTGCCCAGGCGGCGCGAGCCGATCACGAAGTCCGCCTCGCCGTGCAGGATCGGCGCGACCAGCCCCTCGATGTCGGAGGCGAGATGCTGCCCGTCGGCGTCCATGGTGACGATCACGCGAGCTCCGCTCTGAGCGGCGAAGTTGTAACCGACCCGGATGGCCGCCCCGCCGCCCATGTTGATCGGCAGGTCCAGCACCAGCGCTCCGGCGCTGCGCGCCACGGCCGTCGTCTGGTCGCTGCAGCCGTCGGCGACCACGACGGGGTACACGTGCTGGCCGAGGATCTCCCTCGGCAGTCCGCGCACGACCTGCGCCACGGACTCCTCCTCGTTGTAGGCGGGCATCACGATGACGATGCCGCCGAGGTCGGGGTTCGCACCTTGCGACGCGATGCGGGCCACCAGGGCCTCCAGCTGCCCGTCCGCACGCTCGTGGCTCCGGCGGTGCAGGCCCGCGGACCAGAACGTGTAGAGCCAGAGCACGATGTTCGACGCAAGGATGAGCGCGAGCAGGCGTCCGCTCGGCGCGCGCCCGAGGAGCAGGAGGTCCGTCGGGACGTTGACGAGGCCCGGGAACAGGGAAACCGCCAGAAGGATGAGGGCGGCCAGGAAGCCGAGGCCGTCGACGGAGGTCGGCGCGCGGCGTGAGAGCCCGCGCAGGACCATGAAGCCAAGGATCAGTGCGACGAGAATGCCGCCGAGGCGTAGGGCGCTCATGGCGTCGTTCCTCCGTTCAGGTGGTGGATAGAAGGCCCGGGGACGTCTTGAACGACAGGCCGCCCACGGCCACCGACAGGACAAGCAGGGTCAAGTGGACGCCGATCGCGGCCACGGCGGCCACCGACCAGGGAGTGCCGAAGAGGCGCAGGATCATGATCCACCACACCTCGACGGTGCCGAGCCCGGCCACGCCCTGCACGGGCAGGACAAGCAGCAGGGCTGCCAGAGCCCCGCCGACGGACGCCTCGGCGAAGGTGACGGGAGCGCCGAAGGCCCGCAGCGACAGGTAGTAGGAGAGGATGCTCAGCAGGCGTAGCCCGAAGGTGACGATCCAGCTGGGCAAGTTGTAGACCATGTCGCCGAGCCGCTCGTCGATCTGCGCGAGGAAGCGGTGCAGCTTGGGCCAGGGAATGAGGCCAGCCAGGCGGAATAGGAAGCGCCGCGCCGGTGGGACGAAGACCACGAGCGTGCCGACCGCCGTCACGACGAGAGAGATGCTCAAAAGGGCCATGGAGCCGGCTGGCAGCGTGGATACGGCGAAGCCGGCGATGACCAGGATGACGAGCCACGAGAGCAGGTCCTGCACCCGCGCCACCGCCATGGCGGCGGTGGCGTGCGCAGGACCGCCGGGCGCGCTCCGGTAGATGAGCGGCAGCGACACCTCGCCGATGCCGCCCGGCAGCACGCTGCACGCAGCTGAGTAGAGCCAGCCGAGGCCGACCGTCTTCTGCCAGGTGCCCTCGTCGCGCAGCAACTGGCGGAAGCGCAGGCCCCGCCCGGCGGCGAACACGGGATAGACGACGAGCACGAGCAGAAGGTCGGGCCAGTAGGGGTGGACGTGCCAGAGCATGTTGAGGGAGCCGAGGCTCTTGACCACGGCGTAGACGCCGGCAAGCGAAAAGACCGCTGGGATGCCCCACGTCCAAACCCGCTGGCGCATGCTCTCACCCCCCCTTGCGAATGCTGCTCGATCAGGCTTCGCGGACGCCCTCAGGCTGCTTGCGCCACTGGACGGTCGGGATGATGACGTCGCGGCTGATGCGCTCGGGGTGCTGCGCTGCCCACGCGATCATGCCGGCCAGCACGTCGACAGTCAGGCGGTGCGGCTGTAGACCAAGGGCGATCAGCCCGCTGTTGCGCGCGTTGTAGTGGTGATTCTCGAGCTCCATGCGCGGGTTCGGGATGGATTTCTTCTCCGCCCGGATGCCCTGCTTGGCGGCGGCCTCCACCACGAGATTCGCCAGTTCGTCGATCGTGAACTGCTCGGTGAACTGGTTGAAGACCCGGAACTCTCCAGCTGACGCAGGGTTCATCGCGGCGATCTCGACGCACTGCAAGGTGTCGCGGATGTTGAGGTAGCCGCGCTTCTGGCCCCCCGCGCCGTACACGGTGAGCGGCATGCCGGCGACGGCCTGCGCCACGAAGCGGTTGATCACCGTGCCGAAGTACTCGTCATAGTGGAAGCTCGTCGCCAGCCGCGGATCCATTGCGGTCTCGTCGGTGGTGGTGCCGTAGACGACGCCCTGGTTGAGGTCGGTGATGCGCAGGTTCCAGAGCTTCGCGGCGAACATCAGGTTGTGGGAGTCGTGGACCTTCGAAAGGTGGTAGAAGGAGCCGGGGCTCTTGGGGAAGGGCAGGCGGTCACGTCGGCCGTTGTGCTCGATCTCGAGGTAGCCTTCCTCGATATCGATGTTCGGCGTGCCGTATTCGCCCATCGTGCCCAGCTTGATCAAGTGCGCGTCAGGCACGATGTCGTGCATGGCGAAGGCGAGCTGCAGCGTGCCGAGGACGTTGTTGGCCTGCGAGAGGATGGCGTGTTCGGCGTCGATCATCGAGAACGGCGCTGAGGGTTGCTCGCCGTAGTGTACGATCGCCTCCGGCAGGAAACGCGAAAGCACGCCCCGGACCACCGACTTGTCGGCGACGTCGCCGACGAACACCTCGACTTCGCGGTCCGTAGTCTCGCGCAGGGCCTGCGCGCGCTCGGTCAGCGTTGCGATGGGCCAGAGCGGAGCGACTCCGAGCTCGCTCTCCCAGCGGCGCTTGATCATGTTATCGAGTACTGCGACTTCATGTCCGCGCTGGGCGAAATGCATAGCCGTCGGCCAGCCCAGGTAACCGTCGCCACCGATGATCAGTATGCGCAAGAAGATCCTCCTTCGACGTACGACGCGAGGCGCCGATCTGCGTTCTCTTTCACACGTACAACCGCAACTACGGTAGCACAGAAGCCCTGGCTCCGGGGTCATCTAGGACCGTACAGGAACAAACTTAGAGCGAGCCAAGAGTTGGCCGAGGGCTATCCGGAAAACCACCAGTGCGTATATGTAAACCAGAACCACACCTGCAGGAAGGCCATCACCCCCATAGTTATGCGCCATTGCCGCTCGGTCAGCCGTTCCGCGACTACACGGTATACAGGGAAGTACGGCATGACGAGGCGTGTCGCACTCATAAGAACGAAGCCGTTTGGAATCGACGGGTCGACCAGGATCGACAGAACGCCGAAAAAGACGTAAAGCTTGTCGCCGAGCGTCAGCCGGCCGCGATCGAAGGCGATCACGCCCAGAAACGCGAGCGGCGCCAGGAAGTCCGTGATGGTCAAGGGCAGACCCTGACCGTAGAAGATGTGGATGAGGGCGTAGGCGAGCGCGAAGGCGCCGCCGGTGAAGTGGCGATGCCAAGTGGCCTGCTGCGCCAGGAACTGCAGCGGGTCGCCGCTGGTTGCCCAACTGTAGGCCAGGTAGAGGCCGAGTCCCGCAACGCCGATCAGCGCGAGAGCGGCGCGCCGCCAGAAGAGCCGGTCGAGCTTGCGGCCCGAGCCCTCCCAGGCAAATGCGAGGTAGGGCAGGATAAGCAGGATGCCGTTGGCGCGCGAGAGCGCCGCCAGCGCCATCGCCACTGCAGCCCAGACGTAGCGTTCGCGGCGCAGCAGCAGGTACGTGACGACGGAAAGCAGGAGGTAGAGCGACTCCGGGTACATCGCAAGCAGGAAGAAGCCGGCCGGGTAGGCAAGCAGAAGCCACAGCGCCCGGCGGGCCACCTCCTCTCCGGCCTCCTCGCGCCACAGCCGCACAAGCAGCGCGAGCGCGGCGAGGTCTGCGGCCCAGCCGAGCAGTTCGCCGCTCAAGACCAGAGGCACGCCCGTCAGGGCATGCAGGCCGCGCATCAGAAGCGGGTAGAGAGGCGAGAACGCGTAGGCGGCCGTGCGCCAGTAGCCGATGTCCGCGATGCGGTAGTACCAGGCGGAATCCCAGCGGGCGAACAGGCCGACCCAGCCGGCGATGGGCGGAGCCCAGTGGTGAGAGCCGAGCGGCAGCGGCAGTATCCAAAGGCCCACGATGCCAATGAGCCAGATCGGCACCAGCGTAAAGAGGAATCCCCTAAGCGCCAGCGGTATGCGCTCGCGCCAGCGTGGAGGGGTACCGGCTGTTACCATGCGCTAACGGCGGGAGACGCTGCGCTCGGGCTCGAGGACGGTTTTGCCGTCGGGCAGGTAGGTCCAGCGGTCGTTCAGGCGGTAGGTGGCCAGCACCGCCACGCCGATGCCGATCAACTGGCCCAGGAGGTCGAAGCGCAGGCCCATGGCGCGGAGGACGATGAGCACGAGCCAGGTGAGCAGGGTGCCCATCTCGGAGACGAGAACGTAGCGGAGCGCATGCCGCCAGAGGTATTCCGAGCGGTAGCGGTCGCGCCATGTGATCGAAGTGTTCCAGATGAAGTTCCAGATGATCGCCGCGTTCGAGGCGATCGGCGACGCCAGCAGGGCGGCGTACTGCACACCTGTCAGCAGGTCGCTCGTCAGGAGCGAGAAGAGCGCGGCATTGACGGCGACTCCCGTGCCGCCCACGAGTGCGAAGAGAAAGAAGCGGGTGTTCTCGGGATGGACCGGAACAAGGTCCAGAAGCTGTCTGAGGTAGTCCACCTGCGTCTTCCAACCGAGCTTGGACTGGTTGGCGGACCGCTCTGCGAAAACATATGGCACCTCCACGGTGCGGCGCACGTGGCCGCGCACGAGGAGTTCCAGAAGGATTTTGAAGCCCTTGGGCTTGGCGCCAAGCAGCGGCAGCACGGCCTCGCGCGTAGCCAGAAAGTAGCCGGACATGGGATCGCTGGTGACGCGGCTCTCGCGCAGCATGAGGTGGGCAAGTTCCTTGCCGCCCAGCGAGAGCAGGCGCCGGATCGGGCCGTTGAGTCCGCCGGGGTTGCCGCCATCCACATAGCGGGACGGCACCACCAGGTCGGCTGCGCGCTGGCGCTGCGCCTCCAGCATCTGCGGCAGGATCTCTGGCGGATGCTGGAGGTCCGCGTCCATCACGGCGACAAGGTCGCCCTGCGCGGCGCCGAACCCGGCGATGACCGCAGTGGACAGGCCGCGCTCCCGGCGGTGCAGGAGGCGCACGCGGGGGTCTTCCGCCGCGAGGCGGGCGATCTCGCGCGTAGTCTCGTCGATGCTGTCGTCGACGAAGATGATCTCGTATTCCTCAGCGCCCAGAGCATTGCGAACCCGCTCATAAAGGGGCTGGATGTTATCGCGTTCGTTGAAGGTCGGAATGATCAACGAGAGCACATAAGCCCTCCTTACTGCGATCCAGGGCTCATTCTAGCATCGGGTCCTTCGAGATAGCCTGAGAAGCGGCTAAAAGTGCCATCGAGCAAGTAGCCTGCCCTTGTGCCGTCAGGTGCATGCCTCCGCCGGCCCGTGGCCCAGCACGCGCGAAGGCGGCCCGCGCCTGGGAGCGCGGGCCGCCTTCGAAAGGGCGACGAGATCGTCAAACGTCACTCAGCGGATTGTCCCAGATCGGGTACCAGCGCTCGAGTTCCGGCTCCATCGGCAGGAACGGCGTGAGCAGGGTCTGGAGCTGGATCTCGCGGGCCTCGTCGCGGTCTTCCCGCGCCGCAGGCCGGAACGGGTAGAAGCGGCCGCGCTTGTAGTTGTAGACGAGGAACGACGTGCCATCCCTGTCCCGGAAAGGGAAGAGAGCCGCAAGAAGTGCCCCGCCGTAGCCCTGGTCCGCGAGCGTGTCACCGAGTGCGTGCAGGCCTGTGATCACGTCCTCGGCCGGGCCGTGCAGCACGATCCAGCGAAAGCGCTCCTTGTCGTCGGTGCACGCGAGCGCCAGCTTGTGCTCGTCGGCATAGAGCCGCGTCACATCTTCGGCCTGGCGAAGAGCGTCGGCGAAGGCCTGTTCCTCGCTCGGCCGGCAGCACACGCCGCCAGCCCCCGCGAAGGTCAGGCCCTTGGCCTCCAGGTCCGCCATGGCGGTGCTCAGACGGAAGAACGGGTCGAACTGCGGCTTCTTGAGGCGTGTGCGCCCGAACAGCGCGTCGAAGAAGCTCACTGGTTGATCTCCTGCTCGAGTCGGCGCAGGTGGTCCAGGCGGTGCTCGAGCGTCGGGTGCGTCTGGAAGAGCTCGTAGATCGCGCTCTGCGTGGCCGCCGGCATGATGAAGAGCGCCTGCAGCGTCTCGGCGTGCCTGAGGTCCTTGCGCGGGATGCGGCTGGACTGGTGCAGCTTCTGCAGCGCAGACATCAGCTGCGCCGGCTGGCCCGTCAGGATGGCGGAGCCGCGGTCGGCGGCGTATTCGCGGTAGCGCGAGAAGGCGCGGATCAGGAAGAACGAGATGATCCACACGATGAACGAGGCGAGGTACACCAGTGCCGCATTGCCGCCGTCGCGACGGTTGCCGCCGAAGCCGCCACCGAAGCCGCCGAGCGGCATGAACCAGAAGGCCATCTGCACGATGTAGGACGCGATGGTGGCGAAGAAGCTCGCCATCGTGATCAGCGCCATGTCACGGTTGTGGACGTGCGTGATCTCGTGTGCCAGCACGGCCTCCACCTCGCCCGGCGTCAGGCGTTGCAGCAGCCCGGTCGTCACGGCCACGACCGCATGGCGCGGCGAACGGCCCGTGGCAAACGCGTTCGGCATGTCCGTGCGGACCAGGGCGATCTTCGGAGCGGGGATATCTGCAAGCTGTGCGAGGCGCGCCACCATCTGCTCGAGATCAGGATCCTCGCCGGGGCGCAGGATGCGCGCGCCCATCGTCGCCAGGATGAGCCGGTCCGAGAAATAGTACTGCACCAGCAGGAGCCCGCCCGCGAACACCACGATGCCGAAGAAGCCAACCCCTGCCTGCAGCAGGATCCAGACGAACAGCGTGTAGAGCGCCGCGAGAAGCAGCAGCGAAAACAGCATGCGCAGATTCAAACCGAAATCTGGACGAAGTCGCCGCACGGCGATCCCCCCTGCTTGCGTTCCGTGCACCCGGCACAAGGTATTCTGCGCCAGACCTGTCCTCGTCTCAAGACGTGTGCAGCCGCCGCCCTTTCGGGTTGCGCCCGAGGGCCATGCGGGTGAACTCGTAGAGCGAGCGGACCGTCTCCTTCAGATGAAAGAACTCCTGGTCCGTGACGCCGTCGAGGTAGACGTGCACCGTAGCTTCGACGCCCTCGAGTGTCGTGGCCTGGAAGCCGTTGCGGCGCAGAGAGCCGAGAAAATGATCGAGCTCCCTCGACTCGGGCTCGAAGGCGAACACGAGGGTCGCGTCGGTGCGGGCCGGGGGGATGGCGGGGGGCAGATCGGCGTTTAGGAGGGCCTGACATTTGATCAGGAGTTCCATTGCCCCGTCGTCGGCTTTGGCGATAAGGCCGTCAAGTTGTTCGGGGTGGTCGAAAGGCAGTGTCGCGCCCTCCGGCACGAGGCGCCCAAGCTCGAGCCACTCTTGTTCGCTCAGTGCCTCCCGAAGCCGC
Organism: Bacillota bacterium; assembly: GCA_021793315.1. Classification (GTDB taxonomy): domain Bacteria; phylum Bacillota; class Sulfobacillia; order JAJZYS01; family JAJYTV01; genus JAJZQO01. Next base: position 87,474 of record JAJYSZ010000001.1, on the reverse strand, counting down.
TGAAGCCGGTCCACCGCCTCACCTCCGTGGCCTAGGATTTCTTCCTCGTCCGCCGCCGAACCTGCCCCGCGGCCGATCTTCGGCACCGGCAAGCTGCGCTGCGAGGGCCTGCGCCCTGAGTTCGTGACGCCGTGCCGACGCCGGATCGACCGAGCGCAGGGCCTCGGCCACCAGGTGCTCCGGCAGCGGCGAGGACCGGCAGCGATCGGCGGCCCGCGCGGCAGCATCGAGGTCGCCCTCCGCGAGCAGCAGTTGCGTCTCCAGGATGGGGCCGTCGGGGCGATGCTGGATGCGCCGCAGCATCCCTGGGCGCAAGCTGGGCCAAACGCCTGCCGAGATGGCCGCGCGCCGTGCGGCGAGGATCTGCGCGGAGCCGCCGGCGTCGGCCGCCGCGCGCACGCGCAGGAGCACCTTGAGGCGGAGCGGCAGGTCCTCCTGACGGACCAGCACCTCATGGATCGTCTTCGCCTGCGCTTGCGGCAGGCTGTCCGCCCTCCGCAGCAGGCGCACCGCGGCGCGTTGCAGGCAGCCCGCGCTCCTGGCCGCGGCGAGCAGCGCCAAAATCAGCTCGGGCGTACCCTGGGCGAGAGCGTCGAGCGCATGGTAGGCCTGCCTGGGCGCGATAGCCGCTGCGTGCGGCGCCAGGCGCACAAGCCCCCGCCGGTCGCCGTCCGCGCCGGCCTGCCAGAGCGCTGCCAGGATCGCCTCGGGGGAGAGGTCCTGCGGCCTCAGATCGGCCAGCAGCGGTGCAAGGGGTTCCGGCGCCTGGCGCAGCAGCGATGGCCAGGTGGCGGCGGACGGCGACCGATCCGACAGGGCGCTCGCCAGGAGTGCCTGCAGATCGGGGTCGTGTTCCGCCTCGGGCAGAGCCCGCAAGAGGAGGTGATGCGGATCGGGTGCGACGCGCAGGGCCGCGTCCAGGGCCAGCAGGCGGCGCTCGCCCTGAAGCGCCCAGACGTCCTCGACGTCCAGCGGCGGCAGCGCCATGGCGGCGACAAGGTCCTCGCCCATGGCTGCCGCGGCCAGAGGTTCCCTGCGCGGATGGGCCAGGAACTCCTCCACCATTCGGCCGACGTCGGTCACTGGCAATCTGCGGGCATGATACGCCTGGACGATGGCGGCGGCGTGCCGGCAGCGCGGCCTGCCACAATCGCAGACCGAAGCGACAGGCAGCGCGAGCTCGAGCCGCACCCAATAGTCGCCGTGGGCGCCGCGAACCCGCCCGGCGAGCGTCTTCCGGTCGCGTCGCAGGTCCTGCACGCGCTCAGCCAGGACGTAGTCCTCGCCAGCCGCCCATGCACCTGTGGCGAAGCCCTGCTCCCATGCCGCAAGGCTCATGGCGGATGAGTCTTCGATGATGGTGCATCCCTTTCTGCAGGAGTTTGCCGATATATGTCGGAAATGCGTCAAACGGGCTTGTAGCTTCGTGCGAGGAGGGGCAACGCTGGAGCGCGACTTCACCGTGGCGACGTTTCGCCTCCCACCGTTCGCCGCACCCGACGCAGCATCCTTTGGCCGCGCCTTGGTGCAGGCCGCGGAGTCCACAGCCCAGCGCAATCCGGCCGACCTCTACCTGTTCCCAGGCCTGCTGGCGCTGGGTCTCGTTCCACAGCTGGATCTGGCCGACCCTGAGGGGTCGGCACTTGCGGACGCATCGCTCAAGGACGCCTATCTGGCCGCAGGCAGCTATGCCGCACGCACGCTCGGCGCCGTCGTCGTGCCAGGCACGGTGTATCTCATGACCCCACAGTCCCGCCTGCAGCAGTATGCCGCCGTGTTCGACCGCCAGGGCAACCTGGTGGGCGAGCAGCTGCAGACGCACCGTGACGCGCTGGTGCAGGCGGTATCGGACGAAATCTCCCCGATCGCGGTCGATGCCGGAGTCAAGGTCGGCCTGCTTGTCGGAAGAGACGCCTGGTACCCGGAAGTGAGCCGCATCCTGACGCTGCAGGGCGCCGATATTCTCCTCGCGCCCTTGGCGCCGGCAGCGCCCTACCCATCGGAGGAGGCGCTCTGGGGTCTCTGGCAGGAGGTGCAGCAGAATCAGGTGTTCGGCGTCGAGGCGGGCCTCTACGGCATGGTCGGCGAGCGCGCCTATGCCGGCCGGGCTGCGATCCTGGCGCCCTGCGAGATGACGGAAGACGACGCCGGCTTCCTCCCGCGGCCGGGTTACTTCGTGGGTACGGGGGCGCAGGTGGCTGCGCTGCGCGTCGACGATATCCAGAAGGTGCGCCGCGACTACCCCCTGCTGCGCCACCTGAATCCGGGTCTCTACCGCAAGTATCTGCCGCTCGTATACAGGAGACTGCCATGAACCTGCGCGACTTCACCCTGCAGTTCATGCTGCAGATGCGCTCGCGACCCGGCCGCGTCACGCGGCGACTGCACCGGCGCGGCTTCCGCCATCGCGTGCGCACGCCCGAGGTGGGCGTCGTCCGTGCGGCCGCCGTGCAGATGGAGTGGCGGCTCTGCGAGAGTGCGGAGGAATTCGCCGACCTCATCTACGACAGGGTCCGGGCCGCCGTCGGCGAGGGGGCCGAACTCGTCGCCTTCCCGGAGGACACCGCCAGTCTTCTGGTCGGCGTCATGCCCGGTCTCGGCCCGATGCTGAAGAACTTCACGGTGGACGAGGCCTTGCGCCAGGTCGGCGAGGACGTCCAGGTGGCGGACCTCTTCCGCCTGCTGGGACGTGCGACGCGACGCATCTACGAGACCACCTTCGCGACACTCGCCCGGGGCTACGGCGTGCACATCGCAGCGGGCTCCGCCGTCCTGCCGCTCGCCGACCAACGGGTGCTCAACATCGGCCATCTCTTCACGCCCGAAGGGCGCATCCTGCAGCAGGCCAAGTGCCATCTGCTGCCCCTCGAAGAGGAGTGGGGGCTGACGGCCGGTGAAGACCTCGAGGTCTTCGACACGGCCCTGGGCAGGATCGGCCTGCCGGTCTGCATGGACGCGACCTTCTTCGAGACGTTCCGCATCCTGCGCCAGCTCGGTGCCGAGATCGTCGTGCTGCCGATGGCGGACCCCGAGTATCCGTACAGCCCCTGGAAAGCGCTGCGCGGCATCTGGCCGCGCGTGCAGGAGTCGCAGGTCTTCGGCGTGCAGGGGGCCCTGGTCGGCGAGGCGCTTGGCATGCGCCTGACGGGGCATGCCGGCATCTATGCGCCGCTCGCCCTGACCGAGCACGGAGACGGGCGCCTCGCGATCTCGGACCGTCCCGAGGGGGAGGCGCTCGTACTGGCGGACCTCGACGTGGCGGCCCTGCGCCACCTGCGGGAGGAGCAGCCCCTGCAGCTCAACCCCGCACTCTACGAGCGCTACTTCCCGCGCGTCTACTCTGGCTTCTGGCGGGGCGGAACGCATTGAGCGGGCAGTCGATCTGGCGTGACGACGGCAGCTGCCTCGTCTGCGGCGCCGAGAACGAACAGGGACTGCACCTGCATTTCGAGAAGACGGACGACGGCGCCCGGGCCGAGGGGGTCGTGCCGGCCCATCTGCAGGGCTTTGTCGGCCGCAGCCACGGCGGAATCGTCGCGGCGGTTCTCGACGAGGCGATGTACTACGCTGTCGCGATGCGCGGCATGCCAGGCGTGGCGACCGCCGAGATCTCCGTGCGCTACCGCAGGCCACTGCCGACGGAGCAGGTCTTCCAGGTGGACGCGAGATGCCTGCGCGCCAGCCGCCGCTTTGCCAGGACCGAGGCGGTGATCCGCGTCGCGGGGGACGTGGTGGCCGAGGCGGAGGGAACCTTTCTGCCGGTGCCGTCCGATATCGAGATCAAGGGGGAGTAACCACTTGGAGAAGACCCGTGCCGAAGCCTTTGCGCTGCTCGGCGAGTACACGAAGTCGCCGCAGCTCCTGAAGCACGCCCTGGCGGTGGAGGCCGCGATGCGGCACTACGCCATGCTGCGGGGGGAGGACCCTGAGCGCTGGGGCCTGACAGGCCTGCTGCACGACATGGATTACGAGATCTACCCGAGCCTCGAGGACCATCCCTACAAGGGCGTCGAGATCCTGCGCCAGCATGGCTATCCCGAAGACATGCTGCAGGCCATCCTCGGGCACGGCAACCACACCGGGGTGGCTCGGACGACCGACATGGCGAAGACGCTCTTCGCCGTGGACGAGCTGTCGGGCCTCGTGGTGGCGGTGGCGCTCGTGCGGCCCGAGCGACTCGACAACCTCGAGGCGAAGTCGGTGCGCAAGAAGATGAAAGACAAGGCATTCGCGCGCGGCGTCAACCGCGATGACATCGTCCAGGGGGCGGAGGAACTCGGCGTGCCGCTCGACGAGCACATCCAGAACGTCATCGCGGCGTTGCAGGAAGCCAGGGCGGAGCTCGGCCTCTAGGCAGCGGCAGGAACGCGGTTGCGTGCGCGACAACACTTTCTCGTTGGCCAAGCGGTTGGCGACGAAAGCCGAACGGGAGGCGTGACGTGGACCTGCGCGATCGCGAGGGCCGGATCGAGGCCTTCTATGACGGGTATGGGGCAGGGCGGGAATGGGGCCGCTTTGAAACGCCGCTCGGCGAAGTGCAGCTTTTGGTGATCGCCGAGTTCCTCCGGCGCTGGGCACTGCCCGCCGGGCGCACCCTGGACGTCGGCAGCGGCCCCGGGCGCTTCGCGCTCGGGCTCGCGCGCCGCGGGGCCCAGGTCACCCTGCTCGACATCTCTTCTGCCATGCTCGACGCGGCGCGGGAGCGGTTCGCCGAGCATGGCCTGTCCGCTGAAGGCTTTCTGCACCTGAGTCTCTTTGAGCTTGGCGACCTGGACGTCGGCACGTTCGATGTCATCCTCTGCCTCGGCGGCGCCCTGAACTACTATCCGGAAGACATGGAAGCCGGCCTGAGGCTGCTTGCCCGTCTTCTGAGGCCGGGCGGGCGCCTGGTCGGCAGCGTCATGAGCACCATGGGAGCCCTCGGCATGGCGCTCCATACGGGCTGGCTGCCCGAGCCGTCGATCGGCGGCAAGGAACTGCTCGAGGTTTACCGCACGGGTCTGCTGACGGAGCATTTTTCCGAGCACCAGGCGAAGATGCTGCACGCCGAGGAACTGCGGGCCCTGCTCGGACGCAGCGGACTGCACGTCCTCGACCTCTCCGCGACCGACTGCCTGCTCTCGCTGCCGGACGCGCAGCTCGCAGCGCTCAAGAGTCGCCCTGAGATGTTCGCCGCACTGCTCGAAGCGGAGTGCGACGCCTGCAGGCACAGCCCGGATGCGGGTGGCCACATCCTGTTCGCAGCGGCCCTGGCGTAGCAGGGCCACGCGGCCGGCTCGGGGTTTGCGCGAGAACAACAGGACGGCGGGCCGCCTTCGAGGCGACCCGCCGTCGTTCAATGGTCCGTTCAGCTCGCGTTTGCGTTCGGGTCGCTGGACTCCTGCGGCAGCGCCCAGTCGGGCAGCTGGCGGCGTCCGTCGAAGCCCTCAAGTGGCGAGTGGAAGTGACGCAGGGCGTCTTCGCCGACCTTCCAGCAGAGCAGCACCTCATGGTCTTCAAGCACGCTCGGGAAGTCCACAAGCCCTGACTCCACGCTCTTGAGCTGGCAGCCGGTGCGGTTGATGTCGGCGATCCGGGCGTTCGCCTCCGCAACCGAGCGGTCGAAGGCGTCCCGGGTGTCCTGGAAGTCCCGCTGCAGGATCAGCTTGCCGTCAGGCTTGTAGCCGACCGCCTTGATCCGCTCCATCTCCTCGAAGTGGGACTGTGCCTGCCGTTGCAGTTCCTGAAGGCGTCGAAGATGGCCTTCCAGGAATGGCACGAGAGCGTTCGCCTCGGACACCGTGAACAACCGGTGGGCCATGCGGAACACCTCCCACTCCGCCGCGGATCTCGGGTCGTCAGCCGCTAGGCCGACGATCCTTTCCGTGCATTTTACTAAATGCCGTGTAGATCCGTACAGGTGAATTCTCTGGCTTTGTTGGCCGCTCCTGCCGCTGTGGAGCCTTGGTGCGATTTGGGCGTCTTCGGTCGCGCGGCGACGCGGTGCTGGTCCGCCTGGCCACGCCAACGGCCAAATGACCATGAGCATTTGGCGCAATTCTGCTACAATGTGCGTCGTACGCATGGGGGGTGGCGGAGTTGCGTCGTTGGCTGTTCCTTGGCGTGTTCTCCGGCGCGATGATGCTCGGACAAGTTGCCCTCGCTGCCGGGAGCGCCGTGCAGGGGACCGTGGTGGACATGGATGCCGTACTCGTCGGCGTCATCACGCTTGCCGTCTTCCTTTGGATTTACAGCTTGATCGCCTGAACCGCCTCCCGTTTGCACCGCTCCTTCTGCAGTGTGCAGGGGAGCGGTGTCTTTTTATGCATGCATTGCCACCTGCCCCGGGTTGACGACCGGCTGGTTGCTGCCTATACTCCGAATAAGAACAAATGTTCTGAAACGGAACGAGGCGACACATGCTGCTATACGTGGAGGTCGACGGCCTGAGAGCCCAGGCTCTGCAGCAGCGCGAGCCCGAACTCGTCGAAAAGCCCCTTGCCGTGCTTTCGGGCCGGCGCCTGCGCGATCTTTCGGAGCGGGGGGCGGGCAGCGGACTCGTACAGGGACAGGAACTGTCCCCGGCCGCCTTGATCGCCTTGGGACTGCTCTGGCGCCGGGATCCCGGGGACGCCGCCTGCGCCGAACTGCAGGCGGAACTGCGCCAGCGTCTCTTCACCGTGGCGCGCGGCGTGATGGAGTGCGGTATCGGCGAGATGGCGATCGAGCTCTGGTCGACGGAGGATATTCCGGCTGCGATCGCGGCCTGTCGGGGCATCGGCTGGCGGGTGCGCGTGGCGGCGGGTGAGAGTCTGCGCCTTGCCAAGGCGCGGGTGCGCGGCGGCGTGCCCGCAGAGGTGCCGGGTGGACTCGTCTGCGCGGGCGAGCGGGGCGATCTGCCGCTCGCGGCGCTCGACTGGCTGCCGCCGTCGGCGCAGCGCCGCCTTGGCGGGCTCGGACTCAGGACGGTCGGGGAGGTGCTTGCGCTCGGCGCTGGCGCCCTGTGGCAGCAGGTGGGCCCTGTCGGGCGGGAGCTCTGGCAGTTCGCGCAAGCCGAAGAGCCTATCGGCTATCGGCCGCTGCAGCCGCCACAGGACCTCTCGTGGCGGCGCAGCTACCCCGAGGCGGCCTGCACGAACCGGGTCGAGATCGCCCAGGCGGTGACGGAGGCGCTCTCGGCGCTGACCGCCGGGCAGCGGCGCCTGCCCTCGATCGGGGCACTCGAACTGGCGATCGAGGACATGGCGGCCCGCCGCAGGACGACCTGTCGCACCCTGCTCCAACCGACGCGCGAGCGGCGCCGGCTGGAGGCGACCCTGCTCGGCATGGCCCTTGCGGCTGCCGGGGGCGGCGTGCACGAGATCTGCCTGCGCCTTCTGCCGGCGACCGAGGAGGCGCAGCCGAGCCAGGAGCGCGGTCTCTTCTATCCGGCCGCGCGGGCGCCCGAGCGGCGCAAGCCGGGGCCGCCGCCCCTGGAGCGCCTGCCCGGGCGGGAGCAGCGCCTGGCCTACTACGACCCCTACCGGCGCGGCGAGGCTGAGCTGCGGCAATAGACGGAGAGCGAGGGGAATGCGATGTCGAGACTCGTGAACCGGCCGGTGCCGGTGGCCGCACGCAGGGACGGAGCGCCGCTCGCCTTCTCCTTCCGCGGCCGGCACCGCGTCGCGCGGGTGCTCGAGGCCTGGCGGGAGGCCGGCGAGTGGTGGGAGGGACACGGCGAACGCCAGGTCTACCGCGTCGAGACCGAGGGCGGCGGCGTGTTCGAGCTTCTCTTCGATCTCGAGAGGCGCGACTGGACCCTGACCCGCAACTACGACTGAGCGAAGGCCCGGCGGCGCGTGCAGGAGAGCAGCATGACCCCTTCGGCCTGGGGCCCGGGGCTCTTGCGGAAGCCTGCGCGGCGCAGGGAGCGCACCGAGGCGAGGTTGGCCGGGTCAGGATCCGCGTAGCAGCGCAGGATGTCCGGCGCCGCGAACACCACCTGATGCAGGAACGCGAGCAGGGCCGGGGCGGCAAGGCCCTGGCCCTGCGCCGACGGCGCGAGCAGGTAGTCAAGGGCGGCGGCGCGCGGTCGGGGACCGGCTGGATGAGATGGGAAGTCCCGCAGGCGATAGGTCTGGAAGAAGCCGGCCGGCTGCTCCTGGCGCATCAGGATCCAGCAGGCGACCGCCACCTCGCCGCGGATGCGCGGCAGGTACTTCGCCTCAAGCTCCGCCGCCGTCGGCGCCTTGCCGCCCTGGTACCAGCGCAGGGCCGGCTCCAGGGCGAGCCAGGAGCCGAGGAGCGGCAGATCGCCCGCCTGGAGGCGGCGGAAGGTCAGTTCGCGCGTAGCGCCGCCTCCTTCTGCTGAGGCTCGTTCCGGATGGGTCGGATGGGTTCCTGCTGGCCGCCTCCCGTCGCCCGGCGCCGGGGAGGCTTTGCGCACCCCAGGAAGGACGTATGCAGATTGGTGCACCTGCACGTGCACTCCGCCTTCTCGCTTCTGGACGGGACGGCGATGCCCGAGGCGCTGGCCACGCGCGCGGCGGAGCTCGGACAGAAGGCGATCGCCCTCACCGACCATGACAGCGTGAGCGGCGTGCCGTCCCTCTGCCGTGCGGCGCGGCGGCTCGACATCCAGCCCATCGCCGGCAGCGAGGTGACGCTTGCGGACGGTGCGCGCCTGACCTTGCTCGCGACGGGTCCAGAGGGATATGCGGGGCTCTGCCGCCTGCTGACGACGGCACATCTCGGCTCCCGGCGGGGTGCGCCGCGCCTGCCGTATCAGGCGCTTGCCGGCGAGGATGGGCTGATCGCGCTCACCGGCGGCCGTACGGGCCCGGTTGCGAGAGCGCTCCTGACGAGGCGCCCGGATCTCGCCGACCAGGCGCTGCGGCGCCTGCGCGAACTGTTTCCCGGCCGGCTCTATGTGGAGGTGCAGCGCGGTGCCCTGCCTGGCGACCTGGCTCTCGAGGCGGGACTTGAGGAGCTTGCGCGTCGCCTGGACCTGCCGCAGGCGGCAAGCGCGGCGGTGCACCACCTGCGGCGCGAGGATTTTTGGGTGCACGACCTTTTGACGTGCGTGCGGCTCGGCTGCAGCGTCGACGAGGTGCGCCCCCAGCGTCCCTTGAACGGCGAGCGCTACCTTCTCTCCGCGGCGGAGATGCGGGAGCGCTTCTCGGACCGGCCGGAACTCATTGCGGCGACCGACGAGATCGCAGCGCGCTGCAGCGCACCGATCACGCCCGGCGTGCGCCTCTACCCCGCTTATCCCTTGCCGCCGGGACACACGGCGCAGGGCATGCTGGAGCAACTGGTGCACGAGGGGGCCATCCGCCGCTACGGCAGCCTGCGGGAGGAGGTGAGGCGGCGCCTGCAGCACGAGCTCGGCACGATCGCGGAGCTCGGTTTCGCCGAGTACTTCCTGCTTGTCTGGGATGTTGTCCGCTTCGCGCGCTCGGAGGGCATCCGCGTCGCGGGGCGCGGCTCGGCCGCGGACTCCGCCGTCGCCTACTGCCTTGGCCTGACGGAGGTCGACCCGATCGCGCGGCACCTGCTCTTCGAACGCTTTCTGAACCGCGAGCGGGCCGAGCGGCCCGACATCGACCTCGATTTCGACCACCGCGCGCGCGACCGCGTCGCCGCCTACCTCTTCCAGCGCTATGGCGAGGAACATGTCGCTGGCGTCGCCACCTACCAGACGTTTCAGGGGCGTTCGGCCGTGCGCGACCTCGGCAAGGCGCTCGGCTTTCCCGCCGCGGAGGTGGAGGAACTGCAGCGCCGTCTGCCGCACATGCCCGCTGATGCGATTCTAAAACACTGGGACCTCTTTCCCGAGCTTCAGGCGGCATCCGGCGCCTCCGAGCGCCTTGCGCTGCTGCTGCGCGCGGCGGCAGCCGTGGCCGGGCTGCCGCGCCATCTCGGCACGCACCTCGGCGGGCTGATCGTGAGCCGCCAGCCCGTGAACGAGGTGGCGCCGCGCCAACTGTCGGCCAAGGGTGTGGCGATCGTGCCGTTCGACAAGGTGGATGTCGAGGATCTCGGCTTCCTCAAGTTCGACCTGCTCAGCCTGCGCACGCTCGCCGTGCTGGACGAGGCGTACAGGGCCGCGCCCGATCTTGCCGAGGCCAGGGCCGCGGAAGACCCTGCGGCGATGGCGCTCGTCGCCTCGGGGGAGACGATCGGGCTCTTCCAGCTCGAGAGCCCGGCGCAGCGCGCCCTGCAAGGGCAGATGGGCGCGAAGAGTTTCGAGGACATCGTCCATGCGCTCGCGATTATCCGGCCGGGGCCGATCAAGGGCAACATGGTCACCCCGTATCTCAGGCGGCGCGCCGGGCAGGAGAGCGTCACCTACCTCGATCCGCGCCTCAGGCCGATCCTCGAGAAGACGTACGGCGTCGTGCTCTTCCAGGAGCAGGTGATCGAGATCGCGACCACGATCGGCGGCTTCACGCTGGGCGAGTCCGACCAGCTGCGCCGCGTGATGACGCATGCGCGCTCGGCCGCCGAGATGGAGAGCCTGGGTGAACTCTTCTGTCAGAAGGCGACCGAGAACGGCAGCGATCCTACGGTGGCGCGGGAGATCTTCGCGATGCTGCAGGGTTATGCGAGCTACGGCTTTCCCGAGGCGCATGCCGCCGCCTTCGCGCACACCGCGCTGCGCACCGCGCAGCTTTCCGCCCGCCGCCCGCAGGCGCTCTTCGCCGGGCTTCTGTCGCAGCAGCCGATGGGCTACTACCCGCCGCACATCCTGGTCGGCGAGGCCCTGCGGCGCGGGGTGCGCTTCCGGCCGCTCGACATCAGGCGATCCGAGTCTTCCTATACGGTGGAGGCCGACGGCGCCGTGCGCGTAGGGCTCTGCGCCGTGCGCGGCCTCGGCGCGGCGCAGCGCGAACGCATCCTGGCGGCACGGCGGGAAGGGCCGTTCCGGAGCCTGCAGGACCTGGCCGCCCGCACAGGCCTCAAGGCGGACGAGCTTGCGGCGCTCTGCGACGGGGGAGCCCTCGACTGCTTCGACCGCAACCGGCGCCGGCTGCTCCTCCAGATCGGGGCGCGGCGCGAGGCGGACGGCCTCTTCCCTCCCGTGCCGCCGGAGATGCCGGATTTCGCGCCCTGGCAGCGATTCTGGCGCCAGGAGGCCGTGCTCGGCCTGCGCGGGCCCAGCCGCCTCGCGGCGGCGGCCAGACCGGCCCTGAAGCGGCAGGGCATCGCCAGCGTCGGGCTCACCAAGCATCTGCGCCACGGCGAGACGGTCCGCGTGGCGGGCGTGCCATACCGGCCGCACAGGCCGCCGACGCGCAGCGGTGCGGTGGTGGCGTTCTTTATGCTCGAGGATGAGACAGGACTTTTGGATCTCGTCGCAATGGAAGATGTCTACCGGCGCCAGGGCGACCTGCTCTTCGGCAAGCGGCCGCCCCTTCTGGGCGTCCTGGGCAGGGTGCAGCGGCGCGGGCGGGGCCTCACGCTGCGTGCGGAGGAACTCTTTGAGCCTGACCTGGGTCTGCGCGTAGAATGAGGCGAGACCAGAGCGGAGGGGGACAACCCGTGCCGGACGAGAACCACGGCGGGGGACTGCGTCAGGTGATCGCCGTGGTGCCTGAGCCGCGGCTGGGAAAAGTGGAGACCTTCCTGCGCCACCGGCAGCGACGCTTCACGCGCCTTCTGGCCCAGGGGGGCTTTCTCAGGCGCGGCAGCGCGGTGCTGGTGCTGGTGGCACCCGAGGACGACGTGGACGAGATCGTGCAGGACCTGCGCCAGAGCGCGGGGCCGGCGCAGCCCTACGCCTACGGCGACTGGGAGAGCGGCACCGTCGTCTTCGTGCTGCCCCTCGAGAACTCCCTGAGTCTGTAGCTCCCGTCGGGACTGGAGGAGCGGACCTTTGCAGGACTGGCGGAGATCCGAGCGCTACCTGGCCTTCTCGCCGCATCCGGACGATGCGGAACTCGGCTGCGGCGGCACACTTTGGAGCCTTGGGCGCCGGGGCGCCGAGGTGCACCTGACCGTCGTGACGGATGGCAGGCTTGGCACGCGGGACCCCGGCGTCCCGCCCGACGCGGTCGCCCGCCTGCGCCGTGGCGAGGCGGAGGCCGCCGCGGCCGTGCTCGGCGCTCGCCTCCACATGCTCGGGCTGCCCGACGGCGGCCCCTTCGACGCCTACGATCTGCGCGACCGCGCGGTGCGCGAGATCCGCCGCTGCCGGCCCGACTTCGTCTTCGTCTGCGATCCCTGGCTGCGCTACGAGGCGCACTCGGACCACCGGGCGGTCGGCTTTGCGGTGGCGGAGGCAGCCCTGCTCTCGGGGCTCGTCCACTACGCGCCGGACGAACTCGCGCCCTGGACGGTCAAGGGTATCCTCTTCTACTTCCCCGACCGGGCGGACGTCCTGAGCCCCCTCGACCCCGAGGCTCATGCGGCGCGCAGTCGTGCGATCGCCTGTCACCGCTCGCAATTCGGACCCGAGGATCCCTACCTCGCGCGTCTCGACGAGCAGATGAGGGCGCAGGGGCTCCAGGCGGGCGCGGTCTGGGCGGAGGCGCTCCATCTAAGAACGCGCACAGACCTCCACATTCCGCAGCCCGCCTCGTAGGAGGTCCGGCCGGGAAAGAGGGGATGGCGATGAGGCGCCTCGTCCGCGGCGCACTGGCCATGGTGGCCCTCCTGGGGGCGTCAGTTCTCGTAGCCCAGGCCCAGGCGGCCAGCCCGACGCCGATCGCCGCCTCGACCCTGCGTCTGCCGAACGGAAAGGTCCTGTCGACCGCGGGCGTCATGCGGGCGGTCCAATGGCAGGACGTCGCGGTGCTGATCCTTGTCACGGGTGCTGTGCCGGAGCACCCCTATGGACTCTCGGCGGTAGGGAACCACTCCCGGATCCTGAGCCAGACGTTCGTCGAGACGCCGGACGGGAAGGCCTGGTTCGCGCTCAACGAGCGCACGCCGCCGGCGGCGGAGCCGCACGGCCCGACCACCTACGAATACTGGGCCGTGATGGCGAGGCCGAGCGGATCTCCGGGCATCGACATCGACTACTGCGTCGAGGCGGTGGTCACGGGCGATCGCCAGAGGGCGAGGGCCGAGGTGCTAGGGCTCCTGGCGGGCTGGCGGGTCCCGGCCAAGGCCGGCGACGGTGGCGCGAACCCCGTCATTACGGACAGCACGGGGATCGTGAATCCCATGGGGACGCAACCGACCACGGCCCAGGCAAACGCCAAGATGGTAGCGGCGACCGACCCCGGCCTGCCGCGCATCGTCGGCTACGTCAATGGCGAGAAGGTGACCGCCAAGGTGATGGCCGAGGCGGAGATGTTCCTCTCGGGTTTTACGGGCAGGGGCATGGGCTCGGCGGCGCTGCGCAAGCGGGCGTTCGAGGCGCTTGTGCAGCAGTTCGTACCGCAGCAGGTGGCGAAGGCGCAGGGATTCTTCCCACCGCTGAGCACCGTCAAGAGTGAGGCCGTCGCCAGGGGACTGCCGACGACCAAGGGCGAGCTATTGGCCCTGCAAGCGACGGAAGGGGTCAACGCGATGCGCGTGCACTACACGAAGGCGCACGGCGACGAGGAGAGCGCCTGGGAGCAGTATGTCGCGTCGCTGATCAGGGCTGCCCACGTCAAGATTCTGGCGAAGTTCTGAACGCTCGGCCGAGCCTAGGCAAGAAGTCTCGCCGACGGGGCCTGCGGAGCCACATGCCTTGCGACAGACGGCCTCGCGTCCTGCACCAGCTGCGCCAGGGTGACCGCCTTGTAGCCGCGCGCGTCGAGGGCGCCGAGGATCGTGCCCACGGCCTGTACCGTCTGCTGGCGCGGCCCACCGCCGTCGTGCATCAGGATGATCTGACCGGGCTTGAGGTTCTGCAGGGCGCGGCGGGCGATCGTGGCGGCTCCGGGGGTCTGCCAGTCCAGGGTGTCCGTCGTCCAGAGGGCGACCGACATGTGCAGGCTTCTCGCTGTCTGGACGACCCGCTGGTCCATGTTGCCGTACGGGGGGCGGGCGAAGGCGGGTGGCTTGCCCGTGAGCTCCCGGATCAGGTCGGCGGTTGCCCTGAGTTCGTAAAGCATGCGCGCCTTGCCGAGACTGGGCAGCGACTTGTGGGTCATGCCGTGATCGGCGACCTCGTTGCCTTCGCGGGCTTCCGCGACGCCGAGGCCCGGGAAGCGCTCCAGCTCGGCGCCCAGCACGAAGAAGGTGGCGTGGGCGCCGTGGCTGCGCAGCAGGTCGAGGATCTGACGGGTGGCGCCGGGACTTGGACCGTCATCGAACGTCAGCGCTACCTCCTGCTTTGCGACCGGCAGCGGCTCGCTCAGAACGGTGCGGCTTGGCTGAGGGGCTGCCTGCGCCCATGCGGGCGCGGCCCAAACCAGGAGGCCGCAGGCCGCCGCCAGCCGCAGGAACCCCGGCCCGTGACGGTGGATCGCGCGATCTTCGATGTGACGGGACAAGTCCGGCTCCCCCTTGAGATCAATCGGGTGTGCGCATCAAGTGGCGCGCGAACAGGATTCCCATGACCACGAGCCAGCAGGCGGTGAGGATACCTACCTCCAGGTAGGCCCAGAGCATCCGCGGCACCCCCCGGCGCCATACTACGCAGACCGCCGTTCAGGCGCGCGTCGAAGCCCAATAGAGACCGATCGCCACAATGACGATGGCGCCGAGCAGCACGGGTATCCAGAGCGGCGCCGCGGGCACGCCTGCGGCGCCGCTTGCGATGAGATGGTGGTGGTGTCCGAGATGATGGCCTGCAGCGATGAGCAGAGGCAACGGCATTCGCCCCCGCGTCGAGCATGCCCGCAGGAGCGGCGCGGCATGCAGTGCGCGTGCGGGGGCGGTGCCGCCCCTGGGTTCTTTGCCGACATCTTCACGCAAGCGCTGCCGTCCTGCGGGTCACCATAACGTCGGGAGGTGGGCCCATTGGCGGAAACGCGGCCGACGCAGAAGCCGAGACTCCAGATCGATCCGCAGCAGTTTGCGCAGGAAGTCGCGAACGAGATCGCGGCCGATCTGCGCAGGAACGGCGGCCAGGCGCCACGGCCGACGCAGTTCGAAGAACCTGAGGAGTAGCGCGAGCGGGCGGGCAGTGCCCGCCCGTTCTAACTGTGCCGCCACGCCCATACGCATCGAGAGACATCCTGAGATGCGGGAGGTGCGGCGGTGCGGACACGACGCATTCCCTGGGGAGAGGCCGTGCATCAGGAACGGGTGGTGCACCCCTCGCCGCGGGCTTCGCGAACGCCCAGATCCTTTTCTCCGTCCTCATCGAATCCACGCTGGCGCGGTCAGCTGATCGGTGGTCTGGTGGTCCTGTTGGCACTTGGGCTGCTCTACCACACGCGTGAGAGCGGTGTGCTTCTGTCTCAGCTCGAGACATACCTCTCCGGCCAGCCGGCGGTCACCGCGACGACGACGCAGGCGCCGGCCTCCGCTGGACCGCCGCAGGCGCAGGCCCTCACGCAGGAGCTCCAGGCGACGGAGCTGGCGGCGCAGGGACAGGACTGGCAGCTGGCGACGAACGAGCTTCAGGCGGCGGAATCGAGCTGGGCAAGTCTCGAGAACACGTATGGCAAGTCCGGCGTCGCCACCACGGACCTCAACGGCTTCACCGCGGATCTGGCGAACCTGGCGCTCGCGATCTCCCAGAAGAACGTGAGCCAGGTAAACCAGACGGTCTCGAACGCCCAAAAGTCGCTGGCCTGGATGACGACCAACTACGTGTCCGGCTCGGGCCCGACCTTCCAGCAGATGTCGAGCCTCGTGAGCGATCTCAACACTGCCACGGCGCAGAAGGACTGGACGCGCGTGCAGCAGGACGCAAAGCTTCTTCAGCAGATGATGCAGTCCATCCAGCAGGGTTTCTGAGCCTGGAAGGAACGGCCGCCTGAGGCGTGGTATCCCTCGGCAGGATGTCCGGGGGTGATCGCGACGCGGATCGCCGTGGATTGCGGGACTGTGGCTTGGGCAGTGCGAGACTTCTGGCGACCTTGGTGCCGCCAGAAGTCTTGCCGTCCTGAAACTTGATGGGCAGGCGGCCCGAGGCTCCGGTCGCGCTCGTCACAGGGGCGTCGCGAGGCATTGGCCGGGCCGTTGCGCTGGCCCTCGGAGCGGCTGGCTTCACCCTGGTGCTCGGGGCGCGCTCGCTTGGCGATCTCGACGAACTCGTGCGCCAGATCGCGGCGGCCGGCGGCAACGCCACGGCGAGCGCCCTGGATGTACGCGATCACCTGTCCGTCGAGGGATTCGTACAGGACGCCCTCGACCGCTTCGGCCGGGTGGACCTCCTGGTCGCGAACGCCGGCATCGGCGGCGGCGACCTCTTTGCTTCGATGAGCCAACAAGACGTCCGGGGGCTTGTCGAGACGAACTTCCTCGGCGTGCTGCGGTCTGTCCAGCTTGTGCTGCCCGCCATGCGGCGGCAGCACAGGGGCAGCATCGTGATCGTAGCTTCGGTGGCCGGCGAGGTCGCGCTGCCCGGCTCGGCGCTCTATGCGGCGACCAAGGCGGCGCTGATGCGCTTCGCCGACGGCCTGGGCCGGGAAGTGCGGGCGGACGGCGTGCGCGTCACCGCGATCCTGCCGGGTTTCGTGCGCACCGACATGACGCGGGGCATCGGACTGCCGATGCCAGGGCCGGAGGTGGTGGCGAGGGCGGTGCTGCGAGCGTATCGCCAGGGTCCCCGCCGCATCGTCGTGCCGGGCTTCTACGTCGTGCTGATCTGGCTCGCCCGAGCGGCTCCCTGGCTGGTCGACCTTGTCGGCAGGCGCATCCTGCGTGAGATGGCGGAGAAGACGCCGGGCTGACCTCTGGCTGTGCGTGGACGGGCGCCCCCGCGAAACGTATGATCGAGTGGGCCAGACCTTCTCGTCCGGCCCAGCTTTGTCCGTGGAGGGAAGGATTTGTTGCGCACCGCCCTTGTCGGCCTGCCCTTGAGCGGCAAGACGACGCTCTACAATCTGCTCACCAGGTCGGATCTGCCCACGGGAGCCATGGCCCGGCCCGAAGCCCACGTCGGAGCCGCGGACGTGCCCGATCAGAGGCTCTCGGTGCTGGCGGAGATGTTCCATCCGAAGAAGGTCACGCCGGCGAAGGTCGAGTATGTCGACATCCCGGGCGTGCGCGTCGGCGGGGCCGCGCAGGAGGCACGGCGCTTCCTTGCCGACATCCGCGAAGTGGATGCGCTCGTCCACGTGCTGCAGGGCTTCGCGAATCCCGACCTGCCAGACCCCATAGCGGCGGCGGAGGCCCTGGATCTCGAGCTTGCCGTGGCCGACCTCGACGTCGTGGAACGGCGCCTCGAGCGCATCTCCCACGAGAAGAAGCGCCCGCAGCCGGACGTCGAGCGCGAGGCCCTCGAGCGGATCGCAAACGACCTCGGCGAAGGACGCCGGGCCGGCGCGACGGCGCTCTCGGACGATGAGGAGCAGGCCCTTCGGGGCTTCACGCTGCTGACCCAGAAGCCCTTGATCCTGGTCTTCAATGGCGACGAGGAGACGATCCAGCCGGACCACCCGCTGCATGCAGGCATCGCCGGCTACGCGGACCAGCGCGGTGTGCCGCTCGTCACGATGTCGCTTCAGCTCGAGCGCGAGATCCAGGAGCTCGAGCCGGAGGAGCAGGCGGCGTTTCTCGGGGATCTCGGTCTCCAGGAGAGCGGCGTCGCGCGCCTCAGCCAGGGCGTCTACCGCGGCCTTGGTCGCATCTCGTTCCTGACGGCGGGCAGCGACGAGGTGCGCGCCTGGACCGTGCGCCGGGGCATCGCGGCCAAGGCCGCTGCGGGCGCGATCCATTCGGATATCGAGCGCGGCTTCATCCGCGCGGAGGTGTGCGCCTACCCGGACCTCGCGGCGGCCGGCAGCCTCGCCAAGGCCAGGGAGCTCGGCCATCTCAGGCTTGAAGGCAAGGAGTACGTGGTACAGGACGGCGACGTCATCAACTTCCGCTTCGCCGTCTGAAACGGCCAGCGCAGCAAGAGGAGTGTGAAGGGATTGCGCATCCAGGCACTGCAGCAGGAACTCGCGAAGGCAGGGCTCGACGCGGCGCTCGTCACGGGCCCCACGCAGATCGGCTACCTCACGTCGGCCTTCATCTTCCCGCATGAGCGCTTCTTCGCGCTTTACGTGCCCCAGGCGGGCGAGGCCGTCGTGTTCGGACCGGCGCTCGAGAGCGGCCGCCTCGGCGGCATCGGCCTGCCGTTCGTCTCGGTGGAGGATGGAGTGCGACCCCGCGATGTCCTGGCAGGGCGCATCGGAAACGGTGGCCGGCTCGGCGTCGAGCGCAGCCACATGACGCTCGCCTGGGCGCTGGACGTGGCGCACGCCGCCGGCCTCGGCGTCGAGCAGCTCGCGGATGTGTCGGAGATGCTCTCGGACCTGCGCGTTTGCAAAGATCAGGACGAGGCCGCGGCTCTGCGCGAGTCCGCGCGGCGGCTCGACAAGGCGACCGCCTACGCGAAGAGCCTGATCCGCGAAGGCGTCAGCGAGCGCCAGATGGCCGCCGCGATCGAGGGCTACATGCGGGACGAACTGGGCGGCGAGCCCGGCTTCGACAGCATCGTGCTGTTCGGCGAGCGCAGCGCCCTGCCCCATGGCGGCCCGACGGACCGTGTGCTGCGTCGGGGCGAGATCGTGCTGGTCGACATCGGCCTGCGCTACCAAGGCTACGTGTCCGACACGACCCGCACGTTCTTTTTCGGTGAGCCGCAGGCGGAGCTCCGGCGCATCTACGGCGTGGTGGCGGAGGCGGCGAGGCGCGGCCGGGCCGCGGTGCGGCCGGGTGCCGAGATGGGAGCCCTCGACCTCGCGGCCCGGGCGCACATCGCGGACATGGGCTACGGCGAGCGCTTCCCGCACCGCGTCGGGCACGGTCTCGGGCTTGAGGCGCACGAGGAGCCGTTCCTGCTGCCCGGGCGCACCGATCCCCTCAAGCCGGGCATGTGCCTCACGATCGAGCCCGGCATCTACCTGCCCGGCCAGGGCGGCGTCCGCATCGAGGACGACGTGCTCGTGACCGAGGACGGCGGCGAGGTGCTGACGGGCTACCCGCGCGAGTTGCAGGTGGTGGAGCCATGACGACCGACAACTCGCGCCTGCTCTACGAACGGGCCCGCCAGGTGACGCCGGGCGGCGTGAACAGCCCTGTGCGCTCGATGCGCCAGGTGCGCCCCTATCCGCTCTTCGCGGAGCGCGGCGAGGGAGCCTACGTCTACGACGCCGACGGCAACCGCTACGTCGATCTGCTCTGCTCGTGGGGTCCCCTGATTCTCGGCCACGGCCACCCCGCCGTCGTCGGGGCGATCAAGGAGCAGGCCGAGCGGGCTCTCACGTTCGGCATCGCGAGCCGCCTCGAGGTGGAACTCGCGGAGCTCCTCACGTCGGCCCTGCCGGCCGTCGACGAGCTGCGATTCGTATCGTCGGGCACCGAGGCCACGATGAGCGCCATCCGGCTTGCGCGCGCCTTCACGGGGCGTGACCTGATCATCAAGTTCGCCGGCTGCTACCACGGCCACGTGGACGCCCTGCTTGCCCGCGCGGGCTCGGGGGCGGCCCTCTCGGCCCTGCCGGTCTCGCCCGGCGTGCCGGGGAAAGTGGCCGAGGACACGATCGTGCTGCCCTACAATGACCTCGGAGCGATCGAGCAGGCATTCCGGGAGCGGGGCGACAGGATCGCCGCGGTGATCGTCGAGCCGATTGCGGCGAATATGGGCGTCGTGCCTCCGGTCGAGGGCTACCTTGTGGGTCTGCGGCGCGTGACGCGCGAGCACGGGGCGCTGCTCATCTTCGACGAGGTGATCACGGGCTTTCGCGTCGGCTTCTCCGGCGCCCAGGGGATGTTCGGCCTCGATCCGGACCTGACGTGCCTTGGCAAGGTGATCGGCGGGGGCCTGCCGGTCGGGGCGTACGGCGGCCGGCGCGAGATCATGGAGCGCATCGCGCCGCAGGGCGACGTCTATCAGGCCGGCACGCTCTCCGGCAGCCCGATCGCCATGGCGGCGGGCCTGGCGCAGCTGAGCGAGCTTGCACGCGATCCCGAGGCGTACCGAAGGCTGCGCGAACTCGGCCTGACGCTCGAGCGGGAGATGCGGGAGGCCGCGGCTGCCGCAGGCGTCGCCTGCACCGTGCAAGGGGCGCCAGGACTGCTCTCCGCCTTCTTCTGCGAAGGGCCCGTCCGAGACCAGGCCGATACGGAGCGCAACCAGATCGCCCGCTACCGCGCCTTCTGGCAGTCGATGGCCGAGTCCGGCGTGCTGCTGCCGCCGGCGGCCAATGAGGCCATCTTTCCGTCGCTCGCCCTGGGCGACACCGAACTCGAGATCATCCGCGGGGCCCTGCCGGCGGCCTTCAGGGCGGCTGCGTCGGCAGACTGACGAGTGCCTCGGGCGCCGCTCCCGCCTTGGCGGGGGCGGCGCTGTTGCTGTCCATCCGTCTTGGCCGTTTGGCTGCAGCGCGGGAACTTGCCAAGACTATGGCCGGGTACTATCATGGGGCCGTGGGATATACCATACGGGGGTATGTGAGCTTACCCGCCGGACGCAACCGTTGAGGGAGGCAAGCTAAATGGCGATCGATCCCGTTTGCAAGATGGAGGTCGACGAGGCGACAGCCAAGTGGACGAGCGAGCACGAAGGAACGACCTACTACTTCTGCGCACCAGGCTGCAAGCACGCCTTCGACAAGGACCCCGAGAAGTTCCTCAGCGGCGGCGGCGACCCCAGCATGCACATGCACAGCCACTAGACGTCTTTCGGGGGTTGCCGTGAGGCGGCCCCCGACCATCGACAGGGAGCGGGTGGATCTGGTGGCGGAAGCGGAGATGAGCCGTCCTGCCGAGACGGGCGAGCAGGCCGGTACGAGCCGTGCCGTGCTCGACATCGAGGGCATGACCTGCGCCATGTGCGTCGCGACGGTGACGGAGGGACTCACGGAGCTGCCCGGGGTGCTCGACGTCAGCGTGAATCTCGCGACGGCGAAAGCCATCGTGCGCTTCAGGCAGGACGAGGTGGACCTGCCCCAAATGATCGCCGAGGTGAAGGACCGCGGCTACGGCGTGCACACGCAGCGGGTCAAGCTCGACATCGAGGGCATGACCTGCGCCACGTGCGTCAAGACGATCGAGGACACCCTTTCCCGCCTGCCCGGCATCGCCTCGGCCCAGGTGAACCTCGCGACCAACGCGGCCTTCGTCGACTACAGCGAGAGCAGCGTGATGCCGGCCGAGATGGTGCGCGCGATCCGCCAGGTGGGCTATGGTGCGGCGGTCGCGGACGAGGGACCGGGGGCCAGGGAGGACTCCTCGGTACGCGAAACCCGCCACTGGCGCAGGCTCCTGTGGGCCTCCGGCCTCCTGTCATTGCCGCTGCTGGTCGCGATGGTGCTGGAGATGACGGGCGGCGGAGGTTCCGTGACGGGGATCCTCAGCAATTATTGGCTGCAGCTCGCGCTCGGCAGCGTCGTCCAGTTCTGGCCGGGCATGACCTTCTACGTCGACGCCTACTACAACCTCAAGCACCGCAACGCCAACATGTCGGTGCTGGTGGCGCTCGGCACGTCCGCGGCCTACCTTTTCAGCCTGTCGGCCGTCTTCACGGGCGGGCGGCCGGCCCATGGCACCTATTTCGAGACGAGCGCCGTGCTGATCACGCTTGTCATCACCGGCAAGATGCTCGAGGCGATCGCCAAGGGCCGGACGTCCCAGGCGATCCGCAGCCTGCTGGGTCTCCAGCCGCGCACGGCGCGGATCGCGCGCGGGGCCGACGAGGTCGACGTGCCGATCGACGAGGTGGCTGTCGGCGACACGGTCGTCGTCCGCCCGGGCGAGCGCATCCCGGTCGACGGGGTCGTCGTGGACGGCTACTCGGCCGTGGACGAGTCGATGCTGACCGGCGAGTCGCTGCCGCAGGAGAAGCGCGAGGGCTCCGAGGTGGTTGGCGGCACGATCAACAAGACGGGCAGCTTCCGCTTCCGTACGACCAAGGTGGGGCGCGACACGGCCCTGCAGCAGATCGTGCGCATCGTGGAGGAGGCGCAGGGCTCGAAGGCGCCGATCCAGCGCCTGGCGGACGTCATCTCGAACTACTTCGTGCCGACGGTGATCAGCATCGCCATCGTGACGTTCCTGCTCTGGCTTCTGCTCTCGCACAACCTGACGGCCGCCATCCTGGCCGGCGTCTCGGTGCTGGTGATCGCCTGTCCTTGCGCGCTCGGACTCGCGACGCCGACCGCCGTCATGGTGGGCTCAGGGCGCGGGGCGGAGGCGGGCATCCTCTTCAAGGCCGCCGGTCACCTCGAGCGCACCGGCACCTTGCAGGCCGTCGTGCTCGACAAGACGGGCACGATCACGACCGGCAGGCCCGCGGTGACCGATGTCGTCCCGCTCGCCGACATGGCGCAGGCTGAGATCCTGGCCCTGGCGCTGGCGCTCGAGAGCCGCTCGGAGCATCCCCTGGCGACGGCCATCGTCGACCACGCGCTGTCCAAGGGCATTGCGCCGGGCGCAGTGGAAGAGTTCAAGGCCCTGCCCGGGCGCGGCGTCCAGGCGAAGGTGGCGGGGCGCGTCTATCTGCTCGGGAACCGCACCCTGATGACGCAGAAGGGTGTCGACCTCTCCGGAGCCGACGAAGGCATCGAGAAGCTCGAGGGGGACGGCAAGACGGCGATGCTGCTCGCGGACGAGGAGCGCCTGCTTGCGGCGATCGCGGTCGCCGATACGGTGAAGGAAGGCAGCCTGGAGGCGATCGCGGCCCTGCACGAGATGAGGATCCGCGTGCTCATGATCACCGGCGACAACCGCCGCACGGCGGAGGCCATCGCGCGGCAGGTGGGCATCGCGCCCGAGGACGTGCGCGCCGAGGTGCTGCCGGCCCGCAAGGCCGACGAGGTGCGGCGGCTGCAGGAGCAGAAGCTCGTCACCGCCATGGTGGGCGATGGCATCAACGATGCGCCGGCCCTGGCCACCGCCGACGTCGGCATGGCGATCGGCACCGGCACCGATGTCGCGATCGAGGCGGCCGACGTCACCCTGATGTCGGGCGACCTGCGGGGCGTCGTCGCCGCGATCGACCTCAGCCGGGCGACGCTCGGCAAGATCCGCCAGAACCTCTTCTGGGCGCTCGTCTACAACTCGATCGGCGTGCCGCTCGCGGCCCTCGGCTTGCTGAGCCCGGTGATCGCGGGCGCCGCCATGGCCCTGAGCTCCGTGTCGGTCACCACGAACTCGACGCTCCTGCGCCGCATCGACCCGATGCGGCGGTTCCACCCGGCGGCCTGACGTCCGGCGTGCAGGGAAGATCAAGGCCCAGTGCCCGAGCTCACCACCCGCCAGGGGTCCTGGATCGTCTTGCGCGCGAGGCTGTAGAAGAACCCGACCCAGCCGTCGCCCGCCAGATACTTCGGGGCGAAGTGGCGGAAGTGCGGCCAGAGCTCGACACTGTACTCGCGCTGCAGCGTGGCGTTCTGGGCGGGGAAGCCGGCCGGCGGCCGCCATGGGCTGATCGCGATCGGCACGTAGGCCTGCATCACCTGGTACTGGGCACCGAGCGGTCCTGAGTTGGGGCCGCCGGGGGCGAGGCTCGCCTCGAGTCCTTTGCGCTCGGCCACCGGCAGATTGGCGTTCAGCACGTCGAAGGAGTCCAGCAGGGCGGCGGCGGCGCTCAGATTGGGCGTGTCCGGGACGGGATGCGGCAGGTAGGCCTTGACCTTCTCAAGCCAGTGCAGATAGTCGAGGCCCGTGAGCTCGCGCACTGTCCTGCCGTCGATCGCGACGGCGCCCATGGGCTGAAGACTGTAATAGGGCTGCTCTGCAAACATCCCGACGACGGCCGTGCCCTGCTCGAAGCAGGTGTAGCCGCCGATGCGGGTGCTGCCGGGATTCGTGAGCTGCACCTCGAGGAGCGTCTTGCCGAGATACGGCGTGAGCGGCAGGCCGGACGCCCGCGAGAGGAGGTTCCAGGTCGCCGTCTCGATGCCGGACGCAACTCCCTCGCCCTGAACGAAGGGGCCGCTCGTCAAGGAGGACGACAGCGTGATGGGCTGTGGGGGAACAGCGAAGCTGTTCTCCGTCAGGCGGCTTGTGGCGATGCCTTTGGCGCCCAGCGCCTTGAGGCACGCCCTGCCTGCGGAGCCCGAGACCGGCTGTCCCGACGGGTTAGGCTGGACGTAGTCCGGCGTCTTGCCGGCGTCCGCCTTGACGTGGCGCACCAGGGGCCTCTGCGGAGGGAGCAGTGGTGCCGCGGACTGGCCGCAGCCGGCAAGCACGACCCCCAGCAGGGCGACGACGGCACCGATCGCAGGGCGCAACGGCATCGCATCCTTGCGCGTCGGCCGCCTGCAGTTCCATAGAAACCGGGCGCCGCGCGAGCCATCGTCCGGCAGCTTCGGTCCGACCTCGACCGATTCCTTCCAGGAAGCGCTTCTGGCATGCGAAGGGCCGCATCCCAAGCGGGTGCGGCCCTCGTTCACTCAGGACTGCTCATGAGTTGGGCCATGCGGCTCAGCACCTCCGCCTCGACCGCCTTGAGGCGCCTGCGGAACGCCAGCTCATCGAGATCGGGGTAGTAGCGCAGACGCAGGGCCGAAGGCTGCTCCGGCTCGGCATCGAGCCCGAAGCGCTGCGTGAGCAGCGAGGCCCAGCGCCGGTCGGGCAGCTCGTGCAGCACCCGGCGCAGCAGCACCGGGTCGAGTCGCGGGATCATGCGGCCCACCCCGTGCGCGAGGAGCCCGAGCAGGGCCCGCGCTCTCGCATGGTCTTGTCCACGATGCGGGTCTTGGTCATGACGCAGCGCTCCATCGATCGCCAGCTTTCGAGCCTTATTGTACCGCATGGCCACAAAGCGCCGCGGGCCCCGCCAGGAACACGCCGATGCGAGGCGAAATGAGCGGCGAGGTGGCAAACGTTCATGTGGCTTATCGCGCACCGCGGATTTTCGGGACAGCATCCGGAGAACACCCTGAGAGCGTTTCGGGCCGCGGAGAAACTTGGCGTGGACCTTGTGGAGTGCGACGTGCACCGGAGCCGCGATGGCGCCCTCGTCGTGGTCCACGACGCGACCCTCGACCGCACGACGAACGGCAAAGGACCGGTGCGCGAGCGCACCCTCGGGGAGATCAAGGCGCTTGACGCGGGCGACGGTGAGCGGGTGCCGACCCTCGAGGAGGTGCTCGAGGCGGTCGCTCTGCCCGTCGTGGTGGAGGTGAAGACGCCCGAGGCGGTCCCGGGCCTGATCGCGCTCTACCGCGGGCGTCCCGAACTGCGCGAGCGGCTCTGGCCGATCTCATTCGGCCACGCCTTGATCCGTGCGCTCACGGAGCAGGTCCAGGGGCTCACGGCAGGCGTGCTCTACGCCGGGGCGCCGATCGAGCCGTGGCTGCTCGCGGAGAAGGCCGGCGCGCAGATCCTGCTGCCGGCGCTCGAGACGGTGAGCCGTGAAGAGGTGGCGGCAGCGCACGCCCATGGCCTCCATCTTTCCATCTGGACGGCGGACACCGTGGAGGAGTTCGCCTTCTGCCAGGAGATCGGCGTGGATGGCATCGCGAGCAACCGCCCGGACCTGCTGATCGAGCACATGGGCAAGCGGAACCGCCAAGACTAGGCACCGTCACAGGAGGGCTCACCGTTGGACAAGCGCGAGCGCCGCTACGTGTGGCTGCTCGGACTCGCAGGGCTCGGACGCAACGTCGGCTGGGGCATGAACAAGGTCTTCACGGCGGCGATGCTCGGCGCCCTGACGCCGTCGACGCAGCTGATCGGTTCGGTGCTCGGCGCGGAGGGCCTGTTCGGCGTGGTGCTGAACCCCCTCTCGGGCTGGCTTTCCGACCGCACGCCAACCAGGATTGGCAGGCGCCGTCCCTATCTCTTCGTCGCGTTCCCCGGTGCGGCGATCATGCTGATGCTCTTCTACCTGACGAAGAGCCTGACGCTTGCCATCGCGGCGACCCTTCTCTTCTACTTCTTCCAGCAGCTCAGCCCGACGCCCTACCAGGCCATGATGCCGGACCGCGTGGAGGAGAAGGACTACGGCGAGGCGTCGGGCATCTTGAACCTGCTCTGGACGCTCGGCAACCTGATCGCCTTCCTTGTCGTGCCGCTGGTGTACGAGCTTGTGAGCCACGTGCTGGGCTTCGTGCTCGGCGCGGTGATCCTGCTCGGCGGCGGCCTCTGGACGGCGTTCACGGCCAAGGAGCGCAGCGAGACGCCCAAGCGCCCGGCGCGGGGTGCGGCCGCCGCCCTGCGCAGCCCGGCGCTGCTCAAGTACTACGTCGCGCAGGGGCTCTGGTGGCTGAGTTTCGAGGCGATCGCCAGCTTCTTCACGCCGTACATGGAGCACTCCCTGCACGGCAGCCTGCTCGACTCCGCGCTCGGCATGTCCGTCTTCACGGTGGCGGGCATCTTCGTCTCGCTCTGGTTCGGCCGCCTCTACGAGCGGCACGATGCGCGCATCCTGCTCGGAGCGACGCTTGCGCTCTTTGCGCTCGCGGCATCGACCGGACTCTGGCTCACGACCGTCAGCGAGGCCTTCATGCTCCTCTTTGTCGCGGGCCTTGCCTGGGGCGGCATCCAGGTGACGAGCTATCCCCTGGCCGCCGACATGCTGCGCCAGCACCTGCGGCGCGGCCTGAGCGAGGACGACGCCAAGGAGATGGCCGCGCACTTGCATGGCGCGCTCTACGGCAATGCCAACCTCGTGCAGTCGCTCGGCCTGATGGTGGCGGCGCCGCTCGCGGGCCAGGTGATCGCCGTATCGCATGGGGCATATCAGGCCATGTTTTTGGTCAGCATCGCGAGTTCGCTTGTGGCGCTATTGCTCGTCCTCTGGTTCGGCAAGACGGAGGTGGCCGCAAAGGTCGTGTCGACCGGGGCTTAGCTGCCGCTCATTTGAAAATCGCGCGACTTAACTTGGCCGTAACAGAGCGCGTGTATGCTGCCCTCGAACGACCAAGGGAGGGCTACGCGTGACGTTTTCCTTGCGCAGTGGCGGTCTTGCGGCGGCACTGGTCGGCGCGCTCGCCCTGACGCTCGCGGGCTGCGGCTCGACCTCGACGGCAAGCCAGGGTCCGGTATCATTGCAGGAGACCGGGTCCACGCTTCTGTACCCGCTCTTCCAGATCTGGGCTCCCGCGTATACGAAGACCCACAAGAACATCAAGATCACGCCGCAGGGCACAGGCTCCGGTACCGGCATCTCGGACGCCGTGAACGGCACCGTGCAGATCGGCGCGTCGGACGCCTACATGGCGAACGCGCAGATGCAGGCCGACCCTGGCATGCTCAATATCCCGCTCGCGATTTCGGCGCAGCAGATCATGTACAACCTGCCCGGTCTCAACCAGCAGCACCTGCACCTCTCCGGCCAGGTCATCGCAGGCATCTACACCGGCTCGATCACGATGTGGAACGATTCCGCGATCAAGGCGCTGAACCCCGGCGTGCAGTTGCCGGCCCTCAAGATCGTGCCGATCCACCGCGCGGACGGTTCGGGTGACACATTCCTGTTCTCGCAGTACCTCTCGTTCTCGAACCCGACCACCTGGGGTTCCTCCAAGGGACCGCAGTACGCGACGACGATCTCATGGCCCTCGGTGCCGAACTCGATCAGCGCGACGGGCAATGGCGGCATGGTCGAGGCCCTGCAGCAGAACAAGGGCGGCATCGCCTACGTCGGCATCTCGTTCCTGAACCAGGCCGTCCAGGACGGTCTCGGCTACGCGGCGATCGAGAACAAGGCCGGCCAGTTCGTGCTGCCGACCGCGCAGACGATCTCCACCGAAGCCCAGAGCCTTGTCGGCACCACGCCCAAGGACGAGCGCGTCTCGCTGATCTACGGCCCGGCGCAGGGCGCCTACCCGATCATCAACTACGAGTACGCGATCGTGAACGCGAAGCAGTCGTCCTCGGCGACGGCCAAGGCGGTGCGCCAGTTCCTCACCTGGGCGCTCACGACCGGCAACCAGCCCTCCTACGTGAACCAGGTCCACTTCCTCCCGCTGCCCTCCGCCATCGTCAAGCTGAGCGAGGCGCAGATCGCGAAGGTTAAGTAGTCCCGAAGGCGAAACTCCTCGTGGGGTGATGGCGACGCCCGGCAAAGTGCGCGCCCTGGACCGAGTCATGCGGGTGGCCACCGGCATCATTGCCGGTGGCTCGCTCGTGGCCATGGCGGCGATTCTCATTTTCCTGCTGCGCGATTCGTGGCCGTCGATCCTCTACAACGGCGGGCACTTCCTCACGTCGATCAGCTGGAACATCGGCAACCTCTACGGCAACTCCCTGAGCCACCACAACGGCGTCGTCGCGCCCGCCGGCGCCGCGTACGGCATCCTGCCGTTCATCCTCGGCACCCTTTTGAGCTCCCTGATCGCGGTGCTGCTGGCGGTGCCACTCGCCGTCGGCATCGGCCTCCTGCTCGTCGAGTACCTGCCGTGGCGGATTGGCGAAAGCCTTTCCTTCGTCGTCGAGATGCTGGCAGGCATCCCGTCGGTGGTGATCGGCCTCTGGGGTATCGCGGTGCTGATCCCCTGGATCGGCCGGGACCTCGGACCCTGGTTGCAGGCGGTCTTCGGCTTCATCCCCTTCTTCCGGGGCCCGATCGGCTCCGGCCAGGGACTTCTCGCCGCAGGGCTCGTGCTCGCCGTCATGATCACGCCGATCATCGCGGCGACGACCCGCGACGTGCTCCGCCAGACGCCGCGCGAGACGAAGGAAGGGGCGCTCGGACTCGGCCTGACGCGCTGGGAGATGATCCGCGCCGTGTCGCTGCCGTGGTCGGCGAGCGGCATCTTCGGCGCCGTGATCCTGGGCCTCGGCCGGGCACTGGGCGAGACGATGGCGGTGCTCATGGTGTCCGGCAGCGCGGTCAACTACCTGCCGCAGAACATCTTCAGCCCGATCGGCACCATGGCCGCGACGATCGTGTCGCAGCTCGACTCGGCCATGACCGACCCGACGGGCATGGCGGTCCACGCTCTGGCCGAGATCGCGCTGGTGCTCTTCGTCATGAGCATCCTCGTCAACGTCCCGGCGCGGCTCCTGCTCTCCCGCGCCGTCAAGAAGGGCGGTGAGGCCCAGTGACCGTCGCGTGGCGGCATCTGAAGGACCGCATCATGCTGGGCTTGGCGGTGCTCATGGGCCTCATCATCCTGGTGCCGGTGATCGGGATGCTCTGGCTCGTCGTGAGTCATGCGTTGCCCGCGCTTACGCCGAGCCTCTTCACGGAGGTCACCGTCGGTACGGGCGGCGGGCTTGCAAACGCCATCGTCGGCACCTTCTACGTCGTGGGGCTCGGCATCCTGTTTGCGGGCCCGCTCGGCATCATGGCCGGCGTCTACGTGGGCGAGGTGGATCCATCCGGGCGCTTTGCGCAGTTCATCCGCTTCACGACCGACGTCATGGCCGGGGTGCCGTCGATCGTCATCGGCTACTTTGGCTACGTCACGCTGGTGCTCGGCCTGGGCTGGGGCTTCTCGACCCTGGCCGGAGCCATCGCCCTTGCGCTGATCGGCGTTCCCTACGTGGTGCGCTCGACCGAGACCGCGCTCAGCAAGGTGCCGCGCGGCATGCGCGAGGCGTCCATGGCGCTCGGCGCCAGCCAGACCACGACGATCTGGCGCGTGACGCTGCGCGAGGCCCTGCCAGGCGTCGTCACCGGCGTGCTGCTCGCGCTGTCGATTGCGATCGGCGAGACGGCGCCGCTGCTCTATACGGCCGGCTGGTCCAACTACATGCCGAACCTCCAGCTGACGCACTCCCCGATCGGCTACCTCACCTATGTGGTCTGGACCTACATCAACGAACCGTTCGCGCCGGCTCAGGCGCTCGCGTACGCAGCAGGTCTCCTGCTCCTCCTGCTGATCGTGATCGTCAACATCGTCGCCAGGCGACTCGTCAGCCGGAGCCGGCTGGGCCGCTGATCCCTGGTGCTGTTCCTGGCAACACGGGTGTAGACTTGTGCTAGGACAAGAACTGGGGGGTGCTGCCATGAACATCAAGCTGCAGACCACGTCGGGCGGCGAACTCTCGATCGAGGAGACCGCCGTCCGCTCCGTGGTCGAACTGGCCATCAAGGAGACGGGCGAAGGCGCGGCGCGGGTGAACAGGCGCTTTCTGCTGGGCAGCGCCATCCGCGTGAAGGAGGGCCCGGACAAGAAGCTTGTGGTGGACCTCGAGCTCACGGTGCCCTACGGCATCTTCCTGCCGGAGGCGATGCGCGACGTCCAGACAGCGGTCAAGGACGCCCTGGCGAAGAACATCGGCATCGAGAACGCCATCGTGAACATCGCGGTGACCAAGGTCGAGGTGGCGGAAGCCGAAAAGTCCTCCTAGGCGAAACGTGACGGTGCGGACGGCGGGCCGATGCCCGCCGTCCGCACCGTCTTTGGTTGGGATCTTGTGGCCCGGCGGAGATCAGGCCCGGCGCTCCAGCAGCCTTGCGGTGCCCACCCCGAGCAGGGTGAAGGCAAGGCCGGCCAGCGCCTCGCCGAGGACCAGCCCGAGCGCGACCGCAGATCGCCCTGGCGCACCAGGGCGATCTGCGCCATCAGGTTGCCGAAGATGGTGAAGTCGCCCAATCGGCCGCTGGTTACGCCTGCTCTTGCGGTCATCGTCGTCGGCTTGCCGGTTGCGGCGCCGGGAAAGCACCGCATCATTCATCGGTGAAGGCCTCCGCTGAATGTCGGAGTTCGATGGCAAGAAAGTCGCGTAGCCCCCTCATGGCAACGTTGCCCTGAGCAGGGCGAAGGCCGCGCCGCCGCCGACGCTCAGCACGACGTTGCCGAGCGCCTGCGGGCTTACATCGGCGAGTCGGACGCGGCACGATCGCGGCCTCTGGCACGCGATCGTCCTGGCCGCCAAGCGCGAAGGCATGGCGGGTGCACGGTGCATCGGGCGATCGACGGATTTGGCGCCGCAAGCCGCATCCATACGGCAGGGCTGCTGGATCTTCCGTCCGACCTGCCGCTTTTCGTGGAGATCGTGGACTCCACCGAGTATATCGGACGATTTCTGCCTACGCTGCTGGACCTGGTGGGCGACGGCATGGCGACGTGCGAGACCGTAGAGGTGGCCCACTCCGGCAAGCCAAGGAAGGACTTGCAAGCGGCCGATTCCGGCGCCGGGAGCGGCGGAGGGCGCCAGGACTAGCGCCGACGCTGGCCCCGCCGCTACCGGGACGAGGCGGTGACGGCATCGCCGGGGCTGCCGCCTGCCGGCTGGAAGCGGTCGTAGACGCTGAGTACGACAAGGCCGATGGCGAAGATCGCAATCATCACCGTGAAGAGCACCTTGGTCGGGAAGCGGTCGTAGAGGAGACCGCCGAACAGCGGGCCCGCCGCCCGCCCGGTGGAGGCTGCGCCGCTGACGATGCCCTGGTAGAGTCCGCGCCGGCCGTCCGGCGCCAGGCGGTCGGCCGCCGCCGGCACGCCCGGCCACACGAACATTTCGCCGAGCGTCGTAAGCGCCATACCGCCGAGGAAAGCGGCGTAGCTGCGCGCCGAGACGAGCAGCGCGAACGATAGGATGAAGAGAACGTTGCCGAGCAGGATCTGCGGCTTCATGCTGGGCAGGCGGCGCGTCACGAAGCTTGCGAGGGGCTGACCCGCAAGGATGATCAGGCCGTTCAAGGTCCAGAGCATGCTGTAGCTTGAGATGGAGAAGCCGAGCACCTGCATGTGCACGGCGACCGTCGTCTGCCACTGGACGTACGCCGTCCAGTCGAGGAACAGGCCGAGCGCCAGGAGCCACGGTGCAAGAGTGGCGAGGCCCGAATTGCCTCGGGGCTTTTGCAGGGACTTGGCGAGGCGCCTTTCGGCGGGAGCCTGGCTGAAGGCCGCCCCGCGCATGCCGAAGAGCACGGAGAGGCCGTAGAGCAGCAAGAGGCTTCCCGTCACCGTAAAGGCGAGCCAGAAGTGGACCTGCGCCAGGAGGCCGCCGACCATCGAGCCGGCAGCGACGCCGACGTTGGAGGCGACGTAGATGGCATTGAAGGCGGCGCGCCGCCCCTCGGGCCAGACCTGCGCGGCGAAGGCATTGATCGAGGGGTAGATGAGGCCCGTGCCCACCCCGAGGACGACGGTCATGACGAGGTACGGGTAGAGGCCGTGGGTGGCGGCCATGCCAAAGGCGGCAAGCGCCGCCGCACCGGCTCCGAGCAGCATGGAGCGCCGACCGCCCCAGGCGTCGAACAGGGGGCCGCCCAGCAGGTTGCCGCCGAGATTCGCCACCGACTGGACCAGCAGCACGGCGCCGGCCCAGCTCATCGGCAGGCCCAGGCGGCTGTGCACGTAGAGCGTCACGAGAGGCCAGAGCATGGAAAAGCCAGAGACCATCAGCACCGTGGAAAGAATGAGGACGACGAGCGCCGGCGGGTAAGGGAGTCTCAGTCTGGACATGCAAGCATCTTAGCGCACTCGGGCGCGCGTGACATTAGGCGGCGTTGACAGACGTCCGTCCGCCATACCAGACTTAGGTCCATGACTGGGGCGGCCTTGCGGCAGGTTCCCGCCTTTGGGGAGGACAACAGCGCATTATGGACGGCCTTCGCGTCGAGGGACTCGGCAAGGAGTACGGCGACGTCGCCGCAGTGGGGGATCTCAGCTTCGAGGTGCGGCCGGGCGAGATCGTCGGCCTGCTTGGGCCGAACGGCGCCGGCAAGACGACGACCTTGCACGCGCTCGCCGGCCTCGTTCATCCGACGTCCGGGCGGGCCTACCTGGACGGAGTGCCGATCGAGCGGCGGAAGGCCCTCGTCGGCTTCGTGCCTGAACAGCCTGAAGTCTTCCCGCTGCTGACGGTCGAGGAGCATCTCGGCTTCGTGGCCAGGGCTTACAGCCTTGCGCCCGGCTGGGAGGCGGCGGGGCGGGCCATCCTGCGGCGCCTGCATCTGGAGGAAGTCTCGGACAGGGTGGGTGGCGCACTTTCCAAGGGCATGAAGCAGAAACTCCTGATCGCCTGCGCGCTCCTGCACCAGCCGAAGCTTCTGCTGGTGGACGAGCCGATGGTAGGTCTGGACCCGGCGGGACAGCGCGAACTCGTGCAGTCTCTGCGCGAGGTGAAGCTGGAGGGAACGGCAGTGCTGCTCTCGACGCACATCCTCAGCAGCGCCGAGGAGATCTGCGACCGCGTCGTCATCCTGCAGCGCGGCCGCCTGATCGCGCAGGGCACCCTGCAGGAGATCACGGCGCAGTCCGGGAGCCTGCAGGAGGCCTTCCTCGGGCTGACCGAAGCGGAATGAGCGGCTACAACGCGCTCCTCTACCTCGAGTGGCGGACCCTGCTCGCGCAGCTGCGTCAGCTGGCGCGCGCGCGCGGGCGTCTCCTGGTCTACGTCCTCGTGCTCGCCTATATGGTCTTCATCCTGACGCAGGGACGCCGGGGCCTGCCGCACTTCGCGCATGCGGCGTCGGTCTACGCCGTGGCCCTATGGCTGCTTCTGCTCGGTCTCGGCGCGATCGGCGGCCGGAGGCGCCTTTTGGCGCGTCCGGCCGACCTGGCGCTCGTCGTGCCGAGTGCGATCGCTCCCGACCGCATCGTGGTCTGGACTCTCGTGCGCCAGGCCGTCTCCCAGTTGCGCCTGCTCGTCGTCGTGGCCGTCTTCTGGGTGCCGCAGATGGCCGCTTCGGGAGACGTCGCCTGGGGCGTCCTGCTCTACGGGGTCGGGCTCGCGCTGATCGCGGCGATGGCGATCCGCTACATCCTGCTCGGCCTGGGACGATGGGGCAGGTGGCTGCGCTACGCCTTGCTGGTCCTTTTGACCGGCCTCCTGCTCTACGCCGGCTTGGCGCTTCTGCGGGACGGCACGGCCGGACTTGCCGCCGCCCTGGCCGCGACATGGCCGACCAGAGTGTCGGTGGCTGCCCTGCACGGCCAGGGCCCGGCTCTCGTCATCCTCGGCGTCCTGGCCGCGCTCAGCGTGGCTGCGATGGTGATGTTGGCGCCGAATATCGTCCGCCGCGGCGTCGACTGGAGCGCGCTGCCCGTCCTCGCTGGACGCCGCGGCCTGTTCGCACGCCAGCAGCCCGCTTTAGGCAGCGGGGTCCCCAGCCGGGCCCGCCGCCGTCGCTACCGGCGCCGCGACTGGCCAGGGCGGGGCGATTTCGCCCTCTTCGGGGTAGAGCTCGCACGCCTCTACCGCACGCTCTGGCCACTGACGGCGCCGCTCATCGTGCTCGGCTGGGTCGCCGCCTGCGTCGCCGGCGCCCTCGCGCTGCCCCACGGCGTGCCGTGGGAGGTGGTGCCGGGATTTGTCGCCTATGTCATGGTGCTGACGGGGGCGGCGGCCGCCTCGCTGAACTTCGGCCAGATCCTTGCGACGCCGCTCTGGTCCCAGACGCCGGGACCCATGGGTACCAAGCTTCTGGCCTGGTTCATGCCGAGCGCCCTTGTGACGGGTGTTGGCTGGGCAGGCGTGGCCTGCGGCTGGCTGCTCGGCATGGGGCAGGGCGCGATCGCCGTCTGGA
This sequence comes from Bacillota bacterium, assembly GCA_021793315.1. Lineage (GTDB taxonomy): Bacteria > Bacillota > Sulfobacillia > JAJZYS01 > JAJYTV01 > JAJZQO01. The sequence continues at coordinate 53,096 of JAJYSZ010000001.1, read as the reverse complement.
GCCTGCCGCTCGCGCTTGGCCTGATGCTCATGATCCGGTCGGTCGGGCTGCTCGGCTGGGCGCTCCTGCCGAATGCCGTCGACCAGCGCAGCATCGCCGTGTGGCTGCGCTTTTTGATCACGATCGTGGCGACGCTGATTGCGGCAGGCTTCTTCGCGGGAGCCTACGCGCTCGCGGGTTTCGCCGCGGGAGCGCTGGTCGGCACCCTGGCCGCCGTCGGCGAAGGCTACCTCTGCCTGCAGATCAGCCAGTTGCGCATCAGCGGCATGGACTTCGTGCGGCCGAGCGAAGGCAGGGCCTGACCCTGGCCATTCCCTGCGGTACCTTAAGGACAGCATCAGACGGAAAAGAGGAGAATTCCTATGGAAGACATCGCGAAGACCTTGCTGCCCGGGACCTTGGACCAGATCGTCGGCATGCCGGTCCTGACGCCTGAGGAGATCGAAGGGCTGCAGGGCGCTGTGGCCGCCACGACGACGGCGGCGGTCAACCTGGTGCCGTCGGTGATGCGGCTCGGGGCCGAGGAGGACATCTACCTGCTCGGCGCGAGCCTCGAGGATGGCGCCGTGACGGTGCGCATCGACGTTCCGGCCCTTGGCGTGGTCCGCTCGTTCGATGTCGCGGGGGGCCTCAGGCTGATCGAAGGGGCCTTGCGCGACTTGCCGTACAGCGAGATCCTGGGCGGCGATCGCCCGTTTGTGGTCTCCGTGCGCCTGGCGCCGGCCCTGCTGCCGCTGCGCGCACGCTGGATCGAGGCCGCCAAGGGTCTCGTCGAGGGAATCCCGCAGACGAATTGACGCAGCACTGAGGGGGGTTTTCGTCGTGCGCATCCTCGTGGTGGAAGACGACCGCGATCTGGCCCGCTATCTTGAGCTCGCCCTCACGCACGAGGGCTACGCGGTGACCGTCGCCCACGACGGCGAGGAAGGTCTGCGCCTGGCTTCGTCCGATCAGGACCTCGTGCTGCTGGACGTGATGCTGCCCGGCCTCGGCGGCATGCAGGTGCTGCAGGCCGTGCGCCGCCGCTCCGGCGTACCGGTGATCCTGCTGACCGCCCGCGACCGGACGGAGGACAAGGTGCAGGGGCTCGATCTCGGCGCCGACGACTACCTGACGAAGCCCTTCAAGCTCGAGGAACTCCTGGCGCGCATCCGCTCGGTGGTGCGGCGCCAGCAGGGCCCGGTACAGGACGTGCTCGAGGTCGCGGACCTGCGTCTTGACCGGCTCGAGCGCAGCGTGCAAAGGGCCGGGCGGCCGATCGAGCTGACGAAGCGCGAGTTCGCCCTGCTCGAATACCTGATGCGGCACCAGGGCCACCCGCAGTCTCGAGAGGCCATTCTCGAGCATGTCTGGGGCTACGACTTCTACGGCACCACCAACGTGGTGGACGTCTACATTTACCAGTTGCGCAGCAAGATCGACGAGCCGTTCGAGCAGACCCTTCTGCACACGGTGCGCGGCGTCGGCTACGTCCTGCGCGAGGAGGGCCCGGGGGCGTAACCGCTGAGGGGGAAGAGGACAGCGCATGTTGCCCACAACGTCCCGGCAGTCGACGTCCATTCGGGGAGGGAGCGAGACGCAGCGCACGACCAGATACGAGAGCCCGGAACGTGACAGGCGAAGGCGCGCGAGGTGCGCCGCACCGTTGCGCGCCGCCGCCGACGCCCCTTGGAGCCAGACCGGGGGCCCGATCGCCTCGCGCCGCCTGAAGCAGAGGTACTTCAGCCGCTGCGCGCGGTCGAGTCCTCCATGCCCGAATCCGGCGTGCGGCCGCATCGACCGGCCAAGGCGCAGCGCGGGAGTTTTTTGCCGCCCCCGACGTGGGCACCCTGGGCACGCGGACGCGAGCGCCGCCATGAACCTTCTCGCACGGCGCAAAGTCTCACGCCCACCGGACGGCTTCCCGACGTACCAGATGCAGCGGGAGGCGGACTCGCCCGGCGCAAGCCCGCTGACCCGGCTTGTCTAGGGGTTTTGGAGCGGTGCGCAGCCTCAGCGCCCGCCTGACCGTCTTCATCGCGGCCGCCATGGCCGTGGTGCTGCTGGCGCTCGGCGCCAGCATCTTCACCCTCCTGCGCAACGAGGTGGTGCAGGAGGCCATGCGTACGGCCGAGACCACCGCCCAGGCCACGCGCCAGAACCTGCTGGCCCAGGGCGGCGACCTCGACGTCGTTCAAGCCCACAGCAGCGCCTACCTCTTCGGCGCGCGGCCCGACGAGATCGCCGTGCAGGTGGTGAGTCCGCTCGGGACGGTGGTGGCGGCATCGCAGCCGCTGCCGGTACCCGTGACGATCACGCAGTCCGTGCAGGAAATGATCACGTGGAAGGGCAACCCGGCGAGCTACGTCAGCCTGCCGATCATCTACCACGGCCTGCTGCTCGCCGCTGTGCAGGTGTCGGTCAGCCTGGCCGCCAGCTTCGGCGCCTTGCAACTGCTGCGCACCCTCCTGATCGAGGGCGGCGTGGCCGGTCTCGTGCTCGTGGCGCTCGTCGGCTTCTTCTTCGCGCGGCGCGCCCTGAGGCCGGTGGAGCGGCTGACGAACCTCGCCACGGAGATCTCCGACAGCGACCTCTCTCGGCGCCTCGAGGGCGCGAGTCCGAGCGACGAGCTCGGGCGTCTGGCCCAGGCCTTCAACCGCATGCTGGACAGGCTGGAGGCGGCTTTCGCCCGCCAGACGCGGTTCGTCTCGGACGCTTCGCACGAGCTGAAGACGCCCCTCGCGGTGATCTCCGGCTATGCCGAACTGCTGCAGCGCTGGGCCGGCTCGGACCCGCAGGTGCGCGAGGAGGCGGTCTCCACCATCAGCCGGGAGGCGGCGCGCATGCAGCGCCTCGTGCAGGACCTCCTCTTCCTGGCGCGCGGGGCGCAGGGCCTGCGCCTGCAGCCCCGCCGCATGGACCTCGGCGAGCTTGTCGGCGAGACCGTCACGGAGGCCCAGGCCCTGCCCGGGGCGCCCCGCGTCGTCGACGAGACGCGGCAGGTGGTGCCGGCGCAGGGCGACTGGGACCTCCTGAAGCAGCTGCTCTGGATCCTGGTGGACAACGCGATCAAGTACGGCGGCGAGGGCAACAGCGTGCACGTCGCCGCGACAAGGAAAGGCCCGAGTCCCGCCCTCGAGGTGAGGGACGAGGGCCCGGGCATGTCGGAAGAGGTCCGCCAGCGCGCCTTCGAACGCTTCTACCGCGCAGATCCCGCGCGGGCCGCGGGCGGTGGCGTGGGCCTCGGCCTCGCCATCGCCCGGGAGATTGCGGAGGCGCATCGCGCGACGCTCGAAATCGAGTCGGCCGAGGGCCAGGGCACGACCGTCCGCCTTGTCCTGCCGCCCACGGCCGAACCGGACGGCGGAGCTCAGGACGGCGGCGTGAAGAGCGGCGTGGAGAGGTAGCGCTCGCCGGTGTCCGGCAGGATGACGACGATCCGCTTGCCCGTCATGCCTGCCTGCCTGGCGACTGCCCTGGCGGCGAAGGCTGCGGCGCCCGCCGAGAGGCCGGCCGAGATGCCCTCCTCCCGCATCAGGGCGCGGGCATGCGCGAAGGCTTCGGCGTCCGGGACCTTGATGATCTCGTCGATCAGCGAGCGGTCGAGCACCTTTGGCACGAAGCCGGCGCCGATGCCCTGGATCTTGTGCGGGTGGTGCTCCTCGCCCGACAGGACCGCCGAGAGTTCCGGCTCCACGGCGACGATCCGGGTCTTGGCCCGTTCCTTCAGGACCTGACCGACGCCGGTGAGCGTTCCGCCGGTGCCGACGCCCGCCACGAAGACGTCGACCCGTCCGCCGGTGTCGCGCCAGATCTCCTCGGCCGTGGTGCGGCGGTGGATCTCGGGGTTGGCGGGATTCTCGAACTGCTGCGGCATGAAGGCGCCCTTCTCGCGGGCGATCTCCTCGGCGCGCGCGATCGCACCCTTCATGCCCTGGGCGGCAGGGGTAAGCACGACTTCGGCGCCGTAGCCGGCCATGAGCAGGCGCCGTTCCACCGACGCCGACTCCGGCATCGTGACGATCAGCTTGTAGCCGCCGGCCGCGGCGACCATCGCGAGACCGACGCCCGTGTTGCCCGATGTGGGCTCCACGATCACCCCGCCCTGCCGCAGCGCCCCGGACTCTTCCGCCTGACGGATCATGGCGAAGGCGATGCGGTCCTTGACGCTGCCGCCCGGGTTGCGGCTCTCAAGCTTGGCCACGACCTCAGCTCCGGTTTGCGCCGAGATGCCGCGCAACTTGACGAGCGGCGTCTGGCCGATGAGGTCGAGGATGGAGTCGGCGATCGGCATGGCGTAGCCTCCTTGTGCGAGCTGCGCAAAGTATAGCATACAGATCGGAATAGTGTGCTATCTCTCCGACCCGCTCGGCGGGCGGCGAGGTGGGCGGGCCGGCTGGGCGCCGAGCGGCTTGACGGCATCCGGGCCGAAGCGCTGGCGGACGGCCGTGACGGCGTGCCAGAGCCTGTCGCGCCGCTCGGCATCGCCATCGGGAAAGAGCTCGGGGGCGGCCGCGGCGGCCCGTTCCAGGCTATGCGCGGTGACGCCGAGGAGGCGGCAGGGGAACGCGGCGGCGGGCATGCGGGCCAGGAGCGCCTCGGCCTCCTGGCGCAGGTCCTCGGCGCGGGCGCTCGGGGCCCGGAGGGGACCCTGGCGGCTGAAGTCCCGGAACTCCCGGTTCCGAAGCCGCAGGCCCAGGCCCTTGGCCACATACCCTTCGCGGCGCAGCCGCTCGCCGACGCGGTCGCAGATCGCGACCAGGATGGGATGGAGCTGCCTGCGGTCCTGGATGTCCTGGGCGAACGTCTCCTCGTGCGAGATTGAGACAGGCCCTGTCTCCTCGGGCAGGCCGCCGCGATCCTCACCCATGGCCAGCTGGCGCATGCGCCGGCCGTGCACGCCGAAAGCCTCCAGGACCTTCGGCTCTGCCCTGGCGATGTCGCCGATCGTCCCAATGCCGAGTCCCCTGAGCTTCGCTGCGGTTTTGGGGCCGATGCCGTGAAAGGCCTCGACGGCAAGCGGCCAGACGATGTCCGGCACGTCCTCCGGGCGCAGGAGAAGTATGCCCTCACTGCGCTTCTTGGCAAGATCCGCGGCCATCTTGGCAAGCCACGGCCCCTCGGCGAGGCCGATCGAGACCAAAAGTCCGGTGCGCTCCTGCACGGTGCGGCGGATCTGAGCCGCCAGCGGGAGCGGTCCCTTGGCGAGGCCCGGACAGCCGGTGAGGTCCAGGTAGCCTTCATCGATCGAGACGGGCCGCACGACGGGCGTGAAGTCATGGAGCACCTCGAAGAGGCGCCGGCTGTAACGCTCGTAGAGTTGGCGGTCGGGCGGCACGATGCGCACCTGCGGACAGAGGCGCAGGGCCTCGCGCACGGGCATCGCCGTCCGCACGCCCCAGGCGCGCGCCTCGTAGCTCGCCGTGAGGACGATGCTGCGCCGGTCTGACGGGTCGCCTGCGACGACGAGCGCCAGCCCTCGGAGGCTTGGGTCCTCCGCGGCCGCGCAGCTGGCGAACATCGCGTTCACGTCGACCAGGGCGAACAGAGCGATCAGCTCCCTGAAGCGGTCTCGGCCGGATGCGCCGGCGCGGCAGGACAGGGGGCGGCGCCAGGCTTTGCGCCGCGTCGACAGGTTTCCTGTGAGCAGGCTTGCGTTAGCGTTCGCTGCCGTGGCCGCAGGTCCTTGCCGGCGCATGCGTCGGGCGCCGCGGCGCAGGCTATGCGCCGGGGCGCCCGCATCAGCGATGGCAGGGCGGGCCCCAAAGGAGGAATGATCCATGCCGAAGCCCGATGACCGTTCCGACAACGTCGAGCGGCTCCAGGAACACATCGAGGACACCTACGAGAACCTGGACGACGCCGAGGATACGCTTGCCGCGCACGAACACGAGATGCGGTCCGGCCAGGCCGGGGCGATCGAGGACAAGAACCGGCGGCGCCGCGAGGCGATCGAAGGCTTCCGCGACGAGATCGAGGACGAGGCCCACCGCGGCGAGTAACGGGGCGGTGGCATGGGGCGGTGGGCGCTAGTCGCTCGCCGCCTCGGCCGCCGTGCCCGCCGCGAGCCTGATCACCGGGCGGTATGGCGTCGTCACGGGGCCGCGGCGCATGAAGGCCTCGAGCTGCAGCACATAGGCGAACCACTGGGCGAGACCCATCAGCTGCGAGAACCAGGGCAAGGCGAAGGGATCCTGGTCGGCGCGGGCCAGACGCTCGATCGCCGGGCGGTTGAGGAGCCCCTGGAGCGGCGAGCGGGAATCGGCGAGCACCGCGAGCGCACCCTGGCGCACCGTCTGGAGGAAGCGGGGATCGGGTGTGGACGGGTACGGGCTCTTCGGGCGGTCGACGACATCATCCGGCAGCACGCCGCGCAGCGCCTCGCGCAGGATGCCCTTGCGCTGGCCGTGCAGCATCTTCATGGGCCACGGGATGTTGAAGACGTACTCCACCAGCCGGTGATCGCAGAAGGGGACGCGCACCTCAAGGCCGGACGCCATGCTCATGCGGTCCTTGCGATCGAGCAGCGTGGGCAGAAATCGCGTGATGTTGAGGTGCAGGATTTCCCGCATGCGCGCTTCCGCCTCAGGCTCGCCCGGCAGCCGCGGCACTTCGTCGAGCGCTTCCTGGTAGCGGCGCTCGACGTAGGCGTCCGCGTCCAGGTAGCGGACGAAGTCCGCATCCAGGAGGGCGAGACGGTCGCGCTGGCGCAGAGCCCAGGGGAAGGTGCGGGCCGCGAGCGCGTCGGGCCGCACGAACCAGGGATAGCCGCCGAACACCTCATCGGCCGACTCGCCGGACAACGCGACGGTGGACTCTTCCTTGATCTGGCGGCAGAAGAGGTAGAGCGAACTGTCGACGTCGGCCATGCCGGGCAGGTCCCGGGCCAGCATCGCGGCCTCGAGCGCGCCCGCGACTTCCTGCGCGCCCAGAGTCACCGTGCGGTGGTCGGTGCCGAGATGGGCCGCGACCTTCGCGGCCCAGGGGCCGTCCAGGGATGTCTGGAAGTCGGATGGCCTGAAGTGCGCCGCCATGTCGGCGAACTCCACCGCCCAGGTGCGCAGGGGCGGCCTTCCGTCGCGCTTCAGGGCGGCGGTGGCAAAGGCGGCGACCGCGCTCGAGTCGAGCCCGCCGGAGAGCAGAGCCGAGACGCCGACGTCCGAGACGAGCTGGCGCTCGATCGTGTCGCGCAGGAGTTCGCGCACGCTCCTCACGGTCGTGTCGACGTCGTCCGGGTGCTCATGCGCCTCGAGAGCCCAGTACCTGGACACCTCGACGCCCTTGCGGCTGTAGCGCAAGGCGTGCCCCGGCCGCAGCTCCGAGACGCCGCGGAAGACGCCATGGCCCGGGGTGCGGGCCGGTGCCATCAGGAAGATCTCGGCAAGCCCGTCGCGATCCAACTCCGGCGCCACCAGCGGATGGGCCAGAAGCCCCTTGAGCTCCGAGGCGAAGAGGAAGGCGTCCGGCCTCGGGGCGTAGAACAGAGGCTTCACGCCAAGCCGGTCTCGGGCGAGGAAAAGCTCCTCCGCCTGCCGATCCCAGATGGCAAAGGCGAAGATGCCGTTGAGGCGGGGCAGGCAGTCTGCGCCCCAGGCGGCGTAGGCCGCGAGCAGCACCTCGGTGTCGGAGTGGCCGCGGAACTGGTAGCCTTTCGCGAGCAGAGGCCGCCGGAGATCCTCCGTGTTGTAGAGCTCGCCGTTGTACACGATGGAGAGCTCGCGCCGGCCGTAGCGGCGCGTCATGGGCTGAGCGCCACCCTCGGGGTCCACGACGATCAGCCTGCGGTGGCCGAGGGCGGCGTGCTCCTGGAGCACGAGCCCCGCATCGTCCGGGCCGCGCGGCGTCAACGCGGCTGCCATGCGCTCGAGGAGGGCCGCCTCCTGTCTCAGGTCTTTCTGCCAATCGATCCAGCCGGCGATTCCGCACACACCGCTTCGCCCCTCTTGGAACAGGTCTTCAGCCTGGACCACGGGGCGTCGCCCCAGGTCCATCGGCCTTCCGTACCGTATTGCGGCGCAGGGCGATTGGTTCGCCTGCGCCCGACCCAGGAGGGGGAGCCTTGTCGCTGAACGAGCAGAGCCTCGAGCCGACCTACGTGGGCGTCGTGTATCCCTGGGAGGCCGACCACATGGGGCACATCAACATCGCACGCTACGCTGAGATCTTCGACGCCGCCAACTGGGGCTTCTTCGCCCGGCTCGGACTCGGGCGCCCGTACTTCGAGGCGAGCGGCTTCGGCATGGCCGCCCTGACGCAGGAGGCCACCTACCACAAGGAACTCTTCCCCGGCGACACCGTCGCCGTCTACAGCGACCTTCTCGAACTGCGCGAGAAGACGATCCGCTACCGCCATTACCTGCGCCTAAGCCAAGACGGGCAACTGGTCGCGACGTGCGAGTTCATCGCCGCGCACCTCGACCGCAGCGTGCGGCGCGCCACGGCCTTTCCGGCGGAGGTTGCCGCCAGCCTGCGGGGCAAGGTCGTGATGCATCCGGAGTAGGCCTCGGGCCCCCGGCGGGCTCGCAGCGCGCGTTCCGAGGATCGACGGGAGGGATTGGCCGCGTGCGGATCCTGATCGCGGGGCTTGGCCTCATCGGCACGTCCCTCGCCCTCGATTTGACGGCATTGGGTCACGAGGTTTCGGGTTACGACGTGTCGGCGGCGCACCTGGCGGCGGCCGAGGCGGCCGGGGCGATCGCGCATCGGCTCGAGCGGCCCGGCGGCAGCTTTGACTGTATCATGCTCGCGGCGCCGCCCAGGGAGAATATCGCCCTGCTGGACAAGCCGTGGCGGGCGCCGCTCTGGCTCGATACGGGCTCCGTCAAGCGTGCGATCTGCCAGGCCGCCCAGGAGCGGGGACTGCCGTTCGTCGGCGGCCATCCCCTGGCGGGCAATGCGGGCTCGGGGCCAGCAAGCGCGCAGGCGGGCCTCTTCGCCGGCCGCGGCTTTGCCCTCTGTCCCGCCGGCGGACCGCGGCAGCCGGCGGAGGATCTCGTGCGGGCGCTCGCGGCCCGGCCGATCTGGCTGGACCCGGACGAGCACGACCGCCACGTCGCCGTCTCCTCGCACCTGCCTTACGCCTTCAGTTGCGCCCTGGCGCTGATGCTCGCGGACACGCCGCGGGAACTGCTCGGGCCGGCGGCTCTCGAGATGCTGCGCGTGGCAACGAGTCCGACGGGACTGTGGCAGGAGATCCTGGACTTGAACAGCCCTGCGCTCGAGGCGGCGACGCGGGACCTCGGCGAGAGGCTTTGCGCGACCGCCGAGGGTCTGCCCGAGGTGCTCGCGGCAGCCCGCAGGGCTGCGATCAGCATGCGTGAAGAGGTGGAAGATGGCCGTTAATGCGGTGCGGGGCGCGACCATCGCGCGCGAGAACAGTCCCCAGGCGATCTGGGACGCCACGGCGGAGCTCGTGGCCGCCATCGTCGAGAAAAACGCCATCACGGTCGACGAGGTGGTGGCCGCGTTCTTCACCATGACGCCCGATCTCGACGCCGCCTTTCCCGCCTATGCGGCTCGCCAGCTCGGCTGGTCGGAGGTGCCGCTGCTCGGCGCGGTGGAGACGGCCGTGCCGGGCATGCCCGAGCGGATGATCCGGGTGCTGGTGGAGGTCGAGCGCCCCGAGCGAAGGCGCCTTTTGCCCGTGTACCTGCACGGCACCCTGGCCTTGCGGCCGGACCTCGCTTAAGTCCCTCGGCGGCAGCATCTGCTATCATGCGAGCAGGAAGCGGCCAAAAGCCACGCTCCCTTGGCTTTGCCAAAAGAAGGACGGGAAGACCTTTGCAGGTCGTGGCGCTCGTAGGCCCGAGCGGTACCGGCAAGAGCCACCGGGCGTCCCTTGTCGCGATCCAGCGCGGCGCCGACGCGATCATCGACGACGGGCTCCTGGTGCGCGAGGGCAAGATCCTCGCGGGGGAGTCCGCGAAGCGCGCCCCGTCCAAGCTGGCCGCCGTGCGGCGCGCCATCTTCGCGGATTCCGAGCACGCCCAGGCCATGCGCAGGCGGCTCGGCGAGCTTTCGCCCCAGCGCGTGCTGGTGCTCGGCACCTCGCTCGGCATGGTGCGGCGCATCTGCGAGGTGCTCGGTCTGCCGCAGCCGGCCGAGGTGGTGCATATCGAGGACATCGCGAGCCCCGAGGAGATCCTGCACGCGCAGCAGATCCGCCGCGAGCAGGGCAAGCACGTCATCCCGGCGCCGATCGTCGAGGTGAAGCGCACCTTCTCGGGTTATCTCGTAGACCCCCTGCGCTTCATCCTGCGCGGCAGCGGCGGGCAGCGCCGGGCGATGGTGATCGAGAAGTCGGTCGTCAGGCCGACCTGGAGCTACCTCGGCCGTTTCACGATCGACGACATGGCCGTGTCGGCGATCGCGGCCCATGCCGCCGAAGAGGTGGACGGCATCGCGAAGGTGCGCCGGGTGGCGATGGAGACCTGGCCGGAGGGGCTCGTGCTGCACCTGGACGTCACGGTCGTGTTCGGGCATCACCTGCCGACCGCCCTCGGCCGCGCCCGCGACCGCGTGCGGCAGATGGTGGAACAGATGACGGCGCAGAACGTGCTGAGCGCCAACATCACCGCGCGCCGGGTCGAACTGCCGCAGGATGAGGAAGCGCGATCCGCCGGCGAGGGCGCAACGCGACCTTAACCTTTGTCTGCCATGATCCGGACAGGGTCGGCTCTGGCAGGGGAGGGACCGTGGTGGCCCGTCAGGGCACCGTACTGATCGTCGAGGACGAGGAAGCGATCCGCGATCTCGTGGCGTTCCACCTCGAGTCGGCCGGGTTCCAGGTGCTCCAGGCCGCGGACGGCGAGGAGGGCCTGCGCCTGGCGCTCGAGACGTCGCCGGACCTTGTGCTGCTCGACCTGATGCTGCCCATTCTGGACGGCGTCTCGATGCTGCGCGCCCTGCGCCGCCAGAGCCGCGTGCCTGTCATCATGCTCACGGCGCGCACGGAAGAGATCGGCCGGGTGCGCGGGCTCGAGCTCGGTGCCGACGACTACGTCGGCAAGCCGTTCTCGCCGCGCGAGCTCGTCGCTCGCGTCAAGGCCGTGCTCAGGCGCACCGATCCCCCGACGGAGCACCTGGCGGCCGGCGGCGTCGAGATCGACGTCGCGGCGCACCGCTGCTACGTGGACGGGCGGGAGCGCGAACTGACCCTGACGGAGTTCGGTCTCCTGCAGGCCCTGATGGAGCGGCCCGGGCAGGTGCTGACACGCGAGATGCTGCTCGAGAAGGTCTGGGGCTACGACTACTACGGCGACGCCCGCACGGTGGACGTGCACGTGCGCCACCTCAGGGAGAAGGTGGAGGCGGAGCCGTCGCATCCGCGCCTGATCGCGACCGTGCGCGGCGTGGGCTACCGCTTCGCTCCGTGAGCGCCCTCGGATTTCTTCTCGGCGCCCTGGCAGGACTGGCGGTCGGGCTGGGCCTGGCCGTACTCCTGCGGCGGCGCGCGCTCCGCGAATTCGACCTCGCCCTCAGGGCGCTCGCTGCGCTTGCCGCGGGCCAGCAACCGGAGCGCTTCTACGCGCCCGTCGGCAACCTCGCGGAGCGCGAGGAAAGCTTCAACGACGTGCTGCAGCAGCTCGCGGAGCGCCTCTCCGCGCTCGAACTGGACCGCATGCGCTTTTTGGCCATCATCCGAAACCTGCGCGCAGGGGTCGTCCTGCTCGACTCCCGCCGCCGCGTGCAGGTGATCAACCCGGCAGCCGAGCGCATCTTCGGCGTCTGGGCCCCCGAGGTGGAGCAGACCTATCATCTGGCCATGACCCACACCTACGCGCTCGAGTCCGCCCTGGACCGCGTCGAGCAGGGCGAGGTGCTCCAGCTCGAGCGGCGCGAGGGCGGCCGCACGTTGCAGATCGACCTGGCGCCAGTACCGGGCACGGGCGGCACGCTGCTCGTGGTGCACGACATCACGGAGGAGCGGCGCCTGCTCGAGATCAGGAGCCAGTTCGTGGCCAATGTCTCCCATGAGCTCAGGACGCCGCTCACGGTGCTGGGCGGCTTCGCCGAGACGCTGCTGGACGGCGATGTCGACGAGACGCACCGCCAGCGCTTTGTCCGGCACATCGCGGAGGAAACCAGGCGCCTTTCGCTGCTCGTCGACGACCTGCTGCGCCTGGCGGCGATCGAGAGCGGGCGCGAGCGGCCCGAGCGGGCCAAGGTGGACCTGCTCGAGGTGGCGCGGGCGGTGGCGGAGCGCTATGGCCCGGAGGCGCAGGTTCGCGGCGTCGCGCTTGGCGTGGAAGGGCAAAGCGCCCTGGCGGTCACCGATCGTGATCGCCTCGAGGGCATCCTGATCTCGCTGATCGACAACGCTGTCAAGTACACGCAGGACGGCGGCCACGTCACCGTGCAGGTGGACCCATCGGCCGGAGCGGCGGAACTGACGGTCGCGGACGACGGGCCCGGCATCCCGGAGGCGGACCTGCCACACATCTTCGAGCGCTTCTACCGCGTCGACCGCTCGCGCCAACGCGCGACGGGCGGCTCAGGTCTCGGTCTAGCCATCGCGCGGCATCTCGCGCTCTCGATCGACGCCGAACTCACCGTCGAAAGCGAGGTGGGCACAGGCAGCACCTTCCACTTGCGCATGCCGGGCATGGCCCAGCCAGGCGATGCATAGGTCGGGAGCGCGGGGGGCTCCTAGTGCAGCGCTTTCTTGGTTTCTGGCAGATCGGTCTGGCGCTCCTGCTGCTCGTCCTGCTGGTGCTCGGCCGCCTGCCCGGCCCTGCGCTGCGCATCGCGGGCGCGACGTCGCTCTTGCCGCTGGCGGAGGCGGCGAGACCTGGCCTCAAGGTGCTCGTCGACGGTCCGGTCTCGATCTCCGCGCTCGGCTCGTCGTACGGACTTGCGGCTCTCCAGCGCCGCAGCGCGGACCTGGCGCTCGTCGACGTGCCCTATCGCGTGCCCGGAATCGCGCAGCGGCAGGTGGCCTTCGCGACGCTGGCGATCATCGCGGCGCCCGGACTGCCGCGCAACCTCAGCCTCTCGTCGCTCCAGGCCATCCTGCGCGGGCGGGTGCGCAACTGGACGGCCCTGGGCGGCCCGCGACGGCCGATCGAGCTCGTGCTGCGAGCCCATGGTTCCGGCCTGCGGGCGCGGCTGCGCGAGCTGGCGGGCGGACGGCTCCGGCCTGGCGCCCTCACGGCCCTCGCGAGCGGGCAGGTGGCCGATCTCGTGCAGGCGCTGCCGGGGGGCATCGGCATCGTCGAGCTGGCGTTCGCGCCGCGCAGTCTCATCGTCAGCCTCAAGGGGCGCCTGCCCTGGCAGCCGGGCTACGCCCTGCGCTATGCGGCGTATGCGATCTGGCGTCAGGGAGATCTCAGGGCCGATCTGGCCGCGGATCTCGTGGCGGCGGTCGCGAAGCAGGACGAGGGGCCATGAGGCAGACGCGGATCGTTCTTCTGCTGTCGCTGGCACCGCTCCTGGCGGTGCTCGCCTGGGGCCTCGGCGGCGTGGCGCATCTCGACTTCACGTCCGCCGTCTGGGCGCCGCCGGGCGCCTACGGCGTCCTCGGCATCGCGGCCGGCAGCGGCCTCGTGGCCGGCATCGGCGGCCTGGTCGCCGGGTCCCTGGGCGAGGGCGTCGGGTTGCAGGTGGGCCTCGGCGGGAGGAGTTCGTTCGCTGTCTCGCTGCTGGCCGGCACACCAGGCGTCCTGATCGCCTTCGCGCTCCTGGCCGGAGGGCTCGGCCTCTTGCGCAGCCTGGGCCTTGGCCCGGGCTGCCTGCTGGCGGGCCTGGGTCTCGGTATCGCCACGATGCCGCTGGTGGCGGAGGGCGTCGCGGCTGAGGCGAGGTCATGGCAAGACACCTATCTCGCGGCCCTGGCACTCGGGCTCACCCCCGACGCCGCGGGCCTTGCGATCGGGCAGGCCGTGCGCAGGGCCACGGTGCGCATGTCGCTGGCGGCAGCGGCGCGCATCGCGGGTGAGGCTGCCCTGGTCTCGGTGCTGGTCGGGGGGGCGAACGGCTGGCCGCATCTCCTGAACCCGTCCGGCAGCCTCGCCGGCACCCTGCTCGGCGAGCTGCCGCAGGCGCCCCCGAGCGGCCGCTGGGTGCTGGCGCTCGGCGGCATCGCCCTGCTGCTCGGACTGGTCGGCGGTCTCACCGGCTGGCTGGCAAGGAACTCGGCGCATGGCCTTTAGACGCGGGCTCGCCCGCTACCGCCTGACGCAGCTGCTGCCGATTCTCCTCTGGGTCGGAGTCCTGGGCGGCATCGGGCCGCCCAAAGGGCCGCCGGACCTCGGCAGGCTCATGGCGAGCGTCCTGACGGCGCTGACGGCCGTGGCGGTGAGCGCGGCCCTCGGCGTGGCGGCGGGCGGGGCGCTCGCCTTCAGCCCTGGCGGCTGGCGCTGGCGCGGGCCGCTCAGCATGAGCGCCGCGCTGCCGAGCGTCGTGGTCGGCGCGACCCTGCTCCGCTGGCTGGGCGACGCCTGCGGCCTTTCGCCCGGCATCGGGCTCGTGGCGGCGGGCCTGGCGCTTCTCTGCCTGCCGCAGACCGTGCTCCTGGCCCAGGAGAGCTTCAGCCGCTGCCAGACGACGGGCGAGGCGGCGCAGGCGCTCGGGGCGCGGCCTGGCCAGGCCGCGGCGGCCGTCTACGGCTTCGTGCGGCGCGAGGTGGCGGGCATCCTGCTGGGCGTGGCCGGGCGCGCGCTCGGCGAGGCGGCCTTGGTGGTGCTGCTGGCGCAGGGACTCCTCGAACGCGGCCGGCTTGCCCTGCAGGCCGGCACCACGCTCGCGTCGACGCTATGGTATCTTGAGATCACGGGCAGGGTCCGCGATGCGCGGACCTTCTGGCCAGCCGCTCTGCTGCTCCTCCTGTCCGCGGTTGCGGCAGGCGTGGCGGCCGTGGTGGCTGGAGCGCGACAGGAGGGTAGGCTCCGTTGAGTGCTGCGAAGATCAGTGTGGAGAAGCTCAGCCTCTGGTATGGTGCAGCACAGGGGCTCAAGGATGTCAGCGTCGAGATCGAGGAACACACCATCACGGCCATCATCGGGCCGAGTGGCTGCGGCAAGTCTTCCTTCCTGCGCACCTTGAACCGCATGAACGACCATGTCCCGGGTGCGCGCATCTCCGGCCGGGTGCTTCTGGACGGAGATGACATCTACGCCCGCGGCCAGGACCCGGCGCGGCTGCGCAAGCGCGTCGGCATGGTGTTTCAGCGCCCGAACCCCTTTCCGATGACGATCTACCAGAACATCGCGTACGGTCCGAGGGTGCACGGGCAGCGCTCCGAGGCCAGGCTGCGCGAGATCGTCGAACAGAGTCTCAGGCGCGCCGCGCTTTGGGACGAGGTCCGCGACAAGCTGCAGAAGAGCGCGTTCGAGCTTTCGGGCGGCCAGCAGCAGCGGCTCTGCATCGCGCGTGCCCTGGCCGTGGAGCCGGAGGTGCTGCTGATGGACGAGCCCGCCTCTGCCCTCGACCCGGTGGCCACGGCGAAGATCGAGGAGCTGACCGTCTCCCTCAAGGAGAACTACACGATGGTCGTCGTGACGCACAATATGCAGCAGGCAGGCCGCATCTCGGACCGCACCGCCTTTTTCCTCAGCGGTGAGCTGATAGAGTTCGGACCCACGCGGGACATCTTCACGCGACCGCAGGATCGCCGGACGGAGGACTACGTCACGGGGCGGTTCGGCTAGAAGGGAGAGGGAAAGGGTCATGCGCAGCACATTCCATCAAGAGCTTGAGGAGTTGCAGCAGGATATCCTGCGCATGGGTACCTTGGTGGAGGAGCGGATCGGACAGTCGGTCAAGTCGCTGGCGGAGGGCAACCGCGATCTCGCGCGGCAGATCGTGGACGGCGACGACGAGATCGACCGCATGCAGCTCGACATCGAGACCCGCTGCCTCGAGATCATCGCCCTCCAGCAGCCGGCCGCCTCGGACCTGCGCATCGTGGGGACCGCGATCAAGATCGTGGGCGATCTCGAGCGCATGGCGGACCACGCGGTCGACATCGCGCGCGTTACGGAGCGCATCGGCGACGAGCCCCTGATGAAGCCGCTGATCGACATCCCGCGCATGGCCGAGCTGGCGCTCAGGATGACGCGCGACGCCCTCAGAGCCTACGTCCGCCGAGACCCACAGGCCGCGGAGGAGCTGCTCAAGACCGACGACGAGGTGGACCACCTCTACAGCCAGGTGATGCGCGAACTGCTCGTCTACATGATGGAGGACCCGCGCACCATCCATCAGGGCACGCACCTGCTGTTCGTCGCGCAGCACCTCGAGCGCGTGGCGGACCACGCGACGAATCTCGGCGAGTCGGTGATCTTCATGGTCTCCGGCGTGCGCCAGGACCTGAACCGCTAGGGAGAGCCAGGGACCCGGGCAGGGCGGACGCCGCCTGCCCGGGTCTTGTCGTGCTCCCGCCTGCCGCCCTCAGACCTGCTGGCCCAGCACGCGGTTGCCGCGCTTGAAACCGGAGCCTTTCGGCACCACCGACAAGGTGCCGTCCACCTCCAGGACCGCCAAGTCCACTTCGTCGACGCTCTCGACGCCGTGGTCGCGCAGGGCCGGCAGGCAGTCCTCCGGCGACAGGCCCTCCTGCGCCAGGGCGCGCTTCATCCAGTGGCCGCCGCGGGCGACGACCGTCGGGCGGCCTTCGATGATGTCGCGCACGAGACGGCTGCGCACGGTGAGGTAGTTGACGAGGCGGTTCAGCAGGAAGAGCGTGACGATGATCACGAGGCCACCGGTCACGGAGTTGTCCGGACCCGTAATGGCCGGCTGGACGGCGTTGCCCACCAGCATCACGAGCGCGAGGTCGAAGAGGGTGAATTGCCCGACCTCGCGCTTGCCGAAGAGGCGCATGCCGAGCAGCACGGCGAGATAGATCAGCGCGGTGCGGAAGATGAGATGGGGCACCGGGACTGCGAGCTGCCACATGTGCCACACGCGGGAGTCACCTGCCTTGGCCTAGCATGCGCATAAGGCAGGCGACTTCCCGCGCAGGTTGTGACTGGATGTCAGGCCTCGGGCTCGGGGGTGCGCCAGTAGACGCTCTCCTCGCGCTGCATCAGACCCGTCGCGATGAATTCGCGGCGCAGGGTGGCGACGTCCGCGTGATGACGGCGCAGGATCTCGTTGACCTCGCGCTCGGGGTAGCGGCGGCCCAGCTCGAAGCGGCCCGCCAGCCAGCCAAGCACCACAAGGCGCTTCTTGCGGCTCGCCGGAATCTCCTTGAGCTCCTCGCCGGAGAAGAAGTCCCGCAGCACCTTGCGCTCCCAGGCCGCGTCCGCGTCGGCCGCAGCGAGGCTGCGCACCTTCTCGGACGCCAGCAGCTCGCGGCTCAGCTCCTGCAGGCGGCCCAGGTCCAGCCGGTAACGGTGGGTGGTGCCCTCCGGCCGCATCTGGACGAAGCCGAGCCGGCGCAGGGTCTGCAGATGATGCGAAACGGTGGGGGTCCTGAGGTCCAGGGCGGCCGCCAGTTCCTCGACGCTGCGCGGGCTTTCGGTGAGCAGCCCGAGGATGCGCAGGCGACTTTCGTCGGCCAGCCCCTTGAAGAACGCCAGGGCCGCCGCGATCTCCTCTTCGCCCATCTGGGCACCTCCAGTATGTAGATAGCCATCTATATAGACAATATGGACACACAACGGGCGCGTCAAGGGGAATCGATCGGATTCCGCGCGAGAGCTTGTGCGAGGTTTGTTAGGTTTCGGATTAAAACTTGACAAAAGATTGACCGTTTTTGCGGTGTCTGCCTAGTATATCTGACAGAGAGGGGGCGCAAGGATGCCGGACCGCTCGATGGGGATCGGTGCCGTGAGCAGGCGCACAGGGCTGAGCGAGCGGCAGATCCGCTATTACGAGCAGCTTGGCCTGATCTCGCCGCGACGTACCCCTGGTGGGCAACGCTACTACGGCGAGAGCGAGGTTCAGCGCCTCCTCGAGATCCAACGCATCCTGGCCTCCGGCCAGACGCTGGCGACGGCGCGGCGCATCGTCGAGGCGCCGCAGCCGGCAGAACCCGAGCGCGATGTGCGCAGCAGACTGATGGCCGCCCATGCCCTGCGTTCCCTCTATCCGGTGTCGAACCGCGCCGAGCTGGAGCGCGTGCTGAGCGAGCATCACGATCAGGAGGAGGAGGATGGGCTTGACTAGGGACGAGATCCTGTCGATGCTCCGGAGCGGTGCGGTCGAGTTCGTGGACCTCAAGCTGGTCGATCTGCCCGGTACCTGGCACCACATCACCCTGCCCGCGGAGGAGATCGCCGAGGAGGCGTTCAGCGAGGGCGTGCCGTTCGATGGCAGTTCCCTGCGCGGCTTCCGCGAAATCGAAGAGAGCGACATGATCATGGTCCCCGATGCGGAGACCGCCTTCCTCGACCCCTTCCACGAGCGGCCGACGCTCTCGATCAACTGCGATGTCTACGATCCGGCCATGCAGCGCTTCTCGCGCGACCCTCGCCGTGTGGCGCAGGCCGCGGAGGCCTACCTTGAGGCGAGCGGCATCGGCGATGCGGCCTACATCGGTCCGGAACTTGAGTTTTTCATCTTTGACGACGTCCGCTACCAGGTCAACCCCGAGGAGTCGTTCTTCGCGATCGGTTCGGAGGAGTCGCACTGGGGCACGGGCGACGTCGGAGCGCCCAACCTGCAGCACCGCATCCGCCCGAAGTCGGGCTACGCGCCCGTCTCGCCCACCGACCAGCTCTCCGACCTGCGCGGCGAGATGGTGCGGACGATGATGGCCTGCGGCATCGAGGTGGAGCGCCATCACCACGAGGTGGCGACCGCCGGCCAGAGCGAGATCGGCATCCGTTTCGACCGGCTCACGCCGAGTGCCGACCACGTGATGCTCTACAAGTACATCGTGAAGAACATCGCGCGCCGCTCCGGCCGCGTCGCGACGTTCATGCCCAAGCCCCTCTACGGCGACAACGGCTCCGGCATGCACACCCACCAGTCGATCTCCCGGGGCGGCGTGCCGCTCTTCTACCAGCAGGACGGCTACGGTCACCTCTCGCAGATCGCGCTGCACTACATCGCCGGCATTCTCAGCCACGCGCCGGCGCTCGTAGGGCTGACGAACGCGACGACGAACTCCTTCCGCCGCCTCGTCCCGGGCTTCGAGGCCCCCGTGAACCTCGTGTTCGCGAAGGGCAACCGGTCCGCGGCGGTGCGGGTGCCGATCACATCGCAAAACCCCAAGACGGTGCGCATCGAGTTCCGCACGCCGGACGCGACCGGCAACCCCTACCTCTCCTTCGCGGCCATGCTGATGGCGGGCCTCGATGGCGTGCGGCGCCAGCTCGACCCCACCGAACTCGGCTTCGGACCGCTCGACAAGAACATCTACCACCTGTCGCCCGAGGACGCGGCGAAGGTCAAGGCGGTGCCGGGCAGTTTCGACGAGGCCCTCAGGGCCCTGGAGGCGGACCACGCCTTCCTCACCGAGGGCGGCGTCTTCACGGAGGACCTGATCCACACCTGGATCGACTACAAGCGGCGCGAGGAACTGCACCCCGCAAACCTCAGGCCGACGCCGATGGAGTACTACCTCTACCTCGACATCTAGCCGGGACACGTCCAATAGGGGCCGGTGGCAGTGCCGCCGGCCCCTGCCATCGGTACAAGCGGTGTGGCCAAATGCGCAAGTGGCGCCTACACTGTAGCATTCGCTATAATGAGGGCGGTCTCTGTCCATATTGGTACAAGAAGGAAGTGTCCTCAGGTGCTGCGCGTAGGCATCTCCGGATTCGGCGCCGTCGGACGTCGCGCGCTGAGAATTGCCGAAGGACGTTCGGATCTGCAGGTGGTGGCCATCAATGGCCCTGGCGCAAGCGCAACCATGGCGCATCTGTTCAAGTACGACTCGAACTACGGCGTGTTTCCCGGTGAGGTCCTGAGCGACGACGATCACCTGTACGTCAGCGGGCGGAGCATCCGCGCATTCCACGAGCGCGAGCCCGCCCGCATCGATTGGCGCGGCGTCGGGGTGGATCTGGTGCTCGAGGCCTCGGGCAGGTTCAACGACCCCGAACTCGCCAAAGGGCATCTCGAGGGCGGCGCGGGTCATGTCGTGCTCGCGGCACCGGCCAAGGGGAACCCCGCGCCGACGTTCGTGCTGGGCGTGAACGAGGACGACTTCAACCCGCAGCAGCACAAGGTGGTCTCGATGGGCTCCTGCACCACCAACTGCCTTCTGCCCGTGATGAAGGTCCTCGACCAGAGCTTCGGCGTCGCGGAGGGCATGATGACCACCGTGCACAGCTACACGAGCGACCAGAACCTGCTCGACAAGTCGCACAAGGACCTCAGGCGCGCCCGCGCCGCGGCGATGAACATCATCCCGACCTCGACCGGGGCCGCGAAGGCGGTCGGCGCCGTATGGCCCGAGGTGGGGAAGAGCTTCCATGGCCTCGCGCTGCGCGTCCCGACCCCTGTCGTCTCGGTCATCGACCTCGTGGTGCACCTGCGCAAGCCGTCCTCCGCCAAGGAGCTCAACACTGCGTTCCGCGCCGCCGCCGAGGGCCCGATGCAGGGAATCCTCGCCTACACGGAAGACCCGGTGGTATCGAGCGATCTGCGCGGCGACACGCACTCCGCGATCGTTGACGGTCTCCTGACCGCTGCGGTGGGAGAACTCGGCAAGGTGGTCGCGTGGTACGACAACGAGTGGGGATATGCCACCCGCCTCGTCGACTTCGCAGGTTACATCGCGAAGAGGGTGTAAAGGTGAACCTGCGCAGTCTCCACAAGGCGCCGCGGGTCGGGCTGGCCCTGGTGCGCGCGGACTTGAACGTGCCGCTCGAGAACGGGCAGATCCGCGACGACACGCGCATCCGCGCCTGCCTGCCGACGATCGAGACCCTGCGATCCCGTGGCTCCGCTGTCGTTGTCATGTCCCACCTTGGCAGGCCCAAGGGGAAGATCGAGGACGGGCTGAGCCTGGGCCCTGTGGCCAAGCGGCTGTCCGAGCTCCTGTCGGTGGAGGTGCGCTTCACGCAGGGACTGCCGACCAGTGCCGCCGCCCAGGCCGAGGTCAAACGCCTCAACCCAGGCGACGTGCTGCTGCTCGACAACCTGCGCTTCGACCCGCGCGAGACCCAGGACGATCCCGGCTTCGCCGCGGAACTCGCGCGCTTCGGCGAGATCTTTGTGCAGGACGCCTTCGGCGCGGTGCACCGTGCGCACGCCTCGACCCACGCCATCACAGGCATCCTGCCGAGCTACGCGGGACTGCTCGTGGAGCGCGAGGTCCAGGCGCTCGACCTCCTGATGACCGGGACCGAGCAGCCGTTCGTGCTCATCCTGGGCGGTGCCAAGATCGCGGACAAGATCGGCGTCATCGAGCACCTTGCGCAACAGGCGCAGGAGGTGCTGATCGGCGGTGCGCTCGGCAACACGTTCCTCGACGCGCGCGGCGTCCCGATCGGCCGTTCGCTCGCCGAGTCCGGCGAGCTCGACGTGGCGCGGGGGCTGATGCGCCGCTTCCACGGGCGATTCCACCTGCCGATCGATGTCGTCACCACCCGCGCCATCACGGAGCCGGGGCACGCCGTCAACGTCGAGGAGGTCGGGTCCGACGAGATGATCGTCGACATCGGCCCGGCGACGCAGGCGGCCTACCGCGATATCGTGCTGGGCGCGCGCCGGGTGTTCTGGAACGGCCCGCTCGGCCTCTACGAGCGGGCGGCATTTGCCGAAGGCACCCTGGCCGTCGCCAAGGCCGTGGCCGAGTGCGCGGGCTACACGGTGGTTGGCGGCGGCGACTCCGCGGCGGCCCTCGCGGCTTCGGGGCTGTCGGACAGGGTCGGCCACGTCTCGACAGGTGGCGGGGCGTCGCTCGAGTTCCTGGAAGGTCGGCTCCTACCCGGTATCGAAGGCCTCGTGGAGAACTGAGATGCCGATCCTTGCGGCGAACTGGAAGATGTACAAAACCATCGCCGAAGCGCAGGCCTGGCTGGACGCCGTGGCGGACAGGCCTGCGCTCGAGCGGGCGGAGGTCGTCGTCTTCCCGCCCCTGACGACTCTGCATGCCTTGCGGGGCAGGTGCCAGAGGCTCGGACTCGGGGCCCAGGACGTCGGCTGGGCCGAGCAGGGTGCCTTCACCGGCATGGTTTCGGCGGCGCAGCTGCGCGACGCGGGCTGCGGCTATGCGCTCGTCGCCCACTCGGAGCGGCGGCGCTACGCCTGCGAAGACGATCAGGCGGCGGCGCGCAAGATCGCTGCGCTCTGGCAGGCGGGGCTGACGCCCGTCTACTGCGTTGGCGAGGATGCCGCCGAGCGCGAGGCGGGGCTGGGGGAGGCCCGCCTGCAAACCCAGGTGGAGACGGTGCTCACGGCGCTGTCCAATGAACTTGGGGGCAGGCTCGTGATCGCGTATGAGCCTGTCTGGGCAATCGGCAGCGGAGCGCCGGCCACGCCGGCGCAGGCCAGCGACGCCGCGGCGCTGATCCGCAAGACGGTCCTCAGCCGGTGCGGCGCCGCGGCGGCCGCGAGGCTCTCCCTGCTGTACGGCGGTTCCACGTCCCCTGAGACGGTCCGGGGGTTCATGGCCGAACCCCTGATTGACGGGCTGCTGGTCGGCTCCGCCTCTCTCGATCCGAATTCTTTCCTTGCCATGCTGGAGGTGATGGTGGATGCGTGACGGACGACCTGCGGCGCTGATCGTGCTCGACGGCTGGGGCATCGCCCCGGCAGGGCCGGGGAATGCGGTCTCCCAGGCCCAAACGCCGTTCTGGAACGCCTTGACGGCGCGCTGGCCGATAGCCCGCCTGCGCACCGACGGTGAAGCCGTCGGCCTGACGGACGGCCAGATGGGCAACTCCAACGTCGGCCACCTGAACATCGGCGCCGGCCGCGTCGTGTATCAGGACCTGCCGCGCATCAGCCGCGCCATCGCGCAGGGGGAGCTGGCGCGCAATCCCGTCTTCCTGGCCTTGCGCCAGGCGCCGCGGGTGCACCTGATGGGGCTCTTGTCGCCAGGCGGCGTGCATGCGCACGTCGACCACGCGCTGGCGCTCGTGCGTTTCCTGGCCGGACAGGACGTGCTGGTGCACGCGATCCTGGACGGCCGCGACGTGCCGCCGCGCTGCGCCAGGGAGTCCCTCGAGCGCCTGGAGGCGGTCTGCCGCGAGACGGGAGCGCGCATCGCCACGGTCGGCGGGCGCTACTACGCCATGGACCGCGACCGTCGCTGGGACAGGGTGGAGAAGGCGTACGACGCCATCGTGCGGGGTAGGGGACGGCGTGCCGGCTCGGCCCTCGAAGCGCTTGAGATGGCCTACGCGAACGGCGAGGACGACGAGTTCGTCGTGCCCACCTTGGTCGACTGGTATGACGGGGCGAAGGCCCAGGATCAGTTCTTCTTCTGGAACTTCCGCGCCGACCGCGCGCGGGAGATCTCGCGCGCCATCGCCGATCCCGCGTTCGACGGGTTCAGACGCCCCGAGGGCGCGTTCGGCCTCTCGGCCATGGCGGAGTACGACCCGGACTTCCGGATTCCCCGCGCCTTTGGGCCGCTTTCGGTGGAGAACACCCTGGGCGAGGTGGTCAGCAGGGCGGGGCTCACGCAACTGCGCATGGCCGAGACCGAGAAGTACGCGCACGTCACGTATTTCCTGAACGGCGGGCGCGAGCAGCCCTTCGCCAAAGAGGACCGGGTGCTCGTGCCGTCGCCGAAGGTGACGACGTACGACCTGCAGCCGGAGATGTCGGCGGGCCCCCTGACGGCCGAGGCGGTCAAGCATGTGCGCCAGGCCTGCCCGGACCTTCTCGTGCTCAACTACGCCAACGCCGACATGGTCGGGCATACGGGATCCATCCCGGCGGCGATCAGCGCCGTCGAGGCGGTGGACAAGGGGCTTTCCGAGCTCGTCCCCGCCCTGCTCGACCAGGGCGCGCAGGTGCTGCTCATAGCGGACCACGGCAATGCCGAGGAGATGATCGACGACCGCGGCGGGCCACGGACCTCGCACAGCCGCAACCTGGTGCCGGTGCTGCTTGCGGGCGCCGATCCGGGCCAGAGCCTGCGCGACGGCATCCTCGCCGACGTGGCACCGACGCTGCTCCAGATCCTCGGCGTGCCCAAGCCCGACGAGATGACCGGAGAGAGCCTGATTGTGAAGGAGCGTGCCTCGAGATGACCAGGATCACGGACCTGCGCGCGCGCGAAGTGCTGGACTCCCGCGGCAACCCGACGGTCGAGGTGGAGGTGCGCCTCGCGAACGGCGCGCGCGGCCGTGCGATCGTGCCGTCCGGGGCCTCGACCGGCAAGCACGAGGCGACGGAACTGCGCGATGGCGATCCCGCCCGCTACCACGGTCTCGGGGTGCGCACGGCGGTCGCGAACGTCGAGCGGCTGATCGCGCCGGAGCTGCAGGGCCTCGACGCCTTCGACCAGGTGGCGGTGGACCGGCTCTTGATCAAGCTCGACGGAACCAAGCAGAAGTCGCACCTGGGGGCGAACGCGATCCTGGGCGTCAGCCTGGCCGTGGCGCGCGCGGCGGCGAACGCCGCCGGCCTGCCCTTCTTCCGCTATCTGGGCGGCGTGGGCGCGAACCTCCTGCCGGTGCCGTTCATGAACGTGATCAACGGCGGCAAGCATGCGGACAACAACATCGGCGTGCAGGAGTTCATGCTGGCACCGGTCGGGGCGCCGAACTTCGCCGAGGCGGTGCGCTATGGCGCGGAGGTTTACCACACCCTCAAGTCCTTGCTGAAGAAGCAGGGTCTCGGCACCGCGGTCGGGGACGAGGGCGGCTTCGCCCCGGACCTGCCGAGCGATGAGGCCGCGATCGAGTTCCTGGTCCGGGCGATCGAGGCGGCGGGTCTAAGGCCGGGCGACGATGTGGCGCTCGCGATCGACTGCGCGGCGAGCGAGCTGCAGGAGGACTCAGGCTATCGCCTGAACGGCGAACTCCTGGGGCGGGAGGCGGCGGTGGAGACCTACCGGCGCTGGGTCGAGAGCTACCCGATCATCTTGATCGAGGACCCCTTTGGCGAGGAAGACTTCGAGGGCTTCTCGCTGCTCACCCAGGCCATCGGCGATAAGGTGCAGATCGTCGGCGACGACATCTTCGTGACGCAGGAGGCGCGCCTGGCCCAGGGCATCGGGCAGGGCGCCGGCAACAGCATCCTGATCAAGCTCAACCAGGTCGGCACCCTCACGGAGACGCTGGAGACGATGGCTCTCGCGCGGCGCAGCGGCTACACCGCGATGGTTTCGCACCGCTCCGGCGAGACCGACGACGCATCGATCGCGCACCTGGTCGTCGCGACGGGCGTCGGCCAGATCAAGACCGGTGCCCCGGCGCGAGGCGAGCGCGTCGCCAAGTACAATGAACTGCTGCGCATCGCCGACGAGCTTGGCGAGTCCCAGCGCTATGCCGGTTCGCTTGTGCGCCGCGGTGCGGGGATGCTACACTCAGCCAAGTAACGAAGATTTGGATGGTGAGCAGTTTTTGAAGACCGTGGGTCTGATCGTCTACATCCTGGTGGCGGTCCTCCTGGTTGTCAGCATCCTGCTGCAGACGGCGCGCGTCCCGGGCTTCACCGGCTCCTTCGGCAGTTCGAGCGAGACGTTCTTCGGCAGGCGGCGCGGCCTTGACGAGGGCCTTGCGCGTGCGACCGCCATCCTGGCGTTCGTCTTCTTCGCGCTCTCGCTCGTCATGGCGCGGGTCGGATTCTAGCGGGGCATGCCAGAGAGCCTGCGCTGGGGGCAGGACGGTCCGGGCGTCCTGCTCGTGCATGGCTTCACGGGTAAGCCTTCGGACCTCGCGGCGTTTGGGGAGCGTCTGGGCACCGCGGGCTACAGGGTCTTGGCGCCCTGGCTTGCCGGACATGGCATGGGGCCCTTTGAGCTGGCGCAGGCGACGGCCCACGCCTGGCGGCGGAGCGCCGAGCTTGGCCTCATGCAGCTGGTGGAGGAGAACCCGCGTGGGGGCGCCGCCGTCTTGGGCCTCTCGCTCGGGGGTATGCTGGCGGTAGATCTTGCGGCGCGTTTCCCCGTGCGCGCGCTGGTCTGCGTGAACCCGGCTGCCGGAGTGCAGCGCAAGGCAGCCGTCATGGCGCCATATCTGTGGCGCATCGTCCCGTTCGTCAAGATTGGTCCCGATGCCGAGGACCGCCTCTCCGTGCACGCCGTCGCAGAACTGGTGCGCGCGACGCGGGAGTCCGCAGGCGAAGCCCCGAAGGTGCGCGCGCCAGCGCTCGTTCTGCAGTCGCAGGACGACCCGACTGTGCGCCCCGAGGCGTCGAAACTGCTCTTTGCGCGGATCGGCAGTCGGGAGAAGGAGTTTGAGATGCTTCCTTCTCATGAGCACATACCGCGTCACGACGCGGAGGAGTTCGTCCGTAGAACCGCAGCGTTCCTGAACCGCCATCTGGGGGGAGCCTCGTGAGCCGCCGGCGGCGGCCGTCCGACCTGCCGACACGGCAGAGCCTGATCGCCTTCATCCGCGACGAGGCGCAGCACCCCATCTCGCCTGACGAACTTGCGGACAAGTTCCAGATCAAGGATGAGCGCAAGGCGTCATTTGCGCGCCTGATGGAGGAGATGGTCTCGCGTGGCGAGATCGTGCGCACGCGGCGCGGTGCTCTTGCGGTGCCCGGCCGCGTCGATCTGCTGCCGGGCCGCATCCAGGGCACCAGGCGCGGCGACAGCTGGTTCGTGCCGGAAGACGGCGACGGGGAGGACCTCAGGGTCTCCGTGGAGCACCTCAAAGGGGCCATGCATGGCGACCGGGTCCTGGTACGCCGGC
The DNA here is from genome assembly GCA_021793315.1 of Bacillota bacterium. Lineage (GTDB taxonomy): Bacteria > Bacillota > Sulfobacillia > JAJZYS01 > JAJYTV01 > JAJZQO01. Next base: position 26,400 of record JAJYSZ010000001.1, on the reverse strand, counting down.
TCGAGGGACGCTCGGGCGAGGTCGTGCGCATCGTGCAGCGGGCGCGCGACACGATCGTCGGCCGCATCGAGTCGGTCGGCGGAGCGTGGTTCGTGCGGCCGCAGGACGGCCGCGACGCCTACGACATCATCATCCCCGATCGCGAGCGCATGGACGCCGCGGACGGCGAGCTCGTGGTCTGCCACGTCGAGGTGTTCGGGGACGCCCGCCGCGGGCCGGTGGGCAAGGTGGTCGAGCGGCTCGGCGAACTCCACGGGCCGGGCGTCGACGTGCTCGCGATCGTGCGCAAGCTGGGCTTGCCGGAGGCATTCCCCGACGACGTGCTGGCGGAGGCGGCGAAGATCCCTGCCGAGGTCGCGCAGAAGGACCTGCGCCAACGACAGGATCTCAGGGACCTCATAACGTTCACGATCGACTCGGACGACGCCAAGGACCTCGACGACGCGATCTCGCTCCAGCCGACCGAGGACGGCTGGCGGCTCGGCGTGCACATCGCCGACGTCGGCCAGTACGTCCACGAGGGGACGGCGCTGGACCGCGAGGCCCTGCGCCGCGGCACATCGGTCTATCTCGTCGACCGTGTCATCCCGATGCTGCCGGAGCGCCTTTCGAACGGCATCTGCAGCCTCCTGCCGCAGGAGGACCGGCTGACCATGAGCGTGTTCATCGACTTCGACGCGGCGGGTCGGCGCGTGCGCCATCAGCTGCAGGAGACGGTGATCCGAACCCGGGCGCGCCTCTCGTACAGCGGCGTGAACCAGACCCTCGAGGGCCAGCCGCCCGACCAGCAGTATGAAGACCTGATGCCGATCCTGTTCGGCATGGCGAGGCTCAAGGACATCCTGGGCCGGCGCCGCCGTGAGCGCGGCGCGATCGAACTCTCGGTCAGCGATTTCAAGGTGAAGCTCGGCGACGACGGCAAGCCGGTCGCGATCGAGCGGCGCGAGCGCACCGAGGCAGACCAGCTGATCGAGGAGTTCATGCTGCAGGCCAACGAGGCTGTGGCGGAGGTCGCGACGCGTCAGAACCTGCCGTTCCTCTTCCGCGTGCATGAGGAGCCGGATCCCGAGAAACTCGAGATCCTCCGGGGACTCCTGTCCCGCTTCGGGTACCACATCGCGGGCGGCAACGGCAAGAAGCTGCACCCGCGTGCCCTGCAGGAGGTGCTCGCGCGCGTCGAGGGGCGGCCCGAAGAGCACCTCGTGAACGCGGTCGTGTTGCGGTCGATGGCCCGTGCGCGCTACGACACGGCCGCGATCGGCCACTTCGGCCTCTCGACTCCGCTCTACAGCCACTTCACGTCACCGATCCGCCGCTACCCGGACCTCGTCATCCACCGCATCCTGAAGGAGCACCTGCGCCGGCGGCCGATGCGCGACGAGCGGCGTGAGGACCTGGTGGCCCGCCTGCCTGAGATCGCCCGCCTTTCGTCGGAGCGCGAGCGCCAGGCGGACGAGGCCGAGCGCGAGTCGCTCGACCTCAAGAAGGTCGAGTTCATGCAGGACAGGACGGGGGAGGAGTTCGACGGCATCGTCACGGGCGTCACACCCTTTGGCATCTTCGTCGAAGTCTCGCTGGGTGTCGAAGGTCTGTTGCGCGTCAGCTCGCTGACGGACGACTACTACCATTACGACGAGAAGCAGTTCCAGCTCCTCGGCGAGCGCCAGCACCGCGTTTTCCGCCTGGCGGACCGCCTGCGGGTGCGGGTGGAGCGCGTCGACGTCGAGCACGGCGAAATCGAGCTGTCGCTGGCAGAAGCGCCGCAGGCGGCCCGCCAGGGCGCAGCCGGTCAGGCGGCCAACGGCCTGCAGACTGGCGGCGGCGCGAACGCAGGCAATGCCGGCAGCGGCGGCAACCGCCGAGGTGGCCGCTCGCGCCGCGGTGGCCGCAAGGGATCGGGGCAGACGGCGGAAGCGCCATCGCAGCAGCCGGAGGAGGCCCAAACCGCTGCGCAGAGCGATGGACTGGAACTGGGTAACGGCGACACGGGGGCGGCGGCGGCCCTGGAGGGAGACAGCCCGGGTGCCGCCGAGGGCGGGACCCCTCCTGTTGACAGCAAGCCGCGCCGCAACTACAATCGTAGGCGCCGTTCGGGCCGTCGCGGCAAAGGCGGCAAGAATGGCAATAAAGAGACGCCGAAGGAGCCTGCGGGCGAGACGCCATGAAGATCATCGCCGACAACCGCAAGGCCCGCCACGACTACTTCGTCCTCGAGACGATCGAGGCCGGTATCGCCTTGACGGGCACGGAAGTGAAGTCGGCGAGACTTGGGCGGGTGAACCTGCAGGACGCTTATGCGTCTTTCTCGCATGGCGAGCTCTACGTCCAGCACCTGCACATCAGTCCCTATGAGCAGGGCAATCGCATGAACGTGGATCCGTACCGCCGGCGTAAGCTGCTGCTGCATCGCAGCGAGCTCGACGCGCTGGTCGGGAGTATGCGCGAACGCGGCATGACCGTCGTGCCGATGCGCATGTATTTCACGGAACGCGGACTTTGCAAGCTTGAATTGGGCGTCTGCCGCGGCAAGAAGCTCTACGACAAGCGCGAGGACCTCAAGACGCGCGACGCGAAACGCGAGATGGAGCGCGCGCTCAAGAGCAGGCGCCACAGTTTGGGGGCGAACTAGGATCGACGTCGGGCGATCCGGTTCGGGAAGCGAGCCGAGGTTCCGCGCCTCGTAAAACAGCGGAAACGGCACAACTGCCAACGACTCGAACTTCGCTCTCGCAGCCTAAGAGCGCTTGAGCCGTTCCTTCTGACGAAGTCCGCACGTCGGAGGAACGCAATTCGCGGACTTACGCGCACCGGTCGCGGCGACGGCGCGCGGACATCAATTGCAGCTGGCTGACGGTGACTTCGCCCTTGTAAGGCACCGAAGGCGAGATTAAAGCGAGGGCTACGCTCGTAGATGCCCGGATTTGAGGCCTGGCGGACCGGGGGGGCAGTTCCCCCGCGCCTCCACCAGAATTGGTTTCGACATCTAAGGGGGAGCCGGTCATGATCGACGTGGCGATCATCGGCACGAACGGCGAGGAGTTCGCCTACGGCGCCTGTCCAAGTGCCATGACGTTCTTCGAGCAGGCCGAGATGGTGCAGGGATTCGTCCGGCTCCGCTTTGCCGGGCAGGCGGCGGTCAGCTACCGCAACCTTGAGGACGGCCAGGACCCCGAGCTCGCGGAGCGGGTGCGCCGAGGGGAGTTCGAGTTGCCGCTGGTGCTCTTCGACGGACAGGTACGCTTCGCCGGGGACATCCCCTGGCAAGACATCCAGAAGGAGCTGAAGCGGGCCGTGCAGGCCTGAAAGAGCGCGGCGAGGGCGGCAGGTGGGTTACCTGCCGTTTTTTCGCGTCCAGGTGACAAATACCGAACCTTATGGCATACTGCGCGTAGAACGTTCGGAAACGGAGGGGTCGCGTGAGCGCCGAGTACGATTACCAGAACCAGGTACTCAAGGTCGAGCCCAAGGGTATCGAGCCGATCGGTCCGCATGAGCGGCATGGCAAGCCCTTCACCATCTTCACGCTCTGGTTCGGCGCCAACGTGGAGTTCGCCACGCTGGTGACCGGCGCGCTCGCGACCGGCGTGTTCGGGTTGAGCTTCTGGCAGGCCGCGCTCGCCATGCTGATCGGCAACGTACTCGGCGCGCTCGCGCTTGGCCTCCTCAGCACGTTCGGCCCGAAGTACGGCGTGCCGCAGCTGATCCAGTCGCGCAAGGCATTCGGCTATTATGGCAACTTCCTGCCGGGCTTGCTGAACTTCTTCGCCGGCTTCTCCTGGTTCGCCGTCAACACCGTGCTGGGCGTGTTCGCCCTGCAGTGGCTGTTCCAGACGTCGTTCGCCGTTGGACTCGCGATCATGGTCGTCATCCAGGTCGTCATCGCCGTCTACGGCTACAACCTGATCCACACGCTTGAGCGCTGGCTCGCCATCGTGCTGACGGTCGTGTTCCTGATCGTCTCGATCTACGGATTCGCCCACGGCCACCTCGGCGCACCGACTAACCTGAAGCTCGCGAGCTACGTCGGCGGCCCGACTGGCGCCTTCATGCTGACGCTCGCGATCACGTTCTCCTACTGCCTGGGCTGGATGGCCTTCGCCTCCGACTACACCCGCTACCTGCCCGAGAAGACGTCGGTGCGCGCCGTGTTCGGCAACGCCTTCTGGTCGCTGCTGATCTCGGCGTTCTGGCTCGAGGTCCTGGGAGCGGCGCTCGCCACCCTGAAGGGCATCGCGGTGCCGACCGACCTCGTGACGCACCTCCTGCCGCACTCCCTCGGCGTCGTGACCATGATCGCCGTCGTGCTCGGCACCATCACCGCGAACGTCCTCAACATCTACTCCGGCGCGCTCTCCTCCCTTGTGATCGACATCCCGATGCCTCGCTGGCTTGGAGCGGTCATCGTCGGCATCCTGGGCACGATCGTCAGTTGGTACGGCGGCCAGCATGGCTACTGGGCACACTACCAGAGCTTCCTCTTCATGCTCGGCTACTGGGTCGCTCCCTGGCTCGCGGTGGTCGCCGTCGACTACCTCTTCAAGGCGCGTGGCCGCTACGAGACGGGCGAGTTCTATGACCGCAAGAAGCCGTTCTCGGCCGGTATCTGGGCCTTTCTGATCGGCATCCTCGTCTCGGTGCCGTTCATGAACCAGTACCCGCTCTACGTCGGCTGGTTCCCGACCCACTACCCCCAGTTCGGCGACATCACCTACTTCGTGAGCTTCATCGTCACGGCCATCGTCTACGCCCTGCTGGCCAAGCCCACGGCGACGGCACAGGAGCAGGCCGCCTGAGATCTGCGCCAAGCCCCCCGGCGCTGCGGCGTCCGGGGGGCTCTTTTGCGCTACACTGAAACAAGCACACGAGAAGGGCGGAAGGCCTTTTGCGACCGGATGGACGCGGGAGCGGCGAGATGCGGCGGGTGGCGATGGAGCGCGGCTTCCTGCCGCAGGCGGAGGGATCGTGCCTGATTTCGGTGGGACAGACGCGCGTCATCTGCACGGTCACGGTAGAGGACAAGGTGCCGCCCTGGCGTCGCGGCATGGGCGGCTGGCTGACGGCGGAATACGCCATGTTGCCGCGCGCGACGGCGCAGCGCACGGCGCGCGAGGTGACGCGCGGCCGACCGAGCGGGCGCTCGCACGAGATCCAGCGCCTGATCGGGCGCTCGCTGCGCCAGGCGCTCGATCTCAAGGCGATCGGCGATCGCACGCTATGGGTGGATTGCGACGTGTTGCAGGCCGACGGCGGCACGCGCACGGCCTCGATCACAGGCGCGATGGTGGCGCTCGTCGACGCGCTCTGCTGGCTGCAGGACCTGGACCGCACGGTCGGGCGCCCGTTGCTGAGGCAGATCGCGGCGGTCTCCGCCGGTGTCGTAGGCGGTGAGGCGGTGCTCGACCTCTGCTACCAGGAGGACGCGCAGGCGGACGTCGACGCGAACTTCGTCTTGACGTCAGAGGGGAGCTTTGTCGAGCTGCAGACGACGGCTGAGGCGGATCCCCTGCGGCCGGCCCAGTTCGAGCTTCTGCTCGCCCTGGCGAGTGAAGGCACGCGGCAGCTGCTCGACGCTCAGGCGGAGGTCCTCGGGGAGCGGCTGACGCGAGTGACGCGCCATGCGTGAAATCGTGCTCGCGACGCGCAATCCGGGCAAGCTGCGCGAGATGGGCCAGATCGCGGAGCCCTACGGCATCCGCATCCTGGCGCTGCCGGACGAGGTGGAGATGCCGGAGGAGACCGGCAGGAGCTTTCTCGAGAACGCGCGGCTCAAGGCGGTGCACGGGCACAAGGCGACCCGGATGCCGGTGCTTGCCGACGATTCCGGCATCGAGGTGGACGCGCTCCTGGGCGCGCCCGGCATCTACAGCGCCCGCTTCTCCGGCCCAGGTGCGACCGACGTGCGCAACAACGAGCTCCTGCTCGAGCGGCTCGCGCATGCCACGACGAGGACGGCACGCTACCGCGCCGCTCTGGTGCTCGTGGACGGCGAGCTGGAATGGAGCGCGCTTGGCACCTGGGAGGGAGAGATCCTTGAAGGGCCGCGCGGACGGGGCGGCTTCGGGTACGATCCCCTCTTCTACGTTCCGGAACTCGGCTGCAGCGCCGCGGAACTGAGCCCTGAGGAGAAGTCCCGCCGCTCGCACCGCGGCAAGGCGATGCGCATGCTCTGCGCCCTGCTCGCCGAGCGGGCGTAGAAGAAGCGGAGGTCGGGAAGTTGGCGCAACTGCGCGCACGGGAGCTCGGGCTGCCGCTGCAGGGTGAGACAGGCCGATACAATGCGATCACCGACGTGCCAGGGGTCGAGGTGGGCTATCGCACGATCCGGCGCGAGGATGCGTCGCCGGCCGTGCGCACGGGCGTCACGGCGATCCTGCCGTTCGGCCGGCACGGCCCCTTGCGGCCGGCCTGGGCGGGGAGTTTTTGCCTCAACGGCAACGGCGAGATGACAGGCCTCCACTGGGTGGAGGACGGCGGCTACTTCCTAGGCCCCATCTGCCTCACCAACACCCACTCGGTGGGTGCAGTGCATCATGCCGCGGTGCGCTGGATGATCCGCACCTACCGCGACGCCTTCACGGCCGACCACCTCTGGGTGATGCCGGTGGTGGCGGAGACCTATGACGGCGTGCTGAGCGACGTGCTGGGGCAGCACGTCGCCGAGGAGGACGCGCTGCAAGCCATCGACGGAGCCACCGCAGGGGTGGTCCGGGAAGGCAGTGTCGGCGGCGGCACAGGCATGATCTGCTATGGCTACAAGGGCGGCTCGGGCACCTCGTCGCGGCTCGTGAAGACGGGCGGCGTGCCGGGAACCGTGGGCGCGTTCGTGCAGGCGAACTTCGGCCGCCCAGACCTCCTCACCGTCTGCGGGGTGCCGGTAGGGAGGCTCCTCGCAGCGAGGCGCGATGAGCCGGAGCGGGGCTCCGTCATCGGTGTCGTCGCAACCGACCTGCCGATGCTGCCGCACCAGCTCCGGCGCGTCGCGCGCCGGGCGGCGCTCGGCATCGCCCGTACCGGCACCTCGGGCGGCAACAGTTCGGGCGACCTCTTCCTCGCCTTCTCGACCGCGAATCCCTCGGATCTGCCGCAGAGGTCGGGGGATCTCCTGACGCTCCAGAGCCTCAACGACGAACTCTTCGACCCCGTCTACGAGGCCGTCTGCCAGGCGGTCGAGGAGGCGGTGCTGAACGCGCTTCTGGCTGGCGAGCCGATGGACGCGGTGCGGCCCGAAGGGACGCGGATCAAGGCCCTGGACGGTGAGACGCTGCTCGCGGCGATGCGGCGCTACGATCGCTGACAGATTTGAATCGCTTCCAGAGGCAAAGAGCAGCGCCCGGCGCGACGTCGGGCGCTGCTCTTTTACCCTGGACGCCATGAGACTATAGCGACTCGTCCCCGTGCGTCGCGAGATAGGCCGTGATCCAGGTCGTCGCGAAATCGACCAGGCTCCGCATCGGCAGGAGGCGGGCCGGAGCCGACCCCACCTGACCCCTGGCGACCGGCTGCGCACTTTCATAGGCTTCGCCGATGCGCGGGAAGAGCTCGTCCGAATCGAGGTGGTCGACGTCGTCAAAGCTGAGCCAGCGGCGCTCGCCGCGGACCAGGGCGGCCGCGCCGAACCGATCGCGCGGCATGCCGGGGACGCGATACTCCGCGAGGTGGATCGCCGTCGCGCGGTCGTAGCCGACGCCGAGCAGGAGCCCCTTGGCCCCGAGGCGGTACAGGAGGCCAAGGGGCGACCGTTCGCCGAGGCCGTCGTCGAACGGGTGGCTTTGGGTGACCTCCTCCGCCAGGGCGCCCAAGGCGGCGAACGACACCTGCGGGTGGGCGCTGCGCCTTGCGCCGGGCCATGTCCGGAGGCACTCCACGATCCGACCCATGCCGCGCGTAGGCGTGGTGGCGGAATCGTAGGCGGGCATCTCGGCGCGGATCACTGGCCACCAGGTCTCGGGCACGGGCGGGCGGCTCCAATCCTCGGGATCCGAGTTGTCGCCGGTCTGGGCCGGCACCATGAGCGTTCCTTCAGGGCCAAGAACGTCGCGAAGCGCGAGCACGACGGCCGGGGCGCCACCCGCGACCCAGCCGAGGCTGCTCAGGGAGGAGTGCATGAGCACGAGATCGCCGCGCTGGAGCCCAAGGCTGGCGAGATCGCGGGCGAGGGTCGCGCGGGTCCTGGGTTGCGGCGTTTCGGCGACCAGACGGTCTTCTGACATTTGAACCTTCCTGGCGACGCATGGCTCGAGGCCGGAGGTCGCCCGCTGCTGACCCGAGTATAGCCGAGAGAGCAGGTCGAACGGCCCGCCCTGGCTTCTATGGGCCGGGGCAGGCCGTGATGGGAGCGATGGCACATCTGACGCCCGGGGGGCGGCTGGGTCGCCAGGTGAACGTGACCGGCGCGCAGGACGCGATTCCCTCGACCGAAGCGGAGACTTGCGCAGAAGTCGCTGTCCAAGGTGGTCGCGGGACTGGCCCCCACTGCCTGGCCGTGGTGCCCGTCAGGGCGGACATTGAGGCCGAGCTTGACACACCGTTGGCGGCGAGCGGGATCAGGGCACTGTCACGAGGTCGTTTGCAAGGAAGTAGGCGAGGGCGCATGCTCCTCGCCCGGAAGGTAGAGGTCCATCCGCTCGCACGCCAGCGGCGTCGTCTGGTCGATGACCCCTGAAAAGACGACGCCGTTCGCCTCGAGGCCGCTCTTGGTGTCCGAAGGGCGAGACGACCGATGCCGCAGCAGGAAAGGATAAACGTGTTACTCGTTTGCCGGGCTGGACCGCGATCGCTGGTTCTCGGGCGCCGGGGTACTTGCCATCGGTTGCGCCGGAAGCCGGCCGCAGCTCTGGTCGGTGCCGTCCGACCGAGCCTGCAGGTGCCGGCGTGGCCGTAAAGGAAGTAGCAATGCGCAAGTCGCAAGGCCCGCCTTTGGTCACAAACGGCGAACTGAGCGATCGAAGGAGGTGTCAGCTGAGACGCCAGACATCCGCCCGCTTTCCGGCGTGTCGTTCGAAGATGGGCTTCGCGCCTGGAACGACGGGTTCGAGGGTTACGCCTATGCGGGACGCATGACATTTGGAGACTGGCTGCACCTTCTCGCCGAAGACGGCATCGATCCGGAGATCTCCCTGCTCGCATTCGATGGCCCAAGGCCGATCGGGTGCGCGCTGAGCAGCATGGCGGAGAGGGCGGGGCAAAGAGTTGCCTACAACGGCGGTACCGGCGTCGCTTTGGACTACCGCGGCAAGGGCGTCGGCCGCCAGTTGATCGAGGCGGCACTCGAACGCTACCGCTCCGCAGGCGTCGACGTGGCGACGTTGGAGGTCGTCACCACCAATGAATCCGCCTTGCGGCTCTATCGCGACGCAGGGTACGAGGTCGTGGACCGTCTTTCGGTGCAGGAATGCAGGCAGGCGGTACCCGAACCGGCCGCGAGGTCTTTTGCGGTCGTGGAGCGCGACGGCGCTACGCTGGCCGGATTGCCCTTCTACCGCAGCGCCCTGGCAGTGTCAGTGGGAAAGCATTCCGGATGGCCGTGCCTTCTACTTGCTGGACACCACCGGCGAGACGCTCGCCTATGCGCTCATGCGTCGCAGGTACGGGCGGGACGGTGTTGCAAGAGGGGCAACGCTCTACCAGGCAGGGACCGGCCAGAGCACGCCGGATTCGCCAGGACTCCTGCGCTACCTGCTTGGCCAGTCGCTCGCGGGCATGCCGCACTGCATCGCGATGAACATTGCCGGGTCGCAACCCGCTACACTTGCGGCGCTCGCCGAGCTGGGCTTTCGTGAGACCGTGGCGCAGTACGCCATGCGGCGCGAGATGCCCTGATCGGTTTCCCTGCTGCGCTTGGCTGCGACGACCGCAGGGTGGTAGGGCGCGAACGGCGAAACCGCTTTCAGGCTCCAATGCAGAATGGGGGGCGCGCAACGGCAGATCCCAGCGGCCAAGGGGGACGAGTGCTCGGGGCACTTCGCCAGTTGGTGGCACGCATGCGCCGCAGGTTCTCTTTCGGCAGGACAGCGCGCACGCTGCTCGCCGTGGGCCTGATGATCTACACGGGCGCTGTGCTGTTCCAATGGTCCCAGCACACCAGCTTCCTCACGGCGCTCTACTGGACCATCACGACCGTGACCACGGTGGGGTACGGCGACGTGACCGCCACCAATCCCGCCTCGCGCACGGTGGCCATGGTGCTGATGATCGTGGCCGTTCCCGTCCTGGGGCTTCTCTTGGCCGACACCGCGTCCGGGTTCGTGGAAGGACGCCTGCGAAGGATGCTGGGAATGAGCGCGAGAGCGATGCCGAACGGTTACGTGTTGGTTCTGGGCTGGTCGCCGGCCGCAAAGATCGCTGTGGACGACCTGCTCGGGCGCAATCGGCATGTCATGGTGGTGGCCAACGTAGATGCGCTCGGCGTCGAGCATCCTCACCTGCAGTTTCTCCATGACGATCCGGCCGACGAGAATACCCTGGCCCGCGTGGATCTTGCGAGAGCCGCAGCGGCACTCCTGTGCCTTGACCACGACGGTGACATCCTGATCTCCGCCCTCGCGTTGCACAACTTGGCGCCCGGGCTCACGATCACGGCCGTACCCTCCCGGAGGAACACGGCCATGGCCCTCTCGGAACTCGGCCTGCTCTCGAGCTTCCCCGGCGATGACCTGGTCGGGCATGTGCTCTCCCGCTCCGCGCAGGCGCCCCACGCTGGCCCTCTGCTCTGGCAACTGGTGCGCGATGAAGATCACCGCATCGCGGAGGAGGAACCGACTGCCGAGGAGATCGGCCAGGGCATCGAGCAAGTGCGATCCCGACGCGCCCTGCGCGGGGAGGTCGTTCTTGGGGTGCTCGAGGAGGGATCGGTGCGCTTCGCTCTGGATCAAGAGCGGCTGCATGCGGGGAGTCGCCTGTTGATCCTGCGCCGCGCCTGAGAGACCTCCCGGATTTGCCGTGAGAGAGTCCACCGAGTGCCGCCGCGAGGCCTCGGGCTGCCTCGCGGCGTTGTCCTTGATTCGGCAGAGGTGGACACTGCTCAGGAACCCCGTGGGTTCTGCGGCTGTGCGCGAGCCGCCTCTGGTTGGTACCCCTTTCAGCGCTGCAAGATCCAGATCATATACGGACTGGTGTCTGGAAGAAACGGCGAGCGGTCGTAGTCACCAGAGAGTTCTGTGATGTGGAATCCCGCGTTGGTGGCTTGGTGCTTGCGGGCCTGTCGCTTTGCGTTGCCCTTCTGCGGATTCCTGTCGGCGGAAATCACTGCGATGTTCACGTCCGTCATGTCGCCTCAAAGCTTGCAAATGCTGCAAAGCATAAAGTGGCCAGGACACGCTCCAAGCATATCCTGGCCAAACGTACGACTTATGCTTGCAGGTACACAAATGTGCCTTCAACGGAAACGAGTCCAGTTGCGTAACCGATATTCTTTTCCGGTTACCCATCGGATCATGGGGTGCGATGGGCTCTGCTCCATCGTGATAAACCCTAATGCAGGCCAAAAATGCAGTCGCCGTCCTATAACTTGTCCCAGAGTGTAGTACCGTCGTCAAGCTGCCGCGGGGACGATGAGGTGGTCAACCCAATTATGCTCGCGGCGACGGTCGGAGCGATCGACTCCGGGAGTACCCAACGAAACTGTGGAGGGTGCCAACGTATTCCATCCCCTTCGCTACCCGGTTGCGACCCGTCCGGAGTACCGCAGACGGCTGGCAAGTTCTGCAGGTTCAGCTTCGCCCGAGACCGTACAACGGGTTTCCGTCAACGGATGGTCAGCCTGTTCCAAGTCTTCCCGCCGTCCGTCGTGCGGTAGACCCCGGAGAAGTTGTCGAGGTATGCAACGCTCGGCGAGGCGACGGAGAGCTCGCGCTGCGCATCGGCGAGGTAACTGCCGAAGACATAGGTGTCTGGGAAGCTGCGCTCCGTCCAGCGGGTGCCGCCATCCTGCGAGCGCAGGAGGGCCAGGTTTCCTGAGGCGACGCCCATCCAGACGCTTTGCGATCCGGGGAATGCGAAGCTGATCACCTCCGGTGGGGGTTGTCGGTTGTCTGGGTTCAGGTTCCCCATGCTCCGCCAGTGACGGCCGCCATCTTGTGTCCTGTAGAGTTCCCCGCCCGCGGCCGCCCAGCCGTCATTGCTGTTCGAGAAGTATGTCGTTGACGAATATCCGGGCAAGGAAGCGGTCTGTCGCCATGTCTTGCCGCCATCGCGGGACGCGATCACGGCCTTCTCGTCGCTCGCGACCACTACGTCGCGTGAGATTACGCTGACGTCGAGGCCACGCTGCCACGCCGCGGCTTGCGGGCTTCGGAAGACGACCGTCCAAGTGCGCCCGCCGTCCGCGGTCCGCAGGACCTCGCCAGAGGGCGTCGACCCCGATGCACTCGCGAAAAGGTAACCTGTGCCCTTGGGGCCGAAACCGAATCCGTCGATCTGTAACTGCCCTGGCAGCGCCGAACGCACCTTCCAGTGCAGCCCACCGTCGCTGGTGGCAAGGAACTTGAGCCCACTGGCCCCCGCTTCGAACCCATACCCGTCGCGCACTGTTGCGAACTGGATGCCGAGATTGGGACGCCGCGGACTCGCCTCTGTCCAGTGAAGTCCACCATCTCTGCTGTAATAAACGGAACTCCCGTTCCAGCCACCGCCGGACGTAACCCAGATCGACCCTGGAAATGGGGAGGAGACGGCGGTCGTTCCCCCTGGAATGGTCATGCGACCGTTTGCAGGCAACGGGACGCCTGCCGCCAGGAGGCCATGCAGGAGCAGGACTTGCGACGCTGTAAGAGGCCACAAAGCCGTTGCCTGTGCGGGCGCGGCGAAATGTCCCGCAGTTTCTCGTACGAGGTAGCTAGCACAGTGAGAGTATGGACCGCAGGGTCCTTCCGCGAACAGCGCCTCGACCGTTCCCTGGGAGACGGCCAGAAGATTCACCGGGACGCCAGCAGTGGCATTCAAGCCAAACGGCGGTACCGGAGACGTGAGAGCCGGGGCGGATTGGATGAGATTGCTTGGCAGTTCGTAGACCGCCTGCCAGGAGTGCGCGCCGTCGTTTGTCTCGTAGATCGTCGTCGCGGTGATGGCGAAGCCCTGTCCGTGGTCGACGAACACGGTGTCTTCGGCGCCCGTTGGCAGCGATGCCGCTCGCCACGCCTGACCGCCGTCCGACGTGAGGTAGAGGTGACCATCCAAGAGGAGATCGCCGCCCTGGCTGCTCCAGAAGTGCATATCGTCCAGCGTCTCTTGGTACGACTTAGACGGGTTCAGGGGTCTGCTGATCAGGGGCGCCCAGACGCGCCCTCCGTCTTCCGTCTGGTAGAGCGCCGCGCGGCCAGCCGCCTTGCCGTAGGCGAAGCCGTGCGAGGCGGTCAGGAAGTCAATGCCGGTCACGACGATGGGCGGTAGAGGGTAATGCTGCCAGGTTCCGGCACCGTCTTGGGTCACCTTCAGCGTGCCGCCGGGCGTCGGCGATGGTGCACCGGAGAGGACGCTCCACGGCATCGTTTGCTCTGCGACGAACCCGGTCCGATTCGAGATGAACTGCATGCCCTCGATCCAGTCTGGACGCGGCACGTCGTGGACGACCGCATTCTGCCCGATTCGTACCCCAAACGTCGCCGTACGCCTTGCTCGCGGCGCCGCACAACCGCTCAGAAGTAGCGCTGCCGCGAGAGGGACGGGTATGATCCTTCGGATCACCATCGCAGCCCAGTTCTTAAGCACAGTCCCTCGTTCACCCTGGCGCACCGGACTTCCTGCCATTTCCATGTTCTGCAACCGCCTCTCAGCGGCCGCCGAATGGCCGGTCGACCTGAGCAGAAGATTTGTCGGGCGCGTGTGGGGCGAAGACCGGACTAACGCCGGCAAGGGCCGCGCGCACATTCTTCAACGCAGACAGAACTGCGCCCCCGAGGATCATAGCGTGTGCTTCCGAATGGCAGGAAGTGGTCGAGACAAGTCCAAGCATGCCGTGAGGTGTCTAGTGGGTCCGAGGAGGACAACAGGGTGAAACTGGTTGCTTTTCGAGTCCAAATGTATCGCATTGGCATCAATCACTCAGAATTTCAACAGCATTTGAGTCAACCTCGCATAAAGTGGCCAGGACACGCTCAAAGCATATCCTGGCCAAACGGTACGACTTATGCTTCCAGGTACAACTAACCGTGCATTTCCGAAACAAATGGCGCCCCAGGGAGGATTCGAACCCCCGGCACTCCGGGTAGAAGCCGGATGCTCTGACCGCTGAGCTACTGGGGCTTCAAATTGGAGCGGGTGATGGGAATCGAACCCACGTGTGAAGCTTGGAAGGCTTCCGCTCTACCATTGAGCTACACCCGCAAAACTGGTCGGAGCGGCGAGATTCGAACTCGCGACCCCTTGGTCCCAAACCAAGTGCGCTACCGCTGCGCCACGCCCCGTTGCGCGCCGTTAAGCATAGCGCATGGGGGCTTTAGACCGCAACGGGCGGCTGCACGGCGGCACCAGGTGCGCGCGCCGGCGCAAACGGTTCAAGACCGCGTGTCGTGCGACGCGCGGATCGTCCTGCGCTCTACGGCTTCGTTGTCACGCCGAGACGCACTACCAGGTGAGCTCCACATCCTCCCCCGAGTACGCGCCGCAGACCATGCGTGCCGCAGCGCCGTCGGGATCCGCCCGCGACGACGTGGAGGCCGACCGAAGCCAATCGGTCGCGCCGGCGCTGTTCGCGGTCGCCGTCCCCCTGCCAGTCGGCCTACTTCGAGTCAAAGCCGTGAGCTGCGCCTCGCCCAGGGCGGCGAGGCGCAGCTCACGGCAGATTGGCCAGTCCTCGACCGAAAGTCTGCGGATACTGATCAGCCGTTCACCTGCCCGGCTGTGACAGATAGGGCGCGATGGTGTGCGCGAGGAGGGGGAGCGGCATCGACTGCAGCCACACGCTGCCTGGCCCGCGCAGCCGCGCGAGGAAGAAGCCGTCGCCTCCAAAGAGCAGGTTGCGCACGCCTGGCAGCGTCGTGATGTCGAAGGCGACGCGTCCTTCGAACATGCCGACGTGGCCGGGCTGGACCAGGATTTCCTCGCCGTCGGCGAGGTCCCGCTTGACGATCTCTCCCGACAGGTCGATGAAGGCCTTGGCGTCGCCGGACAGCCGCTGCAGTACGAACCCGGTGCCGCCGAACACGCCGGCGCCGAGCGAACGCTGGAAGCCCACCGACAGTTCGATGCCCTCCGTGGCGCAGAGGAAACCGTGCTCATGCACGAAGTAGTCCTGGCCGCCGATGTCGAGCTCCAGGATCTGCCCCGGAGCCCGGGCCGCGAAGGCGACCATGCCTTCCTTGCCGGCCGGCGTGAACTCCGTGAGGAAAAGGGTGCCGCCGCCGGCCATACGGCGCAGTGCGCCGAACATGCCGCCGGTGGCGCGGGTCTGCATCTGCATCTGCTGCATCCAGGAAAGCCGCCCTGACTCGGCGACAATCTTCTCGCCGCCCTGAAGCATGATCTCGAGCACCTGCAAGGTGGTTCCCGTCAACTGGTGGCGCACGTCACGTCCTCCCTCCAGAGTTATCGGCACCACGGGCCCGCTCCAGATGCGGAGCGGGCCCGCCTTGCGCTTTCGATCAGATGGCCAGGGATCCCATCGGGTCCCAGGGCTGCAGCTCGATCGGGGTCTGCGAGAGCGCCGCCTGCAGCTCGGACGGCAGGTAGCTGCGGCGCACGACGACCTGGTACATGTAGGCGTCGAACCAGTCGTCGTCCATGACGAAGTAGCCCTTCTGACCGTTCTCGGTGCCCCAACTGTTCTCGACGCGCCAGCGGTTGGGCTTGCCGTCGACGATATTGACACCGGTGAAGACCATGGCGTGGGTCATCAGGCTCTCGCCGTAGTCGAGGCGCTCGGCCTTCGTCATCTCGAGCGGCATGCCGACGACCGAGCGGTAGTCGTAGAGGTCCGCCGCCATCATGCCGCCTTCGCGGTCCTGCATCTTGCCGACGTCGCAGCCGAACCAGACTGCCTCGCCGTCCACCAGCTGCGCCCTGGCAGCCTGCCGCAGGACCTCGGGCTCGACGTTCAGGTAGAGCACGTTGCGCCCGCCCTTGACGTTGCCGAGGTACTTGACGGTGAAGGTGCGCCCGTACGGCTTGTCGGCCGTCGGCGCGTTGATCACGCTGACGTATTCCCTGAGGTCCATGCCGACGTGGCGGCGGAAGAACTCGAGTGGCGTCAGACCCTGCTCGCGATGGAACTCCTGGTCCTTGTCGCGGTACTCGAAGTCGAAGCGCTCCGGTGGCTCGCCGAGGAACGTCACCAAGGCAACGTAGAACTCGGAGAGCATGCGCTCCTTCTCCTGACGCAGGGCGTCGCGCCCGGCGCCGCCAGTGTAGAGACCCCGCAGGCGCGCCGCGTCCTCGCGCAACTTGGCGGTCAAAAGGCTGTTCATGCCGCGGGACTGGCTCGAGTGGAACGACTCGGGCATGATCCACTTCGGTACGACGCCGTACTTCTCGACAAGGTTCACGAACATGTCCCACTGCCCACCGTCGTTCAGGGGGGCGGATAGGAGCCATGCCACGAGGCGTCCGTCCAAAGGCTCCGCGAGCGTCTCGAGGATGCTCTCGAGGAAGTAGTTGGCCTTCTCGAACTTGTCCCAGAACATCTGGTATGCCTGGCTCAGCTCGAACTCCTCGAGGCCAAGCTTCTGCATCACGGGGATGCGCAGGGTGTTGAGACCCGCAAACATCCAGCAGCGCCCGCTCTGCTTCTGGTTGGTGATCGGACCGCCCTTGACCATGTGCGAAAACGTATGCTGCATGGACCAGACCCGGTCCTGGTTGAGTGCGACGGCGGCGATGCCGTTCTTGCGCACCGCGTTCGCCAGCGTGCGCTGTCCAGGATGCTGGGCAAAGCGGTCCCTGCAGGCGGCGAGAAGCTCGGGCGTGATGGCAGCCCGCTGATCAAGCTCCACACTCATCGCGCGGTGATCCCTCCTGTGCTGCTTCGGCGGCTCGGGTGCCGGAGAGCAGATGCGATGGCACCATCATAACGCATCGCAAGGCGAAGCGAGGGGCATGCTAGATGGTTCAAGGCGCGGTCAAAGCAGAGCGAGAAGCCCGATTCCCACGACGGTGAGCAGGGTGGCCGCAAAGAGGCGTCCCCGTTCGCGACGCGCGTCGAACTCGTGGAGCCAGTAGAGACCTGCCGCCAAGGCGACAAAGGTATTGAGCTGCGTCAACGGCCAGGCCACCGACAGACCGATAAGGCGCGTGGCCGGTGTGCCGAAGAGAACGCCCAGGGCCAGCAGGACGCCCGCGAGCAGGCCGAGCGAGCTGTCGCGCGCCGACCAGCCGATCCG
Organism: Bacillota bacterium; assembly: GCA_021793315.1. Classification (GTDB taxonomy): domain Bacteria; phylum Bacillota; class Sulfobacillia; order JAJZYS01; family JAJYTV01; genus JAJZQO01. Next base: position 9,091 of record JAJYSZ010000001.1, on the reverse strand, counting down.
CCCGACGAACAGGCGGGGTGCCAGAAGACCCGCGAGGGTGCCGATGCCCATGCCAAGGTAGCCGAGACCTGAACCGAGCGGCAGCGAGAGGCGCAAGGGCACGAGGTAGAAACCGAAGCACGCCGCGGACAGGAAGGCCAGCACGAAGCCGCTCGTCTGGCCACGCGCGCTCGCGCCGCCAGGCGACTTCGTGAGGGCGCCGACGCCGCCGATGAGGTACGCGCCGACGGCGATCATCACGCTGCCGGCCACCAGCTGCAGGACGACGCCGAGACCCGCGGACCGGTATTCGGCCAGGATCGTGAGGCCGAAGAGGGTGCCGAAGACGCCCGCCAGGTTCTTGACCGGCGTTGCGCGCGTCAGGCCCAGCCGATCCACCGCGAGGACGAAGAGGTGGGTCGCAAGGGCAAAGACGAGGCCGCTGAGGAGGGCGAGCAGGAACCCCCGCAGGACGAATGGTCCCGGGCCAGCCAGAAGCGGAACGGCCAGCGTGACCGCGATGCCGATGCCCATGTAGGTCGAGAAGTCCCAGGACGATGAGTGCGAGAAACGACGTGGCACCATGTAAAGGCCGAAGGCCAGGGCAGCGAGCAAGGCAAGCGCAAACCCAATGATGCGCAAAGGGCATCCCCCTCGAGGCGGGCCCTAGGCATCATAGCATTTGGCAGGAGGGTTGGAGCAGGGAGCGAATCGGCTGAGCGGAGGCGATCGGATGGAGGCTTTCCGTGACGAGGGCAACGACGGCCCGCGGGTCGAGCGCCTGCGGCGTGACCTGCCAGCGGTGGAGCGCGAGGTCTACCTGAACAACGGCACCTTCGGACCGCTGCCGCGGAGCAGCGGCGAGGCGATGCAGGCGGTGCTGGCAGCCGAACTGGACGAGGGTCGCATCGGACCGGACCACTACAGGCACAGCCAGGCGATGCGCGAGGAGGCGAGGGCCCTCCTGGCCGGGCGGTTCGCCGCGGCGGTCGACGAGATCGCCCTGACGCCGCGTACGACCGACGGCCTCGACATCGCGCTTTGGGGCACGACCTGGCAGCGGGGCAACGAGATCCTGACTACCCGAGAAGAGCATCCCGGCCTTCTGATGCCGCTCGCGGCTCTCGCCCGGCGTACCGGCGTGCGCGTCACCTTCGTCGACACGCCGGAGGAGCCGACGCCCAGGGCATGGCTTCACGCCTTCGCCTCGCGGCAGACGCCGCAGACCAAGGCTCTGGCCTTCTCGCACGTGCTCTGGACGAGCGGTGAAGTGCTGCCGGTGGAGGAGATCGGCAAGTGGGCGCGCAGCGAGGGACTGATCACGGTGGTGGACGCGGCCCAGGCCGCCGGCGCCATCGAGATCGACTTGCACCGCAGCGAGCTGGACTTCTACGCCCTGCCGGGGCAGAAGTGGCTGATGGGCCCGGAAGGCGTCGGCGCCCTCTACGTCGCGGAGCAGAGGATTGCCCAGTGCCAGCCGACGTTCGTCGGCTACCTTTCCGGAACCCTGCTCGACGCGAGCGCGGCGCATTTCCAGCCTACCCAGGGCGCCAGGCGTTTCGAGATCGGCTCGCCCTCACCGGCACAGCTCGCCGGGTTCGTCGCCAGCCTTCGCTGGCAGGAGGCCTCCGACCCGCGCTGGGCTGCGGCACGGGTCGGCAGCCTCGGCAGGGAGCTCGCCGAAGCACTGTCGGGGGTGAAGGGCGTGCAGATGCAGACGCGCCTCGCCGCGGCCATGTCCGGACTCGTGGCCTTCCGGGTGCAGGGCAGGACGGCGGAGGACGTGTCGGCGGAACTCGGGGGCCAAGGCTTCCGCGTGCGCCACCTGCCGCCGCCGCACAGCTCGGTGCGCGTCTCGTGCGGCTTCTACACGCTGCGCGACGAACTGCGCCGGTTCGTGGAGGCGGTCAGGCAGATCGCGGCGTAGGGCTTCCCCTACGCCTCAGCCAATCCGAACGCCCGGTGCAGGGCCTCAAGACCGCGTGCGGCATCCGTGCGGCGCACGAGACAGGAGATCTTGATCTCCGACGTACTGATCGCGATGATGTTGATCCCCTCGTCCGCCAGCGTCCGGAACACGCGGCTGGCGACGCCGGGCTGGGAGACCATGCCGGCGCCGACGAGGGACACCTTGGCGACGTCCGCATCGCGCGAGACATGGCCGCCGCCGATGCGGGCCACTGCCAGGCGGGCGATCTCCTCCGCCTGGGGGGCGTCTTCGTCCGCCACGGTGAAGGCGATGTCGGTGCGGCCATCGTGGCTCGGGCTCTGCACGATGACGTCGACGTTGATGGCTCCTTCGGCCAAGGATCCGAACAGCTGCGCGGCGATGCCCGGACGGTCGGGCACCCGCTCGCAGAGGATCCGTGCCACGTGGCGGTCGAGCGCGGCACCCGTGACCGGCTGCATGCGTTCCGTGCCGGCAGCGGCGTGCACCTTCGTACCGGGGCCGGCCGCAAAGGTGGAGCGGGCCACCACCTCGACGCCGTGGTGCCAGGCGTGCTCCACCGCACGCCCCTGCAGGACCTGTGCGCCGAGCGCCGCAAGCTCCATCATCTCGTCGTAGCCGATGGCGTCGAGGCGTCGGGCCTCCGGCACGATGCGAGGGTCCGCGGTGTAAACGCCGTCCACGTCGGAGTAGATCTCGCAGCTGCCGCCGAGGCTTGCCGCGAGCGCTACCGCGGTGAGGTCCGAGCCGCCGCGGCCCAGGGTCGTCACGTCACCGAGGTCGTTCACGCCCTGGAAGCCGGCGACGACCACCACGTGACCCGCGGCCAGGAGGCGGCGTATGCGCTCCGGCGCGATCCCGTGGATGCGCGCGCGGCGGTGGCTCGGATCGGTGGCGATGCCGGCCTGCCAGCCCGTCAGGGAGACGGCGGACACGCCGAGGGTGCCGAGCGTCGCGGCGACCAGGGCGGCCGACTGCTGTTCGCCGGTTGCGAGCAGCATGTCGACCTCGCGGGCCGGGGCGTCGGGCGCGAGCTCGCGCAACCGCGTCAGCAGCTCGTCGGTGGTGTCGCCCTGGGCCGAAACGACAGCCACCACCGCGTCGCCCTGCTGGCGCCGCTCCGCGATGCGTTCGGCCACGAGCCGGATGCGGTCGGGCGTCGCGAGCGAAGAGCCGCCAAACTTGAGCACGACCGGAGACTTCTGGGACCCGTCGCTCATAGGGACGCCTCCCTTGGCAGGCGATATTGCGCCGAATCGTACGGCAGGCAGCGGCGGATGTCAACGAGCCAATCTCACGGGCGCGGCGGCAACGGGAAGGCGCCCGCCGCGCATGCGGACGGGCGCCTCGGGTTCGGCCCGTTAGCCGGCGACGCCCGGTTCCGTCATGGTGCGCAGGTCCAGCGCCCGATCCGCCTGATCCGCGGACAGGAGACCCTGCTCGACAACCAGGTCGCGCACGCTGCGGCCGCTGCGATTCGCTTCCTTCTGCAGTTCGGCCGCCTTGGCGTAACCGACGTAGGGTGCCACCGCCGTGGCGAGCGCGCCTGATCCCTCCAGAAGGCGCAGGCTCCGTTCGGCATCGACCGTGATCCCTGTGACGCAGCGCGTCCGGAAGGTCTCGCACGTGTTGCCGAGGATGATCAGAGACTCCACGAGGCGGTCCGCCACCATGGGCATCATCACGTTGAGCTCGAGCTGGCCGTACTGTGCAGCGGTGGCGACCGTGGCGTGGGCGCCGATCACGTCGAGCGCCACCATGTTGACCATTTCGGGGATCGACGGGTTGACCTTGCCGGGCATGATGGAGGAGCCGGGCTGCACGGCGGGCAGCTGGACCTCGCCGATGCCCGCGTGCGGCCCCGACGACAGCAGCCTCAGATCGGAGGCGATGCGCGAGAGCTCGATCGCCAGCACCTGCAGCCCCGCGGAGAAGAAGACGAAATCGCCCATGCTCTGCGTGATGCGGAAACGGTTCTGCGGCGGGCGGAAGGGCAACCCGAGCTGCTGCGCGAGCTCCCTCGCCGTAGCCTCGGGATAGCCGGGCTCGGCGTTCAGCCCAGTGCCGTTCGCCGTGGCGCCCACGTTCAGTTCGTAGACGTACTGGACTGCGGCATCCGCCTGCTCGACTGCCTGGCGCAGGGCCCCGGCGTAGCCCGAGAACTCCTGGCCATAGCGAATGGGGACGGCGTCCTGCAGATGCGTGCGACCGGTCTTGAGCACGTCGTCGGTGCGCTGGGCGAGGGCCTGGAACGCGTCGGCCAGGGCGAGCGCCTGGCCGCGGGTCTTGCGCCAGAGCAGGGCCGCGGCGACGCGCATCGTGGTCGGGAAGATGTCGTTCGTCGACTGGCCCATGTTGACGTGGTCGTGGGCCGAAACCGCGTGATCGCCCGGCTTGCCGCCGAGGTGGATGCTGGCTAGGCTCGCCAGCACCTCGTTCATGTTCATGTTGAAGGACGTGCCGGCCCCGGCCTGGTACACGTCGACGATGAACTGGTCCAGGTGGCGGCCTGCGATCACCTGGTCGGCGGCCCAGACGATGGCGTCGGCGGTCCGCTGCTCCAGGCGCCCGGTCGCCGCGTGGGCAATGGCCGCGGCGCGCTTCACGTAGGCGCCTGCCGCAAGGAATTCCGGCCGCGGCAGGCGGCCGCTGATGGGGAAGTTTTCGTGCGAGCGCTGCGCGTGCGCACCCCAGAGTGCGCCGTCGGGGATCGAGACCTCGCCCAGGGCGTCACGTTCGATGCGTGGCATATCGACACTCCTTTTGGACGTACGAAGCGTTTGCTGGCGGAACACGAAAAATTATAGCAGAGCATCCGGCCCGAGCCTGTGTCCGGCCAACGCAGAAGGGAGGCAAGTCGGTCGCAGAGAAAGCCTCACCGACGACCGGAAGCGTTCAGCGTGAAAGGGGGAAGTCGGGCTGGCCCGGGCCGGCCCGCACACCTTGCAGATCCTCGTCTATGCCCAGGAGACGCAAAGCTATGTCGAAGCCCTGCAGGAGGTCGCCCCGCACGCCAAGATTTTCGGCGCCGCGACCCTCACGGAGGCAGAGCCTCACCTCGAGGACACCGAGGTTCTCTTCGCCTGGGGTGTGCCGCCGGCGGTCCTGGCCAGGATGCCGCGGCTGCGCTGGGTGCAGTGGCTCGGCGCCGGAGTCGACCTGATCGTTGGTCAGACGCCGGACGACATCACCCTGACCCGGGTGGTCGGAGCCTTCTCGACCGTCATGAGCGAGCACGTCTTCGCCTATCTTCTCGCGCTGCGGCGCGGCATCTTCGAGATGCGCCAACTGCAGCGCGAGCACGTCTGGCGCAGGGTGATCGGCCCATCCCTGCGCGGGCAGCGGCTCGGCGTGGCAGGGTTGGGCTCGATCGGCTCGGAGGTGGCGCGTCTCGGCCGGGCCTTCGGCATGGAGGTCTGGGGCCTCAGCCGCACCGACCGTGGCGGGGAGATCTGTGACCGGCACTTCCTTCCGACCGAGATGCGCGATTTCGCCGCTGGCGTCGATGCGCTCGTCCTCGTGCTGCCCGCGACGCCCGAGACGGACGGCATCGTGGACGCCGAGGTGCTCGCGGGGATGCGCGAGGGTTCGATCCTGGTGAACGTCGGGCGGGGCAACGCTATCGTGGAGCGGGACCTGATCGCGGCCCTGCGCAGGGGCCGGCCGGCCATGGCCCAGCTCGACGTGTTCGAGCGGGAGCCTCTGCCGGAGGAGAGTCCGCTCTGGGATCTGCCGAACTGCTACATATCCGCGCACTGTTCGGGACCGAGCGAACCCCGGCTCGTTTGCACGTTCGCCGCGGAGAACCTCAGGCGCTACCTGCAAGGCGAGCCGATGGTCGGCATCGTCGACCGCGAGCGCGGCTACTGACCCGGTCCCGCAGGAATCGTCGCCATCGCTGGAACAAGGCGACTGCCGCCCTGCCGGGGCGGCAGTCGTCATGTCTTGTCGCCGGCAACCGGCGTCCTGCCTTCGGTGATCGCCGACAGACTGCGCCACACGGTGGCCAGCCTGACGAGCTCCTCCTTGTGGGCGATCGTCAACGCCTGCAGCACCGCCTCTCCCTCGGCGTCAGCGTGACCTCGACGACGCGGTGGTCCACCGCCGACTGCCCACGGGCGACCAGGCAGGCGGCCGCCATCGGTCGCAGCGGCCGCCCTTCTGGCCGTGAAACCTTTGCCGGTCGAATGGTCGCCGCGCAGTTTTGTCCGGTTGCGGCCGCGAGCCTTGTCGCGTACGCGATGCGCGCTGCGCCGGTGTTCGGCCGCGGCACCGTCCTGCCGTGGCCGCATGGCGGTTGGCTGCTGGCCCCGGCGATGCTCGGGGTGGCGCTGCAGCGCCTTCAGCCCTGGCGTTCGAGAAAGCCGCGCAGGGCGTGCAGCATGCGCGCCGTGGCCCCCCAGATCTTGTGGCCCTGCCACGAGTAGTAGGGCAGGCGGACGGCACCGCCCGTCCTGAGCGGCACGTCCTCCCAGTCCTCGAGCGGCCAGAGCTCCTCGAGTGCCGGTTCCAGGAGGGCTGCCACCTCACCCGCGTGCGGCGCGAACTCTGGCGGCAGCGGCAGATAGCCGACGCAGGGGGCGACGGCGAAGCCGGAGACCGGGATGAAGATGGGCGGCAGAAAGCCCAGCCGACGCGGCGATCCCAGCAGGCCGACCTCCTCGCGGGATTCCCTGAGGGCGGTGGACCAGTAGTCGAGGTCGGTCGGATCGCACGAGCCCCCGGGGAAGGCGATCTGACCCTTGTGATGCGCCAGATCCTCGGTGCGCCGGGTCAGGGTGACGTGCAAAAAGCCATGACTCGGATAGAGCAGCACCAGCACGGCCGCGGGCCTTCCGGCCGGCAGCACGATTTCCTTGGGCAGGCTCCGCTGCAGGCGTTCGACCGCATCCGCGGGCGGCAGGCCGGGGTCGCGGGTGGCTTGCACAGCTACCGCCTCCTGTGCGAGAGTTTTGCAAACAGCCAACGCCCTCCTGCCGTCGCCGGCCGGAGGGTGGAAGGAGGCGCGTCGGTGTACGTGCTCTTCGACCTGGACGGCACGCTCGTCGACTCAGGACCGGCGCACCGCCGCGCAGCCGAAAACGCCTTCCGGGATCGTGGCCTCGTCATCGAAGAAGAGGTAGTGGTGCGCTTCCTGGTGGCGCACGACGCGGCGTCGGCGGACATGCCGCCGGACGTTTACTTCGATCTCTGGAAGCGGATGCAGCCGCTTTACCGGCTTGAACAGGAAAGCATCGCCGCGTTTCCTGGCATCGCGGATCTCCTGGCGAGTCTGCCGGCGCAGGGCATCCGCCCCGGCATCGTGACGTCCAAGCGGCGTTGGGCGGTCGAGCGGGAACTGAGGCGCCTTGGCTGGCTGGAAGACTTCGCGTGCGTCGTCTGCCGTGACGATACCCAGCACCACAAGCCGAGTCCCGAACCGATCCTGCACGCCATGCGCCAGCTTGGCGGCAGGCCGGTCGCGTATGTCGGAGACGCGCCGAGCGATGTGCAGGCGGCCAAGGCCGCAGGACTCCCGGCCATCGGTGTCATCTGGGGCTGGGCTGGCGGACCTGCCCTGCGGGCAGCCGGCGCCGACTTCGTGCTGGAGGATCCCGCAGCCATTTTGCCCCTGCTGCGCGAGATCGGCCGCGCGGACCTCGAAGCGGACGCCTAGAGGCGGCCGCGCACCGGAATCAAGGCACCCTGGAGATCTCTGGCGGCGGGATCGGCCAGCGTCAGCGCGAGCTCCGCGAGGCGCCCGGGCGAGACCCAGAGCGAGGGGTCCGTCTTGGGCATCGCCTGACGATTCTCGGGGCTGTCGATCACGGATGGCAGCAACGCGTTGATCGTGGCGCCGGACCCCTGCAGTTCGCGCCCCGCGGATCGAACCATACTATGGAGGGCGGCTTTTGCCATCGCGTAGGCGGCCTGCCCGGCACGAGGCTCCTCGGCGGCCAGGGCGCCGATCAGGACAGCCCGGCCTTTTTGCTCCCGCAAGGGACCGACGAGGCCCTGCAGGAGGTAGTAGGGCAGGCGCGCGTTGGTCCAGAGAAGATGCTCGAATACGTCAGCTGGCGTTGCCTCGATCGCGGTTCCGCCTGCGTACGCGCCGCTCGCGACGAAGAGGGCATCCACCGGGCCGCGGGCCACCTGGCGGCAGGCCTCGAGCACGCTTGCCTGATCCGAAAGCGGCGAAAGGACCACCTCGAGATCTGCCGCTGGGTCCGTATAAGGTTTGCGGACCATCGCCACGACGTGGGCTCCGCGCTGGCGCAGCTTCTGGCTGATCACCTTGCCGACGCCGCCCTGGGCGCCGACGACGACCGCCCTGCGCCCGTGCCACGACTCGCTCATCACATCCGAGTCCCCCTAGACGCGGCAACTCTGTTCGGGAGATCCACCGCCTCCGTTCGCCCGCGGCCTCCCGGCTCCTGCTCCGCCCCCGCTGTGAGGAGGTCCTGCCCGTGATCGCGCTCTTCGACTCAGGCATCGGGGGCCTTACCGTGCTGGCGGCGCTCTGGCGCCGAATGCCCGAACGGGACTACCTCTATCTGAGCGACCAGATGCATTTTCCCTACGGCGACCGCCGAGCCGAGGACGTGCGTCGCGATGTCGCCGCTTTTGCCGCGCTGGCGCGGCGCGAGGCGGCGGAGGCTTTCGTTCTGGCCTGCAACACCGCAAGCGCGCTCGCGCTCGATGCGGCCAGAGAGGCGTTCGGCGGCCCGGTGCACGGGGTGATTGGGACCGTCGCGCGCGGCGTCGCCGCCGCTGCCCGGGTGGGTGTGCTCGCGACCAGCAACACCTGCCGCACCCATGCGTACCGTCGGGCCATCGCCGAGCCTGTACTGGAGGTAGCGTGCCCTGCACTCATCGCTTTGGCTGAGGCGGGCGGCGCGAGCAGGACCCAGGTGGCCAGAGAGGCGCAAGGGCCGCTGGCCGAACTGCGACAATCCGGCTGCGATACGGTCGTGCTCGGTTGCACCCATCTGCCGCACTTCACAGAAGTGCTCGCCGAGCTCACGGCGGGCTGGGCGAGCCTGCTCGATCCCGGCGAGCTGCTGGCGGAGCTGCTCGCCCAGGACATGGGCCGCAAGCGGGAGTCCGGGCGCATCCGTTGCGTCACGACAGGTGATCCGGAGCTCTTCGCGGCCCGCCTAGCCACCGAGCTGCCGCAGCTCGCCG
>JAJYSZ010000016.1 GCA_021793315.1 Bacillota bacterium | reverse complement strand
CGAGGGCAAGACCTGCCGCTGCGAAGATCAGCAGCGGTGAGCGCGTGCGTGCGGCCAGCATCATGGTAGTGAGCTGTGTCTTGACGCAGGCTCCTTTCTGACGATGTTTAGTACCGTGCTCTTGAGTATGTCTGAGGGCACGCGCAGCCTCATCTCGATCACCCCGTCCGGTGCGACGGCGATGCCGCGAGGGCCAACCAGGAGGGAGAGGATGTCGCGTTTCGTCTGCAGCGTCAGCGCTTTGCCTGCGAGCAGGGGAGCGATGTAGGCCCGCAACTTGGCTGCGTCGGCCATCTCATATGGCTGGGCCCTCAAGGCGTCACGGAGTTCCCTCTCGGCGAGAGCGATCTTGCCTTGCGCCGCGTCGCGGCGCTGTCGCACGTCGGCAGCGCGCTGTGCGATGAGTTCCGGACGAAAGACGCCCTGCAGCGCCGAGTCCATGAGACGCTCCTCGTCGTGTTCCGCCTTGGCAATCGCCTTGCGTGCCTGTTCAAGGCGGTGCTCGATCAGTGCCAGGCGCCCGTTGTCTTGTGTCTCGACCTCCAGGAGGCGTCTTACGGCCTCCGCGTCAGAGGCGGTAGTGGTCACGAGATCCCAGACCGCGCGCTCCAGATCGCCGCTCCGGATGAAGGGGAAAGCGCAAGGCGAGTTCTGTTTGCGACGCGAGGCGTTGTAACGGCTGCCGCAGGTGTAGTAGAGGTAGCGTGTCTTCTTGGACGGGTACCTGGCCACCAGAGCCGATCCGCACAGGGAACAGCGCAGAAACCCGGTGAGTAGTTCGGTTGCGCCGGGATGGGTCGACCGGGAAGCAGTGATCGAGCGGTTGTTGTCGAGGAGGGCCTGGACGCGCTTCCAAGTGTCACGCGTAACCAAGGGTTCGTGGGCGTCTTGCGAGACTACCCATTCGCCGCTCGGACGAGGCTGCGCGGTTCCGTGCATCGCCTGCTTCGTCTTGGCGTAGGCGTAGTCGCCTGTGTAGACGGGATTGCGCAGCAGCTGGCGCACTACCCCTGGACCCCAGCCCGCAGCACTGCGGGTTGGCGTTGGCACCCCCTGGCTGTCCAACCAGCGGGCAACGCCCCGAATGCCGCCACCCTGCGTCGCGGAGATGCGGAGGAAGGCGTCGAAGACAAACCCGACAACGCTCGAGACGGTCATTCCGTTCCACCAGTCAGCCGAGTCGGGGGCGAAATGGCCGTCATCGCCCACGATGTACCCAAAAGGCACCCGGCCGCCGTTGTACCGTCCGTACTCTGCACGCTTGGTTTTGCCCAGCGCGGCGTTCTGCATGATGTTGGCACGGACAAACTTTCCGATGGCTCCGAGGATTGTGAGCATCAGCTCTCCGGCTGGGTCACTCGCATCCACGGCCTCGGTTACGGATCTCAGTTTGATCTCCCGCTTGTTGAGCTCCTGAACGAGGTAGAGGAGGTCCAGGGGGTCGCGGCTGAAGCGATCGACGCGGAAGATCAGCACGACTTCGAAGCTTCTCGTCTTCGCGTCTTTGACGAGCTGCTGTAGCCCTTCGCGCTCCGTGTTTGAACCGGTGCGCCCGCTGTCTTCGTATACGGCTGCAACCTCGAGCCCCTGCCTCTGGCAGAAGTCGCGCATGATCTCCGCTTGGAATTGGAGGGAGTAGCCTTCCTTGACCTGCGCGTAGCTTGAGACGCGCTTGTACAGCGCAGCTCGCTGCGTCAACGCAGTCCCCCCCTCTCACGGCTCCGGTCCTTCGCGGCTGAAGGGGTTGACACCTGCCTCAGCGATGGAGGTCTGGATCAGGCCGTGCAGTAGGTGAAGGAACTCGTCAAACTTTGCGACATCGGGATCTTGGACCACGACGACCTTAAGTTCAAGCCGGCGGCCACGCCCGCGCCGTCGTCCCGACGTCGGTTGGGTCTCTAGGGCCATGAGCTTCCCCTCCTCCGCGACAAGCTATGTAAGTCGGTGGCGCAACAGGGCTTGTCCCGTGCCCCGCTTGTGTGATCGCGCTGTGACAACACGAAAGATCCCGGACCACCGAGACGCCTCGGTGTCCGGGACCTAAGACAATGTCCGTCGATGGCTCTAGCGGCGAGGGCCGGCGCTCAGGCGGCCTCGTGTCTGTCCTGTTACCTGTCCTCTCCTCTGCCGTTGGCGGGATGCTTCTGCCGCCTCGCGCCGTCGCGATTCTGCGCCCGCTGCAACGCCCTGCTGGATCCACCTGGGTTTAGGTGAACGGTTCCGGGGGATGACGTCTCTAGCCGTGCGTGTACCTTTGCCTGGATGCTCGGGACCTGTGGCATTGGGGCGCCATCGCGGCGAGCTATTGCCGCCGCCTCGGCGTAGCGGTCGGTGCCGTCCCAGTCTCGGTCGACGTAGCGGGCGGCGTCCAGCGGCATCGGGTGGGGATCGGCGCCGTCGTAGAGCGGAAGGCCCAGCGCTTCGGCAACCGCCGCGGCCTCATATGCGGCCGACTCCTCGTCCGGACAGATCGCGACGTCGCTGTGCGGATCGGACACGCTCACGGGGCAGATGCCCACCATCGGTCGGGCCTCCCCACCACCCAACGGCACGGCCTCCACCATCACGATAACCCATTCCTCGTCCACTGTCTTAGCCTCCCGTCCAGTTGGGCGTGCCTCCTTGGTTGCAGCACAAAATACCGCCCGGCTGCCTGCCGGGCGGTGTGCAAGAGATCAGCGGTCAGCGTCGAGGTGTCTGTCGCGACGGAGCGAGCGAGGCCTCGGCAGGTCGAGGTCGGAAAGGATCTTCCGCAACGTGCCGGTGTCGATGTCGCCGGAGTGCCTTGGCACGGTGGTATACAAACGTTTCGCCGGGTGCCACCAGATCTCGTGAGATCCTTTGGCTTCCCGGCGAAATTCGCAGTCGTTCTCTCGAAGAAAGGCTTTCAGCTCTCGGTAGGTCATGGCCGTCGCTAAAGGCTCACCGTCAAGACTCCATCCATTGCGGCGGTAGCCTGGCTCAAGGGCTCGGGAGTGGGGCTACCATCCGCTCTGCGCAGTTCGAGGAGAGTGCGGGCGACGTCCTGCAGGTTGTCGATCGCCGTGCCCACAGTGTCGCCTTCGGCGTGACACCCTTGGAGCTCTGGACATGCCGCAAGGTACCCAGGGCCATCGGTCTTATGGTGGACGATCACTTTCAGGACCACGTGCATTGCCTCACCTTCTGATGTAGTCTACCACGGCGCTGCGGCACCCGCCCGTTTGAGGCACTCAGGTCGAGTCTCTCGGGATCTTCGGGCGGGCGGCCCTCGCATCGGTCGGGCGACGCGGCAGGAGTTTCTGCCGCAGCCGTTCGGCTGCGGCTTCCGCCACGCGAGCGGTATCGATGTCGGGCTGGTCGGGGCGGAGTGCCGGGATCGTGCCCCCGTCCTCCGTGTGTAGAAGAATGGACCTGGTTCCCACGCGGGCATACCAAGTGTTGGTCTGCCCGTCTACGTGCAGGGGAAGGGCCTCTGGGAGCGGCGCGGACGGGCGGTCAGGAAGGGTTGACTGTCTGAGTGCCCAGATCTGGCGCTGACGTGGCACCGTCTTTCGTGCGGTGATGCAGCGGATGTGAATGGCTCGCCGGGTCTCTCGAAATTCGAGGAGAGGCACGTGGTCGCCGCACGCCTCACAGATAAGGGTGCCATCGTCGGCCAGCGCTTCAGGGTCTTCCAGGTAGGCGTCGCGGGCAGCCCACTCGGCGGTGCTGGCTCGGCTTCCGTGCCCGACGTACCGGTTGCCTTTCCCGCCCAGGTGCGGGTGCTCTGGCCCCATCGCATCGGCGACTTGGCTTTCGATGCGCTGTCGCGCCATCATTCGCATGATCGTGTGGTACTCGCGATCCCGGTCCTGGCGAGCTCGCCGAATCGCACCTCGTCCCCCTGTGGGCATAGTGCTCCCCCTCAATTCCGGGGGCGTCTATGCGTCCCCGAGTGCATCTGTGTGGTACGCCGTACCGTTCGATAGGGCTGCGGGGTGCTGGGCGGTTACGAGACGTCGTCGGCCAGGAAGAGGTCCTCGACAGGAACGGCGAAAATACGCGCAAGGTCAAATGCTACCTTGAGGGACGGCAGGCGTCTGCCAGCCTCGATGTGGTTGTAATACGTGCGGCTGATCCCGACGCGTTCGGCCACTAGGTCCTGAGTGAGGTGCTGGGCCCGTCTGGTTTCTCGTAGGCGCGTCGCCATTAGCTCACCCCCTCAAAGGGTAGTTCCTACTATGGAACATTGTGTAGCCTTCAAGGCACCGTGTCAAGCGTTTAGCGCCCCGCATGTGGAACCTCCGTTGCTGCCAAGCGACCCGCCGGGTAGGATGTGACCAATGGACACGTTAGGAGAACGTCTGAGGCTAGCAAGGAGCGCCAAGGGCATAAGTCAACTGGCGGTAGCTCGCGCGTTAGACACGAGCCGCACCGTCGTGAGCAAGTGGGAGAACAACGAGCAGGAGCCACGGCTTCAGACCTTGCAGCGCCTCGCTGCGTTGTACGGAGTCAGGCTTGAAGATCTAGTGACATCCGAGGCGAATCCATCACCGGTTCCCCATTCTGATGGGCTGGTGGCGGCAGAGGGTCCTACGGAACGCTTGATGAGACTAGCGGAGGATTTGTCCACAGCTCTGAAGATGCGCGAAGAGAATGAGCGCCTGAGAATCGAACAGGTGGAGGCCCCACGGGCCGAGGCTGAGAAGATCGCGCGCGAGGCGGAGCGCGCGTCCCGCGAGGCTGACCGGGCGGCGCGCGAAGGCGAGAAGATCGCGCAGGAGAATCTCCGCATGCTGATGATGCAGCTGATGGGCACCCCCCGAGACAGCGGCCAGCCGGGAGGTGGAGAACCGGTCGACGTGGGCGACGACACGGGAGAAGAGCCGGGTTCGGTGGACGCGGCTCGGGGATAATGTGATCCTTCTTCCGAAGGATGGGCGAGCGAACGGACCGGGTAACCCTCCTCCGGAGGATCGGGGCGGCCAGGCGACGGGTACTGAAGTATGTAAGCTGGTACGCCGATTGAAGAATCTAAGCCCCTTGACGAGAAAAAGTGTTTTGGAACTGCTGGCAATGGCGCTGGCGCAGGATGAGTAAGCAGGGCACTTTCATCATGGAAAGCAAATGAATGACAGACAATGATTATGAAAGAACTTTTCGTACGGAAAGCCGCCCCTTTCGCGGGACGTCTGGAGTCGCGGGTCCGAGAGCGGCGGCCGCTGGCGATTTTCCTCCCTTCTCGTGGTAGGCTCCGCGCGAAAGGGGTGTGACCATGGGTAGAGACAGAGTCGAGGAAGGTCGGGCACGATACGTTGAATCGTGCGAGGCCCTTGGGATCCGGCCGGATGTTGCCGTCAGGCGGGGCGACCGATGGGCGGCTTCAACCCGCCGGCGGAAGGAGAAGGGGGATCGCGATCGAAACGGCGAGCGCTGAACCGGAAGTCGTATCGTGGGCTACTGAACGTCGACGCATCTCCATCGGCCAGGACGGGTGTTAGAAGCAACTTCAAGGCAGCCAATCGCCTATTGCCTTCGATCACAACCAGATGACCGTCTTCTTCCATGATCACTGGCAACTCGGTAGGATTCACCGCTCCCTGGGTTGCGATGTCTCGGGCCAAGTTGACGATCTTGTCCCGCTCCATAGCGAGATGTTCTCGGAGCGCTGCCTTCTGGCTGTCTACCGGGTGTCTGAAGCGTGGGTTCTCAAGGTCGAGCAACAGGCTTGCGACAGGGTATCTTTGGGGCTCGCCCAGCGGTTCCAACTCGGCCACAGCCACAATGAAGCCCCCTCACGTCATCCCGGCAATGCGCCAGGTGTGTCGAATCATGGCATGTTAGGCGTCACTTCCATCCGAATCCTCCATCTCCTGCCTGTCCGCAAAGGAGTTCCTTTTGGGACAGGCTTGCGATAGAGCAACGAGGTGCATCAGAACGGCCTGCAGGCATCGTCCTGGCGCACCCCCGTTTAGGGACACGGACAAACTGGGCGCGCTGCAGCCTCAAGTGCCGGTCCAGCAAACGACAGAACGCCGGCAGATGCGCTGCACCTGCCGGCGCTCTCGCCTGATTAGGCTAGTCCTTCTCCAGGAGACGTCGAACCGTCGTCTTGCCGATGCGGAGGAGCTTAGCGGCCTCTCGCAGGGAGATCTCGCCGTTGAGGATCCGCAGCTCGACGGTCGGCCAGAGCCGCGCCACCTCGGGGCGCTCGATGATCGGCGGTCTGCCGATGCGCTTTCCCTGACGTCGCGCCCGGGCCATGCCGGCGTGCACGCGATCGCGGAGGACCTCGAGCTCGAACTCGGCGAGGCTGGCCAGCAGATTGAGGAGCAGTCGCCCGAGTGGCGTTCCGGTGTCGAAGCCCTCCGTGAGGCTGCGAAAGTCGACCTGCTCCGCTTCCCATACCGAGAGCGTGTCGTGCATGTGTTTGACGCTGCGGAACGCCCGATCCAGCCGGAAGACCACAACCGTCCGGAAGCGCTTCTTCGCGGCGTCGTCCAGCAGCGCCCGCCAGGCGGTGCGGTGCCCGGGATCGTTCGCCGGCGCGCGGTCCACATACTCGGCATGCACATCCCATCCCTGCGCCCGGGCGAAGTCCCGCAAGGCGAGCAGCTGCGTCTCGGGGTCCTGGTTGCGATCATTCGTACTGATGCGTGCGTAGAGTGCTACCCTCATGCGACGTTCCGCCCCGTTCCTAAACGTTTTGGACCGGCCTCTGGGGCAAGGAAAGGAGCAGCCGGTCCATCGGACCCTCCTTCAGCGGTCGAGGCCGCTCGCTTGACGAGGTGTCGGCAGCGGCCGGGGGCGGTTCGCGATCTCCATCGCGTATCGGTAGAGCCGCGCCGCGGTCGGGGCGCTCGCCGGCGCCGCGCAGATCGCCGCCGCGAACAGGGCCCCCGACGTTGCGCCCTTGGAGCGCAGCTCCACGAGGGCCGCGATCTGATGCCCCTCCTTGGTCGACTTAAGCATGTGTCGTAGCTCCGGCCGGACCCTCTGGAGGAGGGCGGCGAGTGCCGCCTCGTCCGGCATGGGGAGGCTCTGGTCCATGACGGGGTAGCGCTCGGGGTGTGCCGCGATCCAGCTCTGGGCCTTGCTGATCGAGTAGCCGAGATAGCGTTCCGGGTACCCGTGGGCCCGGAACTTCTCGCCGATCGCCAGGTCTGGATGGGCGAAGATCGCGTGGATGCGGTCCGGACTGGCTCCGGCTCGCACGAGCGCGACGATCACCTTCTGGTCCTGCTCCGATCGCTGGCCCGACTCGGCACCGAAGCGGATGAGCCCCTTGATGGCGGTGCTGAGGGAAAGGTCGGCCAGCAGGGTCTCCGGGTCCAGGGCCGGCTCGGGAGAGGCATCGGAAAACGCGACCCACTGTCGCGGTGGCAGGCGGTCCGCCGGTCGCGGGTGGGCGTCACGCAGCGGCGCGAGCTCCTCCCACCGGTAGCGGCGAGGGTTGGTGTACTCGACCGTGCACGGTAGGGGCTCCGGGTACTTGGCCTTGATGTTCGTGGTGCCCGGGACTCGCAAGACACGCGCCAGGTCGTGGACGACGTTGGCCTTCGGCGCGATCCCGAGGGCATCGCCGATCGCCCAGAGGGTCGATCGCACCTGGTCGCGCAGACCCCCGTCGTCCGCGGGCAGCTCCATCGGCTGTTCGAGCAGCCAGTATGCGTGACGTCCTCCGCCGCCGGAGCGGACAAGGATCGACGGGGGGTAGCCGTCGACGGAGAGCTCGAGGAATCGCCGCTGTACCTCCTCCTCCCCGCCGGCGAAGTCTTTCGCATCGACGTCAGCGAAGAGGCACTGGATGGTCTGCACGGCATCGTCGTGACCTCTCGGGCGAGACCTCGGGTAGACGCCGAAGAAGACGTGCTCCTTCCCCGATCGCGCCGCAGCGAACTCGGCCGCGGCCGCCTGCCCTGCCGGCAGCGGGAAGAAGCGCTGCGACACGTGCCCCGTCTGCTCGTTCAGGAGACGGATCTCGAGGTGCCCCGTGGCGCCGGTGGTCATCGTTTCGAAGAATTCGTCAGTACGCATGGTGACCATCCCTCCAGAACAAGCAGGGGCGGGCCCATGGCCCGCCCCTGTAGTCTCAGCGTTCGTCCTACCGCTCGGCGACCGCCGTGGCGGCCTTCTGGCGGTTCTGGTCGTACTCCTCGAGCACCGCCTTGTTGAGGTCCTCGCGCCCCTGCTTGGTGATCGGGAAGGCCACGTCCTGGTACTTGCCGTCTCGGTCCTTGTACGAGGGCAGGCCCACGAACGGGCCATTCTGGCTGTCCAGGACCCGGACACCGCGAATGGCGAACTGGCTGTCGAGCGTGACGTCGCAGATCCCGAGGAGTTTGTCGTCGCGGTTCTCGAACACGTGCATGTGGTTGGCCTCGATCTTCATCCCGAATCCCTCCCGTGTGGCGTTTGTCGACGGTGCCGGGCTACTGCGCAACGACGGATCGCGCCTCCACCGCTCATTCCCACCCCCTTTGGGGCCCTGGAATGGCGGCGGCCACGGTGTCGGACGCTTCCGTGAGGATGAACAGCGCCTCGAGGAGCTCCTCATCGAAGCCGCCGATCTCGTCTCGCATCATGCGCAGCGCGTCGCGGTGCGGCAGTGCCTCGCGGTAAGAGCGCCGAGCCGTCAAGGCGTCGTAGACGTCCGCCGTGCGCGCCACGCGCAGCACAAGCGGCAGCGCGTCCCCCTTCAGGCCAAGGGGGTATCCCAGCCCGTCTGGTCGCTCGTGGTGGCCGCCGGCGATCCGCGCCGCGAGATACCAGAAGCGGGCATCGGCGGCGTCGCGCGCCTGCGTCTCCGCCGCGAGCTGCTCGAGCCACTCGCGGCCGAGGGGCGCATGGATGCGCAGAAGTCCGTACTCCTCGGGGGTCAGGGGCCCCGGCTTGCGCAGGATCGATGGGGAAACCGCGAGCTTGCCGATGTCGTGCGGGAGCATCGCCCAGGGCCAGAGATCCGCGTCGTCCGGCAGTTGGAGACTGGGTGGAAGTGCCCCGACGATGGCCCGCACCAGGGCCTCGAGGCGAAGCGAGTGACCTTGTGCCCGACCATCCTCGTGGTTCGACACAAGCCGTGCGAGATGGCGGGCGTACGGTACGAAAGCTGGTGGCATGCGTTTCCCCTTCCCGCGCGAAGAATAACGGACCCGCAAGGCGGGCCCGCGGACGAGCCGATCGGCGTGGATGTGGCGGCCTACATCCCCGGCAGGATCAGAGTCTCGGGGTCCCGGGCGCCGCGCCCCCAATCTGCGCATGAGACGTCTCCTGCGCCGCGGCAGCGGCTTCGGCGAAACAGAGTGCCAGACGGTCCCGCCACAGGGTGGCGGCGAGGCCGCTTCCCGTGAGGACCTCTGGCAAGGGCGGAATCCCAGTAGCCTGCAGGGCCAGCATGGACCCGAGCTCGGAACGGATCTGCGCGTCGATGCTGCACTGGCGGTCTTCAGGAAGCCCGAGGAACCAGTCGGTGACGGTCCGGAGCCGGGCAGCGCTCTCCGCCAGCTGCGCTTCTCGGGCGGCATGGGCACGCTCGGCTTCTTCCTCGATCTCCGCGCGTCGGCGGCCGCGCTCCGTCTGCTGCTGGATCTTGCGGTAGGACGCCGGCCCGCGGACCCATGCGAAGCTGCGACGCAGCCAGCCGCCCGCAGAAGCGATCGCGGGCTTGTGGGCGGCCGCCAGGGCGGCCTGTTCGGCCTCCAGCCAGAGCAGGCGTTCTCGCACGGCCGCGGCTCCGTGGGTGCGGATGAGCATTTCGGCCGCCGCCGGCGGGAGATCCGGGACACGGTCCAGCAGCTCCGAGAGGAGTTCGGGGGCGTCCCCTAGGGATGCCCCCGACTCGTGTACGTCCTTTCCTCCGCGCAAGTCCTCCCCTGGCTCCTCTTCGGGTGGCTCTCCGGAAGGGCGGCCCCCTTCTGCTGTGTCGTGTCCCGGCCCCGGAGGCGGAGCCGAGGAGACAACAACCGGGAGCATGGCCCCACCTTCGCACGCGCCCGCGTTGTTGTCTTTTGAGTCTTCTTCCGGTGAGTCTTCTTTGTGCGACAGCCTTGTCGCCTCCAGACGCGACGAATCTGTCGTGTCCGGATGCGACAGATTTGTCGTGTCCGGAACTGCCGCACCCGGCGCGGTCGGAATCGGCAGGATCTCGTACAGGTTGGGCCTGTTGAGCCCCTGCTGGTGGATCTTGATGAAGGCCGCATCCTCGAGTTCGGCGAGCCAGCGCTGGACGTTGCGGACGCTGCATCCCGCATCCGAGGACAGGGTCGCCTGGTTCGGCCAGCAGACGGCCGCCTGCCAGGCATAGGAGAGGAGGAGGCCGTACAGCATCTTGGCGCCGGCGGAGATGCCGGTGGCGCGCAGGATGGCGTTGGGGATCTGCGTGTAGCCTTCGGTAAGCCGCCGGTCGGTGCCGCCGGAAAAGAAGACGGCACGCTGCTCTTGCGTGCCGTCTTCCTTCTGGACTACACTAGGGACGTGCGGTTCGGCGCCTCCCGTGCTCGGGGAGGCGCCTCCCTTTTGCCGCATGCGGTTACCTCCCAAGTATTTAGGGTTGTTGCGGCGTCAACCACGCCGCTTTTCGCGCAAAAAGATTGGGGCGCCCTTGCGGGGCGCCTTCGTGACGTCATGGCCGTGTGGCTGCGTGACGGACACGATCGCGGTTGGCTGGCGGCCCGCAGAGCGATCGCTCTGCGCCGGAGCGCTGGGTAAGCGCTATCGTTGTCACCCGGCCGGGCTCAAAGAACATGGGACGCCGGACTCCCCCAAAGAGGAATGCTGCGCTCGCGCGGTGTGGGCGGAAAGAAGTGCGTCGAGTCTAGCCGCCGTTCCAGGTCTGCGTGGGTTGCACGAAGACGTTCGCGGACATCCACTCCGGTATGTTGATGGTTACGTGGTTAACCAGGGGGACAGGAAGCGGCCATATCAGGTCGACTGCGGCATAAATACCCGCGCCTGGAATAACACCTCCCGGTACGCCGGAAGGTGCGGGCGCGCCTGCCTGCGACTGGTCAAAGACCTGGACGCCGGTGATGCTGTAGTGCCATGTGGCGGGTGCGATCTGTGCGAGGTCCGAGGCCACCAGTGCCGACGCCTCGGTGGGCGTGACGCCTTGAGTCCCCTGGACCGCGCCAACGGTGTTGAGTTGGCTCGCCGCCTGGCGCATGGCGATCTGGAGGTCCGCGCTCATCTGCGCGCGGCCGATCTCGACCGTGTGGATCACCGCGTAGGCCACTGAGAGCGTCAGCGTGAGCCAGACCATGATGGCGGCGAGGAAGTACATCCCGGCGTCGCCGCGTTCGGACTTGAGGAACCTTCGCATGTCGTCACCGCCTCGGAAGTTAGTTAGAGCCTGTGCAGCACAGCCAGAAGGGCGTTGCCTATCAACGCGACAAGTCCGCTGGCAGCGACAATGGCGACTCCGAATAGCGCGGCGGTCAACAAGTGGTACACGGTAGCCACCTCCATCGCAGGTATCCATTACGACGAGGGAAAGCGCGGCTGCTTGCCTAACAAGCACTGCGACGTCATCATACCCGGCGGGTCCTCTGGACCTCGGATCTCCAGCCACACTCGAGCCACGGCGCGGGTCTGCAAGAGGATGAAGCGGCTGAGCATGTCGGTGCCCGGCGGCGGGGAAGGATGCCGCCGGGCCTGCCTCCTTCCCCGCCGCCGGCGTCAGTAACCCGCCGGCGTCGAGATGGTGTAGTAGTCGCTGCCGTTGATCGCGAGCGGTGCCGAGGCGTTGCCTGTCTCCGTGAACTGACCTGTCTCTGTCCGGTAGTTGTAGACCGTCGTGCAGACGGGCTGTTGACCGGGCTTCGGGTTCGCCGGCACACAGATCTGGTATGGTGGAACCCGTTGCTGGTAGGAGTAGGAGACGATCGCCTTCCAGTCCGCCGTCATGTTGCCTGTCCAGACGGTGGTCCCGAGCGGCTGCGGCGGCGGGTAGCCGGACCAGGATTCGACGAAGTTTGCCTGCGCCGTGAGTTGCCCAATCTGCGTCATGGCGGTGGTCTGCGGATAGTAATTGTAGAGCGCCGCGTTGCCCGGATTGTATCCCTGGTAGCCCGGCAGGTTTGGGTAGCCGACCTGGTGCTGGATCGAGGCCGTGAGCTGCACCCCCGTCAGCGCGACAACCCGAAGGTTTGGCAGTTTCGGCTGCGGGATCGCGAGATTGAAGTCGAGCGTGTCGCCGAACTTCGCGCCGTAGTTGTAGTTGTAGGCGAACCAGCTTGTGCTGTTACCCTGCAGAGCCGACGGGATCGTGCAGGTGTGCGAGACCACGATCGGCAGACCACCGTGGCCGTAACCACAAGTCATGCTCAGTGCGCCGCTTGATCCTTGGGGCTGCTGCGTGGGCGGTGCCGCGGCTTCCACCGTGAAGGACACGGGGCTCGACTGCGCCGTCTGGCCGATCTCGCTCCAGGCGTACACGACGACCTGGTACTCGACCGGCGAACCGGTCGTGTTCGCAGGCGGCGTCCAGTTCACCGTCCACTGGTCCGGAGCCTCGTGGGTCATCGGGATCATGCCCGTGACGGGCTGCCCCTGTGCGTTCTCGATCTGCGCTTCCAGGGGTGCGTTGCCGTTGGGACCGTTGCCGTTGTAGCCGTTGTCGAAGGTCACGCCGGCCGGGTACGGCCTGCCAGTGATGATAAGGCTCGAGCCGCTCTGCACATCGCTGGGGTTCACCGAGGCGCCCACGATGTACGGCTGCGGCACGAAGGCCACGATCGCCGGCCGGCTGTGCGGGTCGCCGTTCGTCCAACCGACGAGCCAGTGTTTCGGCCCCTCGTCCGGCCCGTAGCCGACGTAGGCGGTGCCGGAAGGCGTCGCGATCGTCTGGTTGTAGGTGTTCCCTAGGGCTCCCGTAAAGAGGGAACCGGCTCCGAAGAGATAGAGGTCGCCATTGCTGTTCGAGAGGACGACCGTGGCGTTGCCGTTCGCGTTGACCATGGAGGTTGGTGAATCGACGCCGGGGCTGAAGCCTGCGGTAGGAGCGTCCATGGGTGACAGGGTCGCGGGATCGAAGGCGCCCAACATCGCGCCGCCGCCGCCGATGGCAAAGAGCGTCTGGCCGGCCAGGTCGGTCAGAACCGACATGTCCTTGCCGAGAATGAGGCTGTTGCGATTGATCCAGGACGGGTTCTGGCTCCCGCTCGGGTAGGTAGCGAGCAGGCTGCCGGACAGGTTGAAGGAGTAGATCTTGCCGTACTCGTCCTGGACGATCAGGAGGGGGTTGCCCGCCTGGGGCCCCGTGTTGTCGTAGACCACCGTGTCCGCCACCTGCGCGCCGATCAGGCCAGTGCCGATGACCTTGTAGTTCCCCGTCGTGACGTCGAGAAGGACGACGCGCGGGTGCGCGCCCGCGACGCCGAAGGCGACACACGCGGACCCGACGGAGCAGGAGCCGATCCAGGTGGGGTCGGATGTGAGGGCGGCGACGGAGTGCGTATAGTCGTAGGATGTTAGGTACCTCACCTGGTTCGTCGTATATCCCGAGGGCACGTACGTCGGCCAGGCGATCAGCCCACCGTCCCAGGAGCCGACGACCGCGACCGGCGACTGCCAGGTGGTCGGACTGCCGGAGGCGCCGAGCCCGGATATAGTCACAGGCGGCGTGATCAGCGGGTTCTCGTCGACCTGGTAGTTCGTGTTGCTGGGGTTAGCGATAATAACTTGGCCCGTTGGCGGCGTTCCTCCCTGCGGGTAGCTTCCGGCGGGCCAGGTGTAGAGGTACTTGCCGACGGCGATGGCCTGGTACTGTGCGCCATCGGGCGCACCACCCTGGTACGGCCCGGTCGAGAGCGAGTCCTGCCCCGCCGCCGCGTTGAGCCTCCCCGGCGTGAAGCCTGCGTTGAACGTGATCGGCGGCTGTGCGTAGCTGGCCGAGTTGATGACGTAGGGGGTGCTGCCTGCCTGCTGGAAGACCTGGCTGTAGTCCGTGCCCGGGAGTTGCAGCGCGTAGAGATGGCCCTGACCCGAGGAATCCCAGGTGTACTGGTAGAGCGTGTCGCCGACGACGGTCGGCGTCGAGAAGGATTGCTGCCCCGCAGGCAGTTCGAGATAGAGCGGCAGGTCCATGTAGAGCTGCGAGCTGCTGTGGGACTGGATGAAGCGCAGGCGGCTGCTCGAATTGTCGTAGGTGGGCATATCCGCCGCGTGCACGGCGGAGGCGAAGACGGCGAGCAGCGAGGCGATGGCCACGATCGCCAGCAGGGCATGCCAGAGTCTCTTGCGCATAGTCTTCCTCCTTCCAGGAAAATGACGGGAGCCGCCCGGATGGGCGGCTCCCGTACGGATCGAGAAGGCTAGGCGAGGCGTCTGCGCCGCAGGAGGACGACGGTCCCGCCTGCCAGGAGGACAACCGCGGCGGCCGCCGCGACGGCGCCCCACGGCGTACCGGCCTTGTGCTTGGGGATCTGTCCAAGCGCGGTCTCGTCGTTGCGCGAGCGCGCGGCGTAGATCGCGGAGGGTGTGCCCTGCAGCACAGCCTGCGGTTCGATCGGTTGGGTCGGCGTCGCGGATGTAGAGCCTGCGGCGGGCGCGCTTGGTGTGGTGGACGTGGGCGCGGGCGCTGACGGAGTCGTCGCGGTGGTCCCGGAGGGCTTCACGCTGCCGTTGCCGCCGGACGGCGCGGGCGGTGTCGTGCCGCCGGAGGGCTCCGTGGTGCCGCCGCTGGAGCTCGACGTGGCAGGAGGCGTCGAGGGCGATGTGGATGCCGCGCTCGTAATGCCGGGCGGGTTCCAGCCGCCGACCATCGAGGGAGCGAAGTGCGCGGCGTTCATCTGCTGCACTAAGTGTGAAGTGTAGATGACACCTGGGGCGAGCATTGTTTGCCCGATCCATGTGGCGTTTACGTTCTTCGCATACCAGAGCAGCGCTGCGGGGTTGTCCCAGCCGCCCCAGCCCTGGTCGATCTTGCTGTACGCCGCAAACCACTGGCTCTGGGCCGATCCGCCCGGGGTACCGGCTTCGTGATAGATGGGCAACCCGAAGGGCTCTTGCACAGCACCATTGTCGTAGACGAATTCTATGGTAGGTTGCGGAAACTGCGGCGGCCCCATGAAGACCCACTGCACGAGTGTGTAGCCGGCCAACGGGCTCGTAGCGGCGAAGGCCGCAGGCGCCCCCATGGCGAGGACCAGGATCCCGGCGAGCAGAAGCTTGCGCACCATCGGCTTCATCTCCGTTCTGTATCGTGGAAAAGCGGCAAACCCTCTACCAGTATCATACCGCTATTCCAACGCAATAGATACCGCATTGGTCACATCCACTTCCACAATCCTTCGACATTGGTCTCCTATTCTCTTGTGTGTGTCGTGTATCGTTTCCGGATTGGACCCAGGCCCGCAGCTCGGTGCGGCATTACGGCTTCCCCGGAGGATCTGCGAGGCGTCATGCCTTTCCGCCTGTTGCCAGGTACATGGTACTACATGGGCGACGCCTCGGCGCAAAGGGTAAGGGCTGCGCAGCCGAGCGCAGCGCCCCTTGCCTCCCTCTCTAGCGATCACGGGCAGTCAACGAGCTGGGACGGTAAGGACGGCGACCAGGCGTGCGGTGACCATGCTGATGGAGGTCGTCGCGGCAAAGATGGCAAAGCGTACACCAAAGTCGAGGATGCGGTCGCGGAGAGGTTGGGAAGGATGCGGCTGCTGCTGTTCGGGGTTCTGGTCTACACAGGCTATTGGCTGAGCATCGCTCTCCACGAGGCGGGCCATGTCCTGGCTCGGCGTTGCGTCGGTTTGCCGGCAACAAGCGTTCGGGTCGGCCGCCCAAGTTGGAAGTGCTGCCGCATCGGCAGGTGCGACGTCTTTCTGGGACTTTGGGTCGGGGGCGGTGGCGAAACCCGAGGGCCAGCCCATCGAAGCCCTCTCGTCGTCGGTGGAGGCGTGCTGGCCAATCTGGCCGCCTTGGCTGTCTACGTGGCTATCGCCCGAAGCCTGGATGGGTTCGGTCTGGCCTTCGGCATTGCGGACAGCTTTGTGGGGTTCAGCGCCTTGGCACCGTACAAGCTGAAAGGGTTGCGGAGCGACGGTTTCAGATTCGTCGATCTGATCATCCCAACCCTCGGTCAGGAAGGCGAGCGGAAACGGAAAGCGCTGTGCGGGATCTTGTGGGGGGGCGGTGGGTTGGGGCTGGCCGCGAGTGGTGTGTGGCTGGTGGCGTCTCTTTTGTACTTGTCGAAGTAGCGTTTGCAAGGTGAGCGCCAAGAGCATGTTGGCGACGAAGAAGGTGCCGACGTAGCCCAGCAGCGGGAGCAACAAGATATTCAGATCGCGATACATAATCGTAGCGTTGACGCGAAGGCCGATGACGCCGGTCGGATAGAGGAACTGCGGGAGCATCTGTCCCATGGCCAGCCATAGCCCCAGGCCAAGGCCCAAAAACCAGAGGTGCTCCAAGGTGAAGAAGACGTCATAGTCGCCAGAAGGGATCCTTTCCGGCATCGTGACCAGTTCCTTTCTCCGAGGGGCTGACTAACGTAAGCCCTAAGTCACTGTTGCCGCCCGCTCCCACACCCCGGCGTCGATCCCGCCGCTGCCGTGGTGATTGACGTAGACGAGCTTCCAGCCGGTGGCACGCAGCGGCTGCGAACCGCCGTAGCCGTTCACCGGCCAGAGGATCCAGCGAACCCGCGGATCCCACGTCGCCGCGAACCGGGCGATGCCGCCCTGTTCCGTCTGCGCCGCGATGTAGGCGGGCCACCAGGGCCGCCCGGTCCAGAGTTCCGCCTTGCCGTCCACGAATGGCCTCACGTCATAGAACTCCAAGGCGTCGCCGAAGGGATAGAATGCCAGCACGTCCTTGGCGTGATGCGCCTTGAGGTACGCGATGGCCGCCACCGGCTCGCGCACCGGGAACAAAGTCCCCTCGGCCGCCGCGATCGCCGTCGAGGCCGTGAGAAACAGAGCGAAGGCGCTGGCTGCCACCGTCGCCATCTTCGGCGCGTCCATGCGGCGAAGCCGCTCGGGCCAGTAGGCTCCCGCGAGCGCCAGGGAGCCGAGCATCATGTAGGGCGCGAAGCGCACCGCGAAGAGCGCCGCCAACGGGCCGAGGAGCGCCCAGGAGAGGCCGGCCCAGTCTCGTGCCCGGTAGGCAGCCGGGACCAGGAACGAGAGCGACAGGATGATCCACGGCAAAATCAATAGCCCTGTGTACGTCTGGAAGTTCGGCGACATCCACTCTTGGATCGTACTAAGGATCCCTGGGGAGAAGATTTGCGCGAGGAAACTGCTGCCCGAATGAAGACCTCCGGGATGCGCAAAGACAAACACGATCGCAACGAGAGTCGGCACCACGAGACCGCGCCTGCGCTCGCTTGCCCCCAACAAGAGTTCCGACAGAAGCAGCGCCGGGCCCAGCACCGCCGAGGCATGGGCGTTGGCCCAGAGCAGCACCGTGGCGACGAAAACCCAGATGGGCCAGCTCTGTGCGTTGCGGTATTGCATCACCGCCCAGAGGCCGAAAGCGAAGAGGGCGTAGGAGACGAGTTGTGGTCTTGGGTTCATCACGATCGTCATGGCGGATGCCGCGAGGATCGCAAGGAGAACACCCCAAGTACGTCCAGCGCGCACCGCGAACAAGGAAATGAAGAGGGCAATCATCGCGGTCAACGGCAAGAGCCCCCAGAAGACGCCCATGCGTCCGAAGTGGCTGTAGAGCCACGCGGCATAGACGCAGTAGAGCCACTCGCTGTCCGACCAGGGGCGCCCGTACATGGCCTGCGTCGTGAAGTCGTGCAGGGGGATGACGCCGTGCGCAAGAATCCAGCGGCCGTTCTGGATGTCCATGAGCAGGTCGCCCGCGAAGCCGTGCGCCGAGGTCGCGGCGAGCATGATCAGGGCAGCCACTGCCGTCAAGATAGCGACGAAGCGGGTATTGCCTGCCAACAGAACACCTCCCTCGATCCCGTGCTTCGGCAATGGGCCGGACATGACCAACCCGGCCCCCGTCCAGGACGGAAAGGCCGGGTCGGTGCGGCTCTTACGGCTTTGTGGTTGTGCCCTTGGACGTGCCTGAAGGCGAGTTGGTGGCCGGGACTGTAACGGACGGTGGGATGTAGGCAGGTGCCGTGCTGGACACCCCCCACGGATCGACCACAAGCCAGAGCGTGCCCGAGGCGGCGGCTTCAGCAAGGTCCGGCGCCTGGAACTGCGGCACGGCCAGTTCGACTGCGGACGGCACACTGGCCGCGTAGGAACCGACTGTCGATCCGCTGGCAGTGGTGGCGGCTACGGGTGCCCCATTGCTCGTGACCACCGAGATGACCTTGGCATGCGTGAGGATCGTAGTCCCCGGCGTAAAGCCCGCGCTTCCCTGGCTCGCGGCAGTGCTGGCAGAGCCGGTCCACACGACGTCCACATAGTCGCCCGGAACGACTTCAGCCGACGAGGCGAGGTTCACCGGCAAGAAGACGCCGACCTGCCCCTGCCCGAGACCCTGCCTGACCACCGTGCCCGAGATGTCGGACTTCATGATCGGTTGGCCCTTCACGACGTCGTAGAGCAGCGGCTTGCCCTGTACGGATGGTATGCCGGTTACGTATCCGCTCGTGCCCTGGTTGTAGACTGTCGCGGTCGTCAGGTCCGAGACCGAGAGGATTTCCCCTGCTTGCAGGTTCTGCGTCGCCTCGACGATCTGTGTTGTGCGTCCTGCGCGGGCAGAGCCGCCCGCCCACGCGAAGACCAGCGTCGCGATTCCCACCAGGAGGGCGAGGAAGATGCCGCGCTGGCGAGCCTTTCTGCTCACTTCTTCGTTCCTCCTGTCCTGGTGGCGGCCGGGTTGCTCGGCAGCAGGACGGCCGCCTTTAGGTCGGACAGGATAGCCGAGCCTGTGGCCGTATGCAGCCGCCCGGCCCGGTCATAGTAGACGAGCGTCGGGGTGGACTGAACGTACTCGGCTGCGGGGCCGGTCTGCAGAGCCCAGGGGAAGCCGGGGGCCTGGCCCGCCAGGTAGGCAGTGACCTCCTTGGCCGCTGCCTTGGCGTTCGCGGTATGGAAGTACGTCGCGACGAGGATGAGTGGTCGCTTGGCTTTGTGGATGGCGGCGTAGGCGGTCGCAATGCTCTTGATGCTGTCATTTTGGCTGACGAAGAGGACGGGATAGTTCTGGGCGTTGAGCAGCATCTCCTGACCCGAAGGAGCCAGCACAGAGATCATGTGGTAGTTCACGGGAGCGGAAATGCCGCTCGCGACAACGCCCGGACTTGCGGCGGATGTCGGTTGTGTCCGGGCCGAGACCAGGAGCAGGACGCCTCCGAGAAGCAGGACGGCCGCAGACACGGCGAATATGACGGCACCCTTGCCGGAGCGAATGCGAACAACCGTCATGACGCCGGCGACGAGAGCAAGGATCACGAGCACAATAGCCAGCACGGCACTACCTCCTCAACGCTCCAGGACAGGTCCAGACATTGCCTGGGCCTGTCCCGTTTACCTTACTAACTCGTTACACGTAAACGCTAACGGCCGTCACCAGTCCCACGAGTAGGTGGTCTGGTACATCGTTTGGGGGTTGTAGATCAAGATGTTGTTGTAGCCCATCTGGAAACCATAGCCGTATGCGTTGCAAGCGAAGGGGTAATCAACCTCGATAAAGGTTGGCGACCACGACACCGAGTACCAATGGTAGGAGCCAGAGTTCCCCACGTTGTAGCTGAAGACCGCATTGTAAAGCCAGATCTCTCCGCCGTTTGGTCCGGGATCGTATCCTGTGTGTGATTGCGTCATCGTCCCGCCGGTGCCAAAACCAGAGCCGTAGATATACACGGCCGAACCATAGGTGTTGCCACCCGATGTGCAGGTTTGAACTGTCACGGAACTGACTATCGGGTAGGGCGAGCTGGCCACCGTAAACGTAATGGAGGTGTTGTCGGATGGCGTCCAGTTCTGCCCGCCTGCAGCCCCGTAGTTGCCCGCCGGTATGGTCAGGGTGTACGTGCCCGGCCCGAAGGTTGCGCTGCCGCTCCATGCCGTCCACCCATTCGGTGTGCCAGCGGATCCGAGCGGGACCGTGGCCGCGCCAGAGATGGCGAGTTGGCCTGTGCCGTTGTTGGTGTAGCCGACGAAGGGGTTGCCGTTCTCGTCGATGCCCTCGACGCTGAACTGCAGCGAGATTGACGAAGCGCTGAACGTGCCGAGGTTGATCGTGCTGCCGTAGTTGCCCTCTGCGCTTGCGCTGCCAGTCACCTGGACGTTCCAGCCGACGAGGCCGGGTACGGTAAACGTGAGGTGCGTTGTGGTAGGCGCCGACGCGATGCCGCCGGAGCTGCTCGAGGGCGTAAGCGTTAGGGTGTAGGCGCCGCTGACGAAGGCCCCGACGTTCTGCCAACCGGCGCTGGCCGAGGCCGGCAGGGACGGGCAGGCTCCGCCGCTCGCCGCGGCGCAGCTCAGGGTCGCCGAAGCGGACGTCTCCTGGTTGCCGTACTGGTCGAAGCCGACGCCCGCGACGGAGTACGTGCTGCCGCCGGTCGGTGGGTCCGAGAGGGTGCCGAAAGCGTTGGTCGGTCCCTGTGCGGGGCTGCTGGGGGCGGTCCAGGAGTTGCCCGAGAGCATGGTGCCGCCGGTGTTGTTGGCCGGCCCCAGCTTCGGGTAGAAGTACGCCATCGGCGCCGGTACGACGGTCTCGAGGCTAGAAGCCTGCAGACCGCTGACGCTTTGCCCCGCGATCGACGTCACGGTGACGGAGCCGCTGCCCGCGAGTGTCGAGGTGACGCTGCCCGAGGCTTGGCCGCCGGCTGCGGTAGTCCACGTCGCACCCGTAGAACCGGGGAACGCGAGGCCGACCGCCTCACCCGCCGCCACCGGGAAGCCGTAGCTGTCCACGAGCTGCACGGACGACTTGAACGGTTGACCGGCTACGACCGGGTTGGGGCTGGAAGACCCCCAGTATGCTGCCGTCGCGGTGTTGGCGGTCACATTGACCGTGGTGGAGCCCTGGGTGGAGTCGTAGGGGTAGGAAACCTCCACGGTCTGCGACCCGAGGTTGTTCTCGAAGGCGACGTTAGCGGTCGCCTGCCCCTGGCTGTTCGTCGTGACCGTGACGCTGGTCGGGCCGGCAAGTGTGGGCGTTGCGGTACTCCAACTGCTGCTTGCGCTGTCAGAGGAGCTGACGTCGAGCGTGATCGAGGCACCTGCAACCGGCACATTCGAGTTGCCGCCGTACTCGGAAAGCGTGGCCACGAAGCCCTCGGGCGTGCCGGCCGGGACGTTCGCGCCGCTGAGCGAGGTCACGGTGAGGTAGTAGAGCTGCTTGACCACCGAGAGGCTGGTATCCGTATACGTTTGCGTTGTCGTGCCCTGGGACGACTGGACCGTGATCGTCGGGTAGAACGGCCCGCCGAGGTCAACAGGCGTCAGGGAGATGTTGAACGTGCCCGTGCTGTCCGTCGTGCCCGTGAAGTTGACACCGGGATCCCATCCGCCGGTGATGGTCACGGTCGCTCCCGCGATCGGGTTGCCGTACTGGTCGAGCGCGATGCCGCTGATCTGCGGGTCCACGGTGCCCCCGTAGCTGATGCTCTGCACGACGCTCGGCGTGATCGCAGGCGGGTCGATGGTGCTCTCGGAAGCCGCCGAGACAATCCACGCCGCGGTTCCCGTCGTTGTGCCGTTGTCGGCTGCGAGCGAAGCGGTGAGCACCGCATTGCCGGCCTCGGTCGGCGAGAAGTTGATCGTGACCTGGCCAGCGGAGTTCGTGGTCGCAGACGTTGCCGAAAGCGAACTAGTGCCCTCGGGCGTCTCCGTGAAGTCGATCGTGTCGCCGGCCACCGGATTGCCGTTCGAGTCCTCGAGCGTGAAAGTCACGGCCTGGGTCTGTCCAGCGACGATCGTCGTCGCCGACTGCGTAGCGACGAGCGAATAGGCCCCCTGCATGTTGACGCTCACAGTAGCGGTGCCGTTGAGCAGAGTTGCCCCCTGGTACTGGACGGACACGACCTGCATGCCGGAGGACTGGAATACCGCGGTCGTGGCAAACTCGCCGCCGGCCCCGGTGGTGGCCGACACAGGCGAGGCGAAGCCCGTCGATGTCAGTGTGACCTGTGTTCCCGTAGCTACCGGGTTGCCGTACTGGTCGAACACGGTGCCGGAGACGATGTCGTTCGCACCCATGTTCACGGGGCTCGGATCCGCCGAGAGCCCTGCGACCTGGTTGGGCACTCCCGCGCTCACCTGCACCGTCTGCTGCGCGCTCTGCACCTTGCCGGCGCTCGCGTACATGTCGATCTGCCCGGCCTCATCAAGTGTCACGGTGCCGGAGAAGTTACCCTGTGCGTCCGTTGTGAGGACCGGGAAGGTGTCCGCCGTGTCGTTCGGGGACTGGATCGTGACCTGCGTCCCCGCAGCGACGGCTGTGCCGTCCGGGCCGAGCACCTGCCCGCTCACGGAGACCTGCGATCCGGCGGTCTCGGACGAGGGTGTTGCCGAGAAGCTGACGCTCTGCGGCGCACCCGGCTGCACCTGGATGGATGCGCTCTGCGAGGCGGGGCTTGCCGAGACGCTTACCGTGACAGGGTTCGTCGCGAGCGACGTGATGCCGCTCGACACATCGAAAATGAACTGTCCGGCAGTCGTAGTAGTGGTCTGGTTCGAAACATCCGCGGCGTCGTTCGAGGTGATCGACACTTGCGTGCCGTCGGCGACGGCCTGGCCCGCAGCGTCGAGCACCGTGCCGGAGATGGTGAAGGGCTGGCCTACTACGATCGCGCTAGGCGCGGAAATCTGGATGGTCGCGGGCTGCGCGGGGATGACGTCCACCGTGGCGGTCTGTGTGACCAAACCGGCCATCACGCCAATCTGCACGGTACCGGGTTGCGAAAAGGTCAGCGTGGCCGTGTAGCCGCCTTGCGCGTTCGTCTGCGCGGTGGCGTTGGCCTGCGAGGAGGAGATGGCAACGGCGACCCCGGCCGGAGCGGGCGAGCCGCTCTCCAACACCTGGCCGCTGACCGTCACGGTCTCACCGACCGTCGCGGTCGTCGGAGTCGCAGCCTCGGTGATCGCGGTCGGCATCGTGGCCGGAGGAGTGACGCCCGAGCTGGAACCACCAGCCAACTGCACACCATTCTGGCCCCGCGTGCCCTGGAAAGCCGTCTGCATCGCCGTCGTGGAGATGCAGGACGAGTTATTGACAACGTTCGGGACGTACTGGCTCTGGTCGCTAGCTACCTGGGCCCGCACATAGTCCTTGGCAACCGACCAGTTCGTGCCGGGCACGTTGAGGTTGAGATCGTAGCCCATGTTCACCGAGAGGCCGCGCTGCCCGTAGAGTTGCTGCGCGCCGGAACCTCCGGTCGTGTCGAGATAGACTTGGTTCGGGTTCATGTTGTTTGCCTGGAGCGTCTGCTGCGCGGCAGTCAGCGCGTTCTGCGTCAGGCAGCCGTCTGCGACAAGCGAGCGGTCCACGATCTCGGCCGTGTTGTGCAGCACGGACTGCGCGGAGACCGTCTCGATCAGGGCTGTGCCCGCCACCGCCGCCATCAGGAGGATCGGCAGGGCGATGGCGAGCGCGACGTACTGAGCGACCCCGGCCTCTTCGCGCCACAGTTTGAGAAGTAGACGTCGCATGGATTCACCTCCTAATGGATCTACGGGGAATGGGTACTCAGCCCCGAGGAATGCTCTCAAACGGAGGGCGGAAGCGAACTATGCCGTATGCCATGCGATCCCTCCCAACCGTTGTCGTGACGAAGGCCGGGGTGCATGGGCATCCCGGCCTTCCCCTTCTTCGTGGCGATCGCGTCCGTACCGATCAAGGGAACTGGGAGAGGATGTTCTGGACCGTAGTGGTGATGAACGTGGACACCGTTCCCGGAAGGAAGGTGTGGACGGCTACACCGATGCCGATGGCGACGAGCAGGATGATTCCTGCCGTGATGTACTGATCGTTGCTGCCCAATTCTGAAACCCCTTTCGCGCTTTCAGAGTTGCATCTGTCCGATGGACTGGACCCAGAGCAGGTAGAGCGTCGGCGCCACCGCCGACGCGATGGCCATGAACACCGCAATGCCCGTGAGGACGGTGATGGAGGACGTCGACCTGTGGACGAGGTATTCCCGCCGCAGTTGCCGGATGCGGGCGAGGTGGCCGGCGAGGTTGCCGAAGGGTTCCTCCGGCACGGATTCGCGGTCGTAGACGACGAGCTGGCTCATCACCGCGCCGAAGTCGCGGTCGTAGACGCGATCAGAGAGCCGTAGGATCGCGTCGCGCATCGACGCGCCGCTGCGGCGCTGCGCGAGCATCCGCTCCCACTCCACGCGCAGCGGCCCGCGGAGCTGCGGGGCGACTGCCGCGACCGCCTGCTCGACGGTGCTGCCGGCATGGAGCCGGACCTGCAGGTACGTAACGAGATCTCCCGCTTCTCCCACCACCTCCTGAAGCCAGGAATTGTAGCGCCGCCAGAGCAGCAGCCGTGCAATACCCAGTCCGAGTAGAGCGCCGACCGGCGCACCGATCGGCCCCGCGTCGAGCCAGACAAGAACGGCTCCGCCGATGATGTAGAGAAGAGCGCGCTGCAGGTACGCCGCGAGCGTCTGGCCCGTGGCATCGAGCTGCTGGCGCACGGTCTGCGAGACGAAGCGCCCCGTCGCCAGGGCGACGAGACGCTCGCGCAGTCTCTGCTTTAATGGAGCCTTGGGCCGCAGTCCAGATGCGATTTCCGCCCGCAGGCTTTCTGCTGGCGAGATCCCCACGAACAGATAAACGGCCACCGCCAGGGCGACGGCCGCGATGACGGCAAGCAGGGCACCACCTCCTATTCGGTCATGACGCGCGCCCTGGCGAAGCGGCGCACGCCCGAGAACACGACGACGGAGCCAAGGGCGGAGAGACTGATGAGGATGCCGAGGTGCGCTGCGATGAGCGGCCAGCCGGAGCTGGTCAGGCGAGTTACGGGAAACACGACGACGTTGACCGCGAGCGACCCGAGCAGCATCCCCATGTAAATGCTGAGCTCGCCACGGACGGATGCCTGCATGCGCTCGTCGTCGCGGAACTTCTCGTCCATGAGGTCGAACGCTTTGGCCATGCGCTCAACGCCGGTGCGTTCACGAAGCTGCATGAGGTCCGTGAAGAAGTGGAAGCTCGGCAGGTCTACCTCGCGTCCGAGCAGCCGCACGCGGTCCTCGAAGGCGACGCCCGCCTCGGTGCGCTGCAGGTACGTCTGGGCGATGGGGGCCATGGGGCCGCCGTGGACAGTGCGGGCCGCGGCGAGCATGGCATCTTCCGCCGTGGCTCCGCGACCGTGCAGCGCATCGTTGACCGTCCCTACAAATACGGACATCTGGCGCTGGAGCTGGTCGAGCGCCTTCGCCGCACGCAGCTCGATCCAGAAGCCGGGAAGCTGGAAGCCGATGGCGCCCATGAAGACGCCCGCTGGCAAGTTCTGCACGGCCAGCCACCAGAGCATGCCAACCACTAAGGCCGCCAGCCACGAGTAGATACGCAGGCGGGCCAGGGGCATCCCGAGCACCTTGCAGCTACGCTCTGTGACGGACCATCCCTTTGAGGCGGTTCTCTGAACCGAAGCCGCCTGCGGGCGCGGCTTCGCGCGCTCCAGACGCGACGGGAGGGTGTTGCGCGTTGCCCAGAGGTATGCTGCGACGCCGAGTGCGAGCGCGGCAACGAATGCGATCACGGCGCAAACCTCCGCCGTAGCCTGTAGCCACGGCGGGCGGTGGGCTTGTCCGCCGGTGCCTGGTCCTCGTCACGCGCCACGGATGCAGTGTCGATGGGCGCCGGGATGTTCTCCACCTCTTCCACGGGTGGCGTTTCCGCGAAGGTGTCGAGGTCGAGGTAGTTGTCCCAGGTCACGTCGTCGTCCGGCGTCGGTACGACTGTCTCGTTGAGATCAAGGCGGTATGCGAGTTCGTTTGAGATGGGGTTGCGCCACACGAGCTGATCCGTCGCCTTGTCCCATTCCATCAGCACCTGAAAGCCGTCGTTGCCTTGTCCCATCGGCAGCACCTCGACGATGCGGGTGACGCGGCGTCGGCCGTCGCGGAAGCGCC
Organism: Bacillota bacterium; assembly: GCA_021793315.1. Taxonomy (GTDB): domain Bacteria; phylum Bacillota; class Sulfobacillia; order JAJZYS01; family JAJYTV01; genus JAJZQO01. The sequence goes on along the minus strand of JAJYSZ010000016.1, from coordinate 21,227 downwards.
GCACGAAGACGAGGATGTTGAGCTGGCGGTGCAGCATGCGCTCGAGGAAGTCTTCAGCTACAGGCAGACCAGACATCTTCAGGAAGAAGATGAAATTGAAGACCGCATCGTACTCGTTGCCGGCGTGCAGCGTCGTAATCGGCCCCTCGTGGCCGGCAAGGGTAGAGAGGATGAACGGGGCCGCGTGATCGCCGGAGCGCACCTCACCGACGGCGATGCGATCCGGCCGCTTGCGCTTTGTGGTTGCGAAGAGGTCGTCGACGGTGATCGGGTTCTCCTTGCGCTCGACCGTCTGCAGCGAGACGAAGCGCTCCACATGTGCTTCCGTCTCGCGTACGTCCTCGAGCACAATCCAACGCAGGTCGTCCCGTGCGCCCATCTCGATCAGGATGCGCGCGAGCGTCGTCTTACCCGAGCCCGTGGCGCCGCACGCAAGGATCGTCGCCGCGCCGCGCGCACAGGACAGCAGCAGCCGCATGCCGACGAGGTTGATCGCGCCCGAGCGGATGTACTCCTCCGCGGTGTAGCGGCGGGTCTGCTCCGTCGACTTGCGGATGTTGAGCGTGAAGTGCTTGGAGACCGGGGGCGACGTCGCGTTGACGCGCGCCCCGCCCACCTCGCAGTCAACGATGGGGTGCGCCGTGTCGAGCGGGCGGCCCGTGTCGCGGATCAGCCCCTTGATGTACTCGCGCAAGTCCTCATCCGAACGCCAAGAGACCGGCACCCGATGGAGCTGGCCACCCACCTCGACGTCCACATGGCTTGGGCTGTCGACAATGATCTCGGTGACGTTCGGGTCCGCCATGTAACGGTCGAGCCGCCCGAAGCCGAAGTAGTCCGTGCTGAGCAGTTCGTAGGCGAGATGGCGTTCGTCGGAGGTGAGGTCTGTCGCCTGCAGCTTGTCGCGGATCGCGGTGAGGATGGCCTCGCGGTGCGCCACGCGATCGCGCAGAAGGTCGGCGTATTCGCGCGCGAGGGCTTCGCGCACCTGGCGAAGCCCGATCTGAAGAGGCTCCTCCGTACCTTCGGGCTGCCGTGCGGATCCGTTTTCCGTCAAGCGCGCCGCAATGACCGAGAGACTGGCGAGATCAGCGCGACGGGTCTGCTGGTAGAGACGCATCTCTGCTGGGGACTCCATGGTAGACCTCCTGACGGTGCTGTCTATCTGCCGAGGAGACGCCGGAAGAGACCGACCTTCTCCCTGTCCGTGCCGGTCTTTGCCGACCCTGCCGCGTGCGGAAGGTCCAAGGCCGCGTAGATCGCCTTCCAGTTTGGGTCGAGCTGGATCCGGTGTTGGTTGATGGCCGTCATGTATCGTTCGGGGTCGAGCGGAACCTCGCCGAGGAGGGGCACGCCGAGGGCGTCCGCCATCTGGCGAGAGGGGATCGCGGCGCGGCGCTGGCGGGGAACCTTGTTGACGAGGAGGCTCATCCGGCCAACCATTTGCGGCCCGACGCCCTTGATCGAGTGGATCAGGTTGAGATAGCTCATGGTGGAGTCGACCATGATTTCGGTCGGCTCCACCACAAGGATGATGTGGCTGGCGTTCTGCAGGGTCTGGAGCACCACGTGGTCGCGCACGCGCGCCGGGAGGTCGTAGACCGTGAGCGCGAACTCCTTGCCCGCCCAGTCGAACAGGTGCTGGAGGTGGTCTTCCGTGTCCATGGACGTCTGGTACTGCATGCCGTACTTTGTGCCGACCATCGGCACGACTGTGAGCCGTGCCCCGACCGCCACCGTGGTGGCCGCCATGGCTGCGGCGAAGCGCGCAGGGTCCTCCCAGTCCGTCGGCTGCAGCGTATCGAGTCCGTTCTTCGGCTTGCGGTCGAAGTACGTGAGGATGCCGCGGCGGTCCTCGTCCAACTCGACGAGTCCCGTCGGGACGCGCTCGGCCGCCGCAACCGCGGCGAGGTACACGGAGACGGTGGACTTCCCCACCCCGCCGCCGGAAGAGTACACGGCAACGGATTTCGCGCCGGACTGGTGGGCGGCAGGTTGGTGCAGCGTCTCGGCCCATGTGAGGTCCAGAGACTCCACCGGCACGCCACGACTCTCAAGCCAGTCGGTGACGGTGCCGGGCAGCGCGCCGGTGAGAAACACGGCCCCCGGGTAGCGTAGGCGGTCGGCGTCGCTCGGGCCGCGGGTGCCGAAGACGATCGCGACGTCGGCACCCCCCTTGTGCGGCAGAATGCGCGGGGCGTCTTCCGGGGTGACGATATAGACGGACGCCCCCGCGACAGGTTGGAAGCTCTCCTGTGCCACGACCTCCAGACCCATGCGCCCGCGCAGGAGTGCGGCGAGCCGCGAGCCGTGCGGCTCCGGCAGGCAGAGGGCGATGATTCCGGTGTTGGTGTCGGCCCATTCGATCAAAGTGCAGCCCTCCTTTGGGTGAGCAGCATGTCGGCAACCGGCCCGAGAAACCCAAGGAGCTCCTTGCCGGCGCGTCCAGAGTCTGCGAGATGGAAGCACTCGGCGGGCAGCGCGGGGATGTCCGCCAGGATGCGGCAGCCGAGCGCGTCGCCGAGGTCGGCCGCCGTAAGGCGCTTCGTCGGGCGCCGATTGAGCACGGCTCCGGCGAGCTGCGGCACCCTCGTCGTCTTGAGGAGGTTTGCGATCCGCACCGCTGCGGCGGCCCCGGTGGGCGTCGGTTCCGCGACCAGCACGAGCAGATCGGCGTAGGGCCCGGCGATCCCGAGGCCGACGGTACCCCTGCCGGCGTCCACGAGCGTCACGTCGCTGATCCCTCTCAAATAGGAAAGCGAGCGTTCGACGTCCGGTGTGCCGAGGGCCGCGCCCGCACCGAAGCCTCGCGCCAGGACCGAGATGCGCGGTCCGCAGGCGACAAGGGCTTCAGCGGGCGACTGGGCGGACTCGACCCCCGCCTCGAGCAGGGGTCGCCCGAAGAGCCGCAGGAGCTGTCCCCCACCGGGATCGGCCTCGAGTATGCCGACGTGCAATCCCTGTGCAGCGAAAACCTGGGCCAGCAGCGCGGTGACGGTCGTGGCGCCGGCGCCTCCGTGGGCTGCCAGGATCGCGATGCTGCGGCCGGCGACGAGCACGGGCCGGCGGCCGCGAGCCGGGGCTGCGGGGGCATCGTCGGCATCATGCGGAGTTGGCTCCGGCCCGGCCGCGATATCGCGGCGCCAAGCGCTGCGGCGGGAGGCCGCGACCTGCGCAAAGAGCCAGGATCCACGGGGCGCGGGCTGGCTCGCCTCGGGAGGAGGCAGCCAGCGGGCGGCGTCCGCGTAGGATGCGGTGTTGGCGATCGCGGCCGCGAGTGCAGTTTCCGAGGTCATGTCGTAGACACCCATCCGCGCCAGGGCCTCGAACAGGGGATCTCCCGGCTGAGCGTCCGGCGGTAGCGCGACGAGGATGCGCGTGGCGGGCCGGGCGATGCGGTATGCGTTCAGATCCGGAAGATCCTGCACGGCGAGATCCCCGGCGTCGACCAGGAGCAGGTCGACAGGCGCACGAGCCGCGGCCGTCAGAGTGTCGACGGAGCCCTGCCAGACGAGGGTCCCGATCGCTGCCGCCTCGGCGCGCCAGGGGTGACCGTCCGAGAGCAGCGAGCCGATCAGCATGGGCGCGTACCTCCCAACGGAATTTTCGTGCGAAAAGGCGGGACGTTGTCAGCGTTCGCGGACCTGCGCCACCTCGGGGAGGATGCCCTGGCGCGCGAGCTGGACAGCTTCGCGGAAGTGCGCCTGGTCGGCGAAGGCGACGATCCTTCCCCCGCCTTCCGCGGCCAGGAGGATCGCCCGATAGCGCGGGGACTGCCAGGCCGTCACGAAGTCCGTGCGGCCGGCGTAGCGCAGGTCGCGCAGGAGATCTCGCGGGGCCTCTGTGTGGAGAAGGTACTGGCGCTCGTGTCCGTCGCCCGTGCCGGTCTCCGTCGCACAGTCGACGAGGAGGTGCGCGAGGTCTGGGTTGATCATCAGAACCATCCTCCCTTGCGCGGTCGCCGGTACCAGCGGAGCGCGCGGACGATCGCCAAGAGACTCATGGCCACGAAGAAGAGGTCCCAGGGACGGTTTAGGTGCAGGACGTCGTAGACGAGCCACGCGCCATGGTAAAGAAGGGTCATTGGATCGCCTCCTTGAGAACGATATCGGCTGTCGCCGTGTCCGTCGGCGTCCCCCGCCATGTCGCGACGACGGTGTAGGGGCCAGGTCCCGTGACCTCGGCGGAAAATGCCTGCTCCCCCGGCCAGAGGGGCGCGTTCGGTGCAGAGGACGCGATCGCCCTGCCGTTGAGCGTGACGCTCGCCGGCGGCACGAGGGCGCGGCCTTTCAGCAGCTGCGGCGGCCCTGGCTTGCACACCGTTGTGCTCTTCCCTTGAACTGTCTCGGTGGTGCACTTCGGCGGGCCCGGGGCCCAGGGCAGCAAGAACCGCGCCCCGTAGGGCCCTGCGGCCGCCACGACGACCCAGACGCGCTCATGCGCCTGGACCTGCCACTGCCCGTGCGTGTACTCGGCGGTGCTCCAGACGGCGATCGTCGGACCCGCCTCATAGGCGGTGAGGTATCTGCGCACCGCCTGCGCGTAGGCCGCATCGCCCTGCGCCCGACCGGAGTTGTAGTCCTCGAGCGCAGGCTCTAGGTAGCCCGTCCGGTGCACGTCTGCCGCGAGTTCGGCGATGCCGGACTGCAGGTTCCTCGCTGGGTCGAAGGGGTCTTGGGCGATGCCGAGTGACTGCCACTTACGCGCGTTCTGGGGCACCGGCCAGCCGCCGGAGTTGATCTGCATGAGCCCCGCGTCCTCGGATAGCGTACGGGAACCGGGATATGCCCGGCTGCACGGCTGCGTCGAAGGGACGCCGCCGCTGCAGTTGTAGTCGGTGGCGAAAATGCGGCCGCCGCTCTCGTGCGCCATGACGCTGAGAACAAGGACATTGGGCAGACCGCTCTGCTGCAGCGCCGGGTAGGTCAGCCAGAGCGTTGGGCGCGCCTGGGACGTCCCGATCGGAGGCCCTTGCCCACCGCCCAGTCCTCCGCCCAAGAAGGTGGCGATGGCGGCCATGACCACGATGAACAGGAGGATGAGCCCGAGCGCGCCGCCACCGATCCAGCCGGCGGCCTTCTTGAGACCCTGCTCCGCGCCAACGCGGAGCAGTTGTTCCCCGAGGCCCTGCTGTTCGTCCATGTGCTCAACTCCCTTCGGGGGTCCTTGCGGCGGGCAGTGGCACCGTCTAGCAGAACGCGAGCGCGATCCATCCGAGTCCGATCAGCGTGGCGAGGAGTAGCCCTGTGTCGATGTAGCCGAAGGCCGCCTGTGCGGGGGATGCGGGGATGGTCAAGAGCACAGGATCCGCTGTGATGAGGACCAGTTCGGCCGCCACGACGACGCGTAGGCGGCCGACGAGGGCATGGTGGCGCTGGGGATTCACGGGATTCCCCCTTATCCGTAGATGAGCGACGTCTCATGCGGCGCTGTGTCGATCGTCACCCAGGCGCGGTGGTTGCCGGCGATCAGGAGACCCTCGCCGACGCGGGCGTTGCGCAGCTTCTCCTGCTCGGCCTCCGAGAGTTGGAAGAGGTCCGTCAGTGCCGTCAAGTCTCGCCCGCCTTGGCGCAGCAATAGGGTGAAGGCGCTGTTGGTGAGCACCTGCTCCCCGTCGCCACGCACCGCATCGTGCAAGAAGTCGACGACGTTCTGCGTGACGACGGAGAAGCTCCCATTGTACTTGCGGATGCGCTTGCTGAGGCTCTTCATGAACTTGAGCGCCTCGGGTGCCTTCGGGTCGATCAGCATCCATGCCTCGTCCACCACGAGCAGCTTCTTCTCGGAGCGATCGGCGCGGATCAAGTCCCAGGCGTAGCCGAGTACGTTGAGGAACTGGGCTCGCTTGACGTTCTCCGGCGCGTCCTGAAGGTCGTGGATGTCGAGCACGACGAAGTCGGCGGATTGCACGTCCGGTACGGTCGATGCCCCCGCCCAAAGCTGGGCCGTCGTGCCCTCGCCGGCGTTGCGTAGGAGCGCCGCGATGGTCGGCCATTCCGTCGCCGGTTCCGCTTCCGCGTGCGCCTTGCAGGCGCGGTGAAGGTCGCCCATGTGTGGCCAGCCCTCGGCAGCGACGGTCGCGGGGTCGGTCGTCAAGGTGATGTCCTTGGCTTGGTAGACCTCCTCCACCGCCTGATCGAGCAGCGCGCGCTGCATCGCCGTGAGGTCGGGCAGGTAGGTCGTGAGGAAGCCCTGCACACGCTGGATGTGGATTCCGATCGACGTGACGGCCAGCTCGAGACCCGTATCGTCCGTGTCGGGGGGGAGTGCCGGCGCTTGGAACGGGTTGATCTTTGTCGCGCCGCCGGCCGCGTTCAGCCACGCGCCGCCGAGGTTGTGGGACAGGATGCGGTACTCACGCTCGGGGTCAACGACGATGACGCGGGCTCCCATGGCCCACTCGCGCAGCATCCTGAGCTTCACCGCGTGGCTCTTGCCGCCACCGGGCGGCGAGAGAATCGCGAAGTTCTTGTTCGAGATACCTGCGTCAGGCGGCGGATTCCAGCAGTCGACGAGCACGAGCCCCCCCGACGAGTCGTGCCCGAGCACGATGCCGTGGCCGTGGTTGATGCCGCCGCTGCTGAACGGGAAGGCGGCGGCGAGCGTCTCCGCCGGCAACTGGAAAGGCGCGCCACCGCGCAGGCTTTCCGGGAAGAGCCCCCACGGGCCCACGGCCTTCAGCCCCTCCTCCTGGCGAAAGGCCAGAGGGCGAGCACGCATCCCGGCGGCCGCGAGCAGACCCTCGAGGCGCTTCGAGCGTCGCAGGCCGGTGGCCTCGTCGGGCGCGTTTACGAGGAGGACGACGCCGACGGTCCAGACGCTCTGTTGCTCGGCGTCGATCTTGCGCAGGAGGGCCTGCGCGTCTTGGAGCTGCTGCTCCTGCCGCTGCTGACTCAGGGCGGTCCCTCCGGTGGAGAGCTGCCCCGCGAGGAGCGAGATCGCCCGGCTCATCGCCATCGTGATGGCGGTCGGGTCGGTCGGAAGCGCATGGACGGAGAGCACGATCCCGTCAAGATTCGCGACCGTGGCGAGCCAGCCCGCGTCCACGCTGGGAGGAAAGTCGGTGATGGCGTAGACCCGGCCCCACTGGTCGCCGGAGTCGAAGCTTCGCTGCGTGAACTGCAGTGCGCTCGGCGCGAAGGCATTGCGCAGCGCAGCGCCAGGGGTCGGCGCGGTCTGCCTCACGGGCTTAGTCAACGGTGAGCCCTCCTCGATAGATCGGCGGTATCCGCATTCCATCGGGCACCGGCTCATACGCCGCCTGCCCGGAGTGGAAGGCGAGGAAGAGCAGCTCGCGCCAGTCGGCGTCCGTCAACACGCGCGCCCGCATCCCTCGAACGCGTTGCAGGTCCTCGGCGAGGGCGGGCAGCGCCGTGCGGTGCTCGAGGAGCGCACTGTCGCCGGTGCGGGTGACGAGGATGTAGTACCTGCGCTCGACGGCCTCGCCAGAGCGGACGAGCCCATGCACCCAACCGAGGTAGTCGCGCAGCACCGTCTTGCGCCGGTTGTCCGCATCCCCCAGCAGTCGGTCCAGGCCCGCCAGGTAGGCGTCGAGATCCACGGGGCGGTAAAGCGAGAGGATCTGCCAGGGCACCGTCAGGGCGTTTACCGCCGCGTGCACGGCGGAGATGATCGTCCGCTTCTCGTTCTCCGACTTTAGCGCGAGCGAGAGCGGCGCCACCGCGACCCCCCCGACCGTCGCGCCGTCCGGGCGGACAAGGCAGCCGTCGCGCAGGTCTGCGAGGGGAAGCCAGTCTTGCGCGGCCGCGGGGGAAGACATCGCCCCGGCGGATGGCGCGGGCGTTCTGGCGGTGGACTTGCGGAGGATGCTTGGGGGCCTCAAGCGTCATCCCTCCCGAAGTCGTACAGGTAGAAGCGGCGGGTGCGGGTGTATGCCCTGGCGCTGCGCAGGAACGTGAGCAGGTTCTCCCCGGTGGGCATGGGCCTCGCGATGGCGATCCCCGTGCCGCCGGCCAGAATCCCCGGCAACACGCACAGGGCGAGCGGCAGACGGAGGAGCGTCGCCAGAAGGGAGAGGAGAGCGCCGATCCCGAGGCCGGCGAGGGCCGAGAGCACTTCGGGCCAGCCCCACCCTTCAAAGAGCTCGTAGCGCTGGGTGATGCGGCGCGGAATGAGATAGCGGTTCATCGGTCCCTGCCTCCCTCCACCTGCAGCTGCAGGTGCACGGATTCGCGCGACGAGATCCCGGGCAGCAGCGCGGACTTCAAAGAGTGGAGCCCGTGGTCGAGCCGGCTGGGCGTGAGGCATCGCGGGCAGACGATCACGCCCCGGAGGAACGCCCGGTCGCCGAGCGGCTGCCAGCGCATGGTGCAGCATGGGCATGTGCCCTGTCCGGACAGTAGGAGAGCGGTCGAGAGTAGGCTCATCTGATCATCCTCGCAGGAAGCGGGAGGTAATAACCTGTGTCGCAATCGCCTGCCCGCCCTGTGCGAAACCGGTCCGATAGCTCCACTGCTGCAGCAGATGCGGCCCCCGGATTGTCACCCAACCCCATCCGAGCATCCAGAGGATGACGAGCATCATCTGCGCGGTGGTGGCGGAGGACCCAGTTCCGGTCATCAGCAGCTGCGTCGAGGCGAGCATGCCTTTGAGGCTGAGAAGCTGCACCGCCTGCGAGAGCGAGAGAACAATGAGAGAACGCCACCAGTTGCTCCACACGCCTCCGTCGCGGTTCATCTGTCCGAGCGCCACGAGCGGCGCCGCAACGATGTAGAGCACGAGGTCCGCCGCCCGCACCGCCATCTGCAGCGTGACGATGACGAGCACGACGACGACTGCGAGAACACCGAAGAGCACAAAGAGGATGGTGCCGACGGCAACGTTCGGCACCGAGGCGATGTCGGTTGCAAGGTTGTGGGTGACCTGGACATTCCCCAGGAGCGGCGCAGCCATGTACGCTCCGGCGAGCCATATGCCGAACTGGAAGACGTTGTAGGCGAGCCATGTCCCCGCAGCACCGTAGATGGCGACGCGCAGCACGCCTTTGCCGAGGGTGCCTGTAGCGTCGCTGGAACTGCCCTCGTTCCAGAGCACGTACTCCGTGAGGGCGCGCCATGCGAGGTTTACGAAGAGGAGTCCGCCGGCAACTGTGGTGCTCACCGCGACAGCCTGGGAGACCCACGGCAGGTGGGCCTGCAGTAGCGCTCCCTGGCTGATGCCCACGAAGAGCCAGCTCAGGAACTGGAGAGCGGGATCGATGAGTGTGTTCTGCACGAAGTAGGAGAATCCCGAGACGATCAGACCGCCCACTATTGTCCCTCCCGTCCGGGGCCCCGGCCTACGGGGCCCCCGTTCTTGGTCGTCAGGTCTAGAGGATCTTGCCGGCGACGGCAGCGATCGCGCCGCTCGCAGCCACGATCGCGGTGCCGACGAGGACCTTCTTCATCGAAGCGGTGTGGTGCGACGTCGCCTGCGGGTCGTCGTTGAAGTTGCGCATCAGGGCGTGGTAGCCGAGCATGACGCCGCCGCCGCCCGATCCGAGACCAGCGATCCAGCCACCGGCCGACGAGAGGAACGTGCTGATGTGCGTGATGAACGTCGGAGTGCCCAAACCATCAACCTCCTCGCCTTGGGCCTTTCGGTACCTACCAACCGCTTGCGTCGTCGCTTGCGTCGCCTGGGCTCGTCAGGTCCTGCGCGGAGCCGCCGCCCAGGAACGCTGCGAGCTCAGGGTCAACCTCGATCTCCTCGGACGCCTCACCCCCTTCCCCGCCGAGATCCGGCGGCCGCCAGAAGCGAGGTGGAGCCACCGGCGACGCCGGCGGCTCCACCTTGCGGGTCTGGATGTCGGGCCAGATCTTCGACCATGCCGAGAGGTCCGGCAGCGGCAGCCTCGTCGGAAGCCACCCTGCCTGCATGACGAGCGCTTGGCCGGGCGGCCATCGGAGGATCTCCTCCGGCGTCAGGAGGTCCCGCGCCTGCATGCTGTGTGTCGTGCTGGCCGTGCCGACGGTCGGGGACGACGTCCACCACGTCACACGCGGAATGGATAGGTTCTCCGCAGCGACGGTGTACTGGCCGAGCTTCGCCGTGATCTCCCGCGCGGTGTCGATCTCCGCGGTGCGCAGGTAGAGCCAGGTGTTGGTCGACCCCTTGATGGTGTTGGCCGCATCGCCGTAGTGGCGCTTGATCTGCGCAAGGTCCTGGACCGCCAGGAGCAGGCGGATTCCACGTCCTCTGGCGACGGCCACTGTCTTGTCGAAGTCGCGGATCTGGGGGAGGTTGCCGAACTCGTCGAGCAACACGTTGACGCCCATCGGCAACCGCCCGCCGTGCTCGTCCGCAAGCGCCGCGAGCGCCTGCAGGGTCTGCTGGATGTAGAGGGTTGCAAGCGGGTACCTGGTCGCCCGCTCGTCGGGGATGACAAGGAACACTGCGGTCGGCTGGCGCCCAAGGTCCGCGAGGTCGTGGTCCTGCAGGGCGGTGAGCCATGCGATCTCGTCGTCGGCGAAGAGGCGGAGCTCCGCTGCCGCGCCAGTAAGGATCGATGCCCTCGTGCGCTCGACCGCGAGCCGGACGGGCCCGTAGGCTCGGTATGCCGGATGGTCCGGGGGGAACTGGTTGATCCAGTCGTCGATTCGCCCGCCGCCCGGGCCGCCGGCAAGGAGCGCCGCATAGACGCTGCCCATGTGCTGCTCCTCGGGTGTCGGCCAACGCCAAGGCTCGTCGTCCTCCGGCAGGATGCCGCCCGCGGGAGGTCTACCCTGTGCCACGGCGAGGATGAGCGAGGCGATCAGCGCCTCCTGTGCTTGGGGCCACAGCTGGTCGCCGCGCTGCTCGACGGAGTAGGTGATGACGTGCGCGATGTCCCAGGAGAGTGCGGAGGCGTGGTCCCGCCTGCCTTCGGCGAGTGCCTGGGCGACTGCCTTGACGGGGTTCCACCGGTTGCCGCGGCTACGTTCGCGCAGGTCGAAGCGGACGATCCGGTACCCCTGGCTCTCCAGCCACGCGGCGGTGTGCGCGTAGAGCTCGCCCTTGGGGTCGGCGATCAGCATGCTCTCGCGCCGCGCCGATCCGATTACGGCGATCGTGGGGATGATCTGCCCGCGCGACTTGCCGGCACCCGGCGAGCCGACGAGCAGAACATGCTGGTCCGAGGTCAGCACCCAAGCCGTGCCGGGCTGCGGCCCCGCTCCGAGATAGATGCCCGAGGGGTTCTCCTGGCGGTTCCCTTGCCAGAGTTCGAAGGTCTGGCTGATCTCGCCCGCGCCGCGCCACCTGGCGGTGCCATGCTCACCTTTCCCCGCGGCTGGCGGGCCGCCGTACCCCTGTCCCGTGCGGCGCGTACGAAGAGCGCCGTAGGCGAGGAGGCCGGTGAGTGCCCCTGCCAAGACGATCCAGGCGAGCAGCGCGAGGCTGCTGCCAGCGATCGCAGGCCAGGCGTGCCAGGGCAGGTAGTCCTGGCCGGCGAGCCACTGGTGCCATAGGTGGCCGATGACCGCGCGACGGGCTGTTGGGGTCGAAGCGGCCAGCCCCGGCTCAAGCACGAGTGGAAAGAGGCTGATCGGTGTCGGGAGGGTCAAGGCCGAAAGGCCGAATCCGAAGACCGCGATGGTCAGGAAGCGTTTCGCACGGTTCGTCACGGCGGCACCCCCTATTCGTCGTCGTCGGCACCCCAGGCCCCCAGGGTGGCGATTACCTGGCGGGCTGCATCATCTTGGTTTCTTGAGCCTTCGGGTTGGCTGCCCGTCTCGAGGACGACACCCGAGGCCAGCGCCGCCTCGATCCGATCGAGGCGGGCGAGGATTGGTGATAGTCGAGCCGCCAGAAGAATGGCGTCACGAACAGCGTCCGACTGGGACCGCCCTGCTGCCAATGTGTCGAGCGCCTGCACGACTTCCGGAGCCAGCCGAACGGTGATGCGCACCGCTGCACATCTCCTTTCTAGCAATGTCTGACGCCCTGGGACCGCGCCAGGAACGAGATGCAGGGCATTCGCGTTGCCAAGTGTCTGACGGTCTGTTGGGCGTCAGACGTTTTGCTCTGCGCCACCCTGCGAAGCCAGGGCTGGTGCGGATTGGACCCGTCAGACAGCGTCGCCGCCGTCAAGCATCCGGCATGTGCCCGAAGAATGGGCAGAGAAGGCATTTTCGTACGAAAAGGGCCGATGGCGGCCGCCCAATCAGGCGCCCGCCATCGCGAGGTATCCCGCCGCGTTGGCGTAGATGGGATCGCGCATGAGTCGTGTGCTCGGGTGGATGTGGCGCAAGTGCCGGTGTACCATCTCGCCGCCGCCGCCGGCGATGAGGACGGCCCCCATGAGGTCGAGCCGGTCGGTCCACAGTCGCCGGAGCTGCTCCTCGATGCCCTGGGCGAGTAGCTTGGCCTCGGCCTCCACAAGGGCGGTGACGTCGTGCTCCTTGCCCCGCAGGAAGAGCCGTCCTCCGTAGTTCGCGAGCGCGTCCTCGATCGCGCCTTCTGGCACCATCACACCGGTCTGGTCGGACAGGGCGCGCCGGACGTTGGCGAAGATCCTGCCGGCGCCAAGGTCGATGCTCCCGCAGGCAGCCTCGTCTGGTGCGACCGTGCCTTGGACCCGGCGCATCGCGAGGTAGTCGGTCGTGCGATATCCGATGTCGATCAGCCCGGTGGGCTTCTGGGCGAGGCTCGGGTCCTGGGCGACGGCCAGGGCGAAGGCGCCAGCACCTTGCGGGAAGACGCGCGCCTCGTGCAGGTGGATCTCCCGTGCCCGCTTGCCGTCGAGCGCCACGCTGGCCCGCAGGTCGCTGAGCCCGGAGCGCAACGCCTTGCGCTGGTCCTTCTGCAGCCAGGTGCTGAGCGGCAGCCCCACCGCGATGTCGATGGTGCCTTCGGCGCCCACCATGTAAGCAGCCGTCAGCACGAGTGGGCCGTAACCCGCACGCTCGCTGGCGTCCGAAGACCACGAACGCTGCCCCGCGACGGAGCCAACGGTGTAGCGCGTTTCCACTTCGTCCATGGTGAGCACCAGGTCGTGGCCGTCCCGCTGCTTGCCGTCTCCGAACGCCTCGGAAAGTCCACGTGAAGTCCGGACCGGGCTCAACGTGCTCGGCAGGCTGATCTTTCGCCCGGTTTCGGAAGCCCCCTTGCTGAAGCCGTATCCGACGTCCACTGCGATCCGCATGGTCTGTGACCTCCCCACTGGAATCACTGCTGGATGGCTGCGGGCCCCTGCCCCGCGCCGTGCACGAAGCAGGCCGCTGCCCGGAGGGACAGCGGCCATGGTAACGACTGCTGCATTGCGGCAACGTCCAGCGGTGTGTCGCGACCCCTAGCCGCCGAGCTGGGCAGCGGCTTGCCGCCGTCGCTGGGCCTCTTCCTCGAGGGCCTGCGCCTCGGCGAGACGGGCATCGCGCTCCGCCTGCTGGATCGTGGCCGCGAGGGCACGGCCGATGCCGGAGTACATCTGGCCCACGCTGAACCGCCGCGCGTCGCGGACGTACTCGGCGGATCCCAGGAGCCTGCCGGCGACGGTCGCCTCCAGCCGCTCCCGCGCTCGGGCCGCGCGCTCCGCCGCACCATCGGCGGGGCCTCGACGCGCCGCGTTCTCGAGGAGATCCCGTACTCTCTCTGCCATCTCGTGGCTCGTGAGAAGCCTGCGGGCGGCATCGAGCGCGGCCTTCTCGGACGGATCCTGCGCCAGGCGCGACACTTCCTCGCGCACGAAGGCGGTCAGGGTCGGGGATGCCTCGGAACGCCCCATGGCTGCGTGGGCTACCTCGTTAGCGACGGACTGCCAGGCCGTACGCTCGTCCATTGCCACGGCAGCGCGCAGCAGCGCTCCTCCGAGACGCTGGCGAAGATCGGCCATGGCCTTCTCCCTTGCCGCCTCGTGTCGCTCGGCCTTGTACGAGTAGTGCTTCGCCATCTCGGCCGCGATGTCGGCGAACCTGTCCGCCATCGCCCTCAGCTCGGGGCTCGCGCGGAGCAGGTGGTCTACGGCTTCGTCGACCTGCCGCTTCACGGATGCCGGCATGTACCCGTAGGCTAGGCGCCCCTGCCCTGGCAGGGACGCCGCGATCCCCGTGAGGCGACGGGCGAACTCATCCGTGGTGGTGCGACCGAGCGCCTCGCGGAACTCCTCGCCGATCGCGGCGCGCAGCGCGGATTTCTCTTCTCCCAGCCGCTCGCGCTCGGGCGCGTAGAGGGCGGACACCCAAGCGCGCTTGGACTTGTCCAGGCCGTCCCGTCCGAGGAACCCCTTCCCCGGATCTTGGCTCCAGATCAGCAGGTGGATGTGCGGATGTCCCTCCTTCCGGTGCATGGCCGCCGCCCAGCGGATCTGCCCGGCCGGTATCCCCATCTCCTCCGCCATCTTGGGGAGCACGACCCGGCAAGCGTCCTCCCAGGACTGGCGGCGCATCAGCGCGCCGCCCATCTCCCGTGCGTCGTCCTCGTGCACACTGACGAAAAGCCGCCAAACGGGGCCCTGGTGCTTTGCGATCTCCCGCTGGAGCGTAGCTTGGTCAGGCGGGTGGTCGGGGTCTGTCGCGAAGAGTCCTTGCGATCCTGGCCGCTCATCCATGTACTTGGCGTGGATCGCAGCCTCGTCTTGGAGCTGCTCGCGCATGGAGGCTGCGTCGGTCACGAGCTCCTCCTTCTTCGGGCTGTTCATGTACCGCAGATGGCCACAGGCAGCTGGGAGACCGTAGGAACGCCCCCCGCCGGGCCGGTAGATGTGGACCTTGACCACGAGCGGCCGCATGAGACCACCTCCAGTTTTAGTGCTTTGTCATACCGCCTGGAGCCGCGCTGGGCGCGGCCTGGACGGCGAACGGAGGCGAAAAGGTATGATACGCGCCGCGGCAGCCGCCAGTGTCATACATGGCGGCGTAGCCAGAGCCCTCAGAGCGGCCCGGGAGCGGTGCGGGGCATGTCATACATTGGCCTCGTCAACTGGCGCCCAAATCGATCTCTTCATCCGCCTTCGGAAGGGGCAGGGCGGGCGCTGCGTCCATAGGATCCGCGGGCTCCGGATCCCTGCTCCGGTTCGCCGCCCATCTCCGGGCGTCCGTGTCCAGTGCGTCGACCCTCTGGGCGATCGCTTCCCGGCCGACCTTCATGTGGGTCAGCACATCCCCATGTGTATTGCGACTAAGCTTGTGGGCGGCAGCGGCCTCGAAAGCCGCGAGATACGCGAGCCGTCGGACGGGGCGCAGTTCCTCTCGCAGCACGCCGCGAACGGCCTCGGCGAGGACCTGGGCTCCTGCGTCAGCGGCTTCTACCCGGAGCATGCGGTCCACTGCGCGGCGGATGATCGCGGCCACGGGTTCATGGCGGCGTAGCGAAGCCTCCTTCAACAGGCGGTAGGTCTCCGAATCAAACGCGACATGGATCTCCTCGGTAGCCTTACGGTGGGGACGTACGGTAGTCAATTGTCAGCACCTCACTTGGCCTCAATGCCGTTCTGGACACGGCCTCACGGCACGTGTGGATGGCAGTGTGGATACCGAACGGCAAGTGTGGATGGCGAAAAAGCCCGGTCCAAGCGGCACAGCCGCTTGTGTGTGGACCCTCCTTTATCCTGCCTCCCCCCAAGAGCAGAGCGGTGGGGGGATATGACGAGCACAGCGAGGAGAGGGGGGCGGGTCGGTTGCGTCGATCGGCCCTGCCCCAAAGTCTCACTCCTCGTCGTGTTGGCTTGGGATCAGCAGGACTAGGCTCTGCAGAACCAGCGCAGGAGGGTCCCGATGTCGCAGCGCAGCGGTCACGACGTCCAACGCTGCAACTGACCGAACATTCCCGCGTTCGTTGAGGAGCTGTCGCGCCTCGCGAAGCCACGCCACGATCGCCGCATCACGGGCTATGGGGCGGGACAGCCGGCTGCCGCGATCGAGTTTGTCAGTCTGCATGATGTCCAACTCCCGGAGCGTTCGCGGAGCCGATCGGACAGAGCGCTTGAACGGGGCACTTGCGGCACTTCGCGACGTCCCGGGTTGGCATAGGTGACTGCTGGCCATCCGCCACGGCCCGGTAACGGTCCGCCATCTCGAGGACCTGCTGGCGCAGTCCCTCCGTGTTGGCGATCGCGATCGTGCGGTTGCGGTAGCGAAGGCGTCCACGAGGCGGCCGCCGGCGGAAGGCCTCCTCGACGACAAGCATCTCGACGCCGAGCTGGATGACGTGGTGGCTGTAGGGAGCCCCTCGAACCCAACCGGACTTCACTTCCTCGACCACGAGCTCTCCGTCTTCGCGCAAGACATAGTCCGGTTTGGCGAGGAGCCCGAGCCGTGGGGCCCGCAGCGCCCGCGCCGGCCGGAGTGTGCGGTGATCCGCATCCGAGTAGAGAATATGGGACCCGCGATGGAAGGCCGAATCGACGACCACGCCGGCAACGAGCGCGAGAAGCGCCAGGACGTACAACACGGCGGTCACCCTATCGAATGGCCAGGGCGAGCAGCGCCAAGGCCGCGAGAACGACGAAGAAAGCGGTGAGCGGCCGCGGCCGGGAAACGCGCTTGCGCGCGTCCTCGGTGTGGTAGCGTTCGCCGGCAAGGAGCGCCGGGCGGACGCGCTGGAGGTGGGCCGCGGCCGCCAAGCCGAGCGCGTGCGCGTGCGGATCTCGACTGCGCTGCCCGCGCCGTGCGAGGCGCGCGAGGTGGTGGTCGCTCATCGCATCAAACCTGAATCGGTTCTCGATCTCCCATTGCACTTCGCAGTACGAGAACCTGGCGAGCTCACTGGCGGAAACCACGCGACGCATCGCACGCAGCCCTCCAATCTTGGGATTCAGGGCGGTCTGACACACGTTGCGGGGCCGCGAATTACCGCTCATACGAGCGATCGCGAATGGGGCGCGCCGCCAGACCCGGGCGCAACAGCACGGTGAGATCTCTGTGGTCGTTCTTGCCCTGGCGGACGAGGGCGTACCACCCCAAGTTCGGTGACCACTCGACGCGCGCCGGCGCCCACGCGCCCCGGACCTGCAGTTCGATCGGGTCGCCGGAATGCAGGTCGTTGCCGCGCAATGCCAGGCGGTTCTCTCCGAAGCCCTCCTCGATTCGACTGGTCGCATCAGGCATGGTTCTCTTCCTCCTTTGCCGGGTTACGCAGTGGATCTGCCCGGCCTACTGACACAGCAACTACCCCTGGGCGATCGCTTGGACGGCGGCCTCGTCGCCCTCCGGGTCGCCCAAGTCACCTCCGGGCTCGTCCTCGTCGCCGTAGATCTCGCCCAGCGCCGCGGTGACGGCAGCCTTCTCGGCCTCTGTGACCTCTGGGTCAATCTGTGCGCGGTACCAGTGGCCGAGCGCGTACGGCGCGTTGCCCTGCGCGATCAGCGGCCATTCGTAGATGATCCGGAGCAGCGCATCTGGCGTCGCAGCCATGAACGCGTCTGCGATCTCGCGGCGCTGGCTCTGCAGGTAGCTGCTGCCGAACTTGATCTCGATGCCGAGTCCCTCGAGGTACTTCTTGCGGTCAGCACGCGGCACACCGGTCGGTCCGTTATGGACGTCGCACGAGCTCAGCACCCACGCGGCCAGGTAGGCGAGGTCCGGGTGGCCGAGGATAGTCGTCAGGCCCTCGCTCATCAGCTCCTCGACTTCGCCAAGCGCCCACGTGGACAGCTTCTCGTTCTCCGTCTGCAGGTCGGCCATCGCGGTCTTGGTCTGCTCGCGCTTCGTCTGGCGCTCTATCTTGTTGAAGGCCTTCGGGTCGATGCAGATGAGACGCACATGCTCGTTCTCGTGCGGTCCACGCGCATGGCGCAGGCAAGCACACTGGGTGTGGTCGCCATCGCACGCCTTGGGGTCTCCGTAGGGCGACGTGACGTCGTGGTACTGGGCTTCGCGGCCGTAATCTGTCCATTTGAGCGCTTTGAGGTCGAGGATGCCGTCGTCGGAGGCCTCGGCCTTTGCGAGTGCCTTCGCCTTCTTCGCGTCGATCTTGGCCTGCGCCGCGCCTTCGACCTCGGCGTAGTGCTGCGGGTCCACGCACACGACCATTTCGGACGAGTAGCGCGGCTTCACGTGCCGTCGGCAGGGACAGTCCTTGTGCGCGTCCGCGTCACACGTGCGGTTCTCGTTGCCGTAGACGTAGCCGTTCGTGGCCACGATCGGGCACGTCGTCGCCAGCGTTTCCGCGATCACTTCGGGCGCCTGCTGCTGCGTGGCGTTCTTCTCGACGAGCTTGCCGGCGAGGCGCTGGGTCAGTTCGGCATTGCCGGCGAACTCGACCAGGCTGAGCGCCACACTGGACGAGAGCTTTTCGTGCGAAATGTTGTCGAGGGCCTCCTGCGGGAGTTTGAGCAGGCGCCGGCGGTTCGAGATGTACGGCTCCGAGACACCGAGCTGGCGCGCGATCTCCTTTGCGCGCAGGCCATGGTCGCGAATCAGCCGTTCAAACCCCTCGGCCTCCTCGACCGGGTCAAGGTCCTTGCGCTGGAGGTTCTCGAGGAGCTGCAGGCGGGCGGCTGTGCTGGAATCCATGTCACGGACGATCACCGGAACGGTGGTCAGTTCCGCCATCTGCGCCGCACGCAGCCGCCGTTCGCCGGCGACCAGCTCGTAGCCCTGCTCCACTGGGCGTACGATCAGCGGCTCCTGGATGCCGCACGCCTTGATCGACTCTGCGAGGCCCGCGAGGGCCTCGCCGTCGAAGTGCCGGCGTACGTTGTGCGTCACGTGGATCTCCGCGATCAGCAGCCTCGGATCGAAACGCTCACTCAACGCCCATCCCTCCCTGTCGGTCCCATAGGTCTCTACCAACGAGCGACGGTGCTCTGTGCAGCGCGTCGCGGCCGGCAGCGGTCAATTCGAAGACACGCAGTACCTGGCTGTCGCGCCGCCCGGTGTCCCGGATCAGGCCGCGCCGCTCGCACGCGTCGATCGTGCCTGTCTTGCAGAAGGTCCAGATGCCCGCGGACGGCCCGCCGCGAAGCATCTCGAGGCACGCGACGATTGGTGCAGAGAGCTGCGACCGAGTTTGCCGGCTCACTGGAGAACCGTCCCGTCAGGCAGTCGGCAAAGCCCCGGGTGGTCCGCGGGAGCGCAGGCGCTGCAGAGGTCTGCCTCGACCCACCAGCAGCCCCCGTCGCAAGGGTTGAACTCCGTACAGCCGCAGGCCCGGCAGCGCGGGCCCGCTCGCATCAGTGCCATGAGCCGTAGGTCGTACGGCGCGATCACCTGGTGGCGACGTGCCCCAGCAGCTCCCGTCTCCTTTGACGCCGATCGAAACCGCGTCCCGTTGTGCGCCATGCTTCTGCCTCCGACTGCCGAGTTTGTCGAGTGCGGGGCTACCGATCGGTGCCCCCTGACACATGAGAAGCCGCCGGACGACGGCGGGCTGCGGAGTCCTCCTCTCGAATCTGTGTGGGCTCGAGCCGGTCGATCAGCCCGGAGGCCGTCCGCTGGATGGTGGTCGACACCGCCTTGACCGTCGCGATGCCCTCCTTGCCTCGTGATGCCCAGGCGCCCACGTACCCGAAGCTGTACTGGGACGTGTCGAGTCCGAACCTGGAACAGACGACAAACGCGACCCCCTCGGCCTCGGCCTCCTCGGCGTGCCGGCCCGGGTCGCGACCGCGGCCGTGCTGCAGGAGGTGGTGGGCTATCTCATGGGCGAGGGTCTTGGCCTGCTGGTCCGGGGCGAGCCCTCGCGCCACGTGGATCTCTTGCGTCAGCGGCCGGTAGAACCCGTTCGCTTGCCCGGTGTCCGTCGCGGCCATCTCCACCTTGAGGCCTTCGTCGCGTGCCACCTCGAACAGGCGCTCGAGGAGCCAGCGCGCCTCGCTGCTGTCTCCCTCGAGGCGATGGATCGGCGGCTCAAGCAGCTGCTCGCCTTCGGTCTGCGAAACGTCAAACACATGGGCGACGCGGAACCGGATCGGCGATCGGGTCCCCTGCCCCTCACCGCTGTCTTGTGCGAGCTGCTCCTCCCCTCCCCCGGCATCCTGCTGTGTCGCGGTGTCTCGCCGGGGGAAGACCGGCGCGAGGATCGCGATGCCCTTCTCCCCCTTGCGAACCTGCCGCCCGAGACCCTGCCAGGTCGTGTATCCCGCAACCTGGCTCGCATCGGGGCGCTGCACAAGGATCAGGAGCACGTTGCCTGCGCTGTACTGGTGGAATCGGGCCTGCGCCGCCAGGTAACGGCGCCACCCGTCGGACGACATGATCTCCTGCACGCCCAGTTCCAGGCGTTGAACAAGTTCTGCAGCATCAGCCATGGGTTACCCTCCGTGGGTGGCATGCTGAAGGCCGGTCCTCAAGGTTTTGGACCGGCCTGGACAAGATGGTGGGCATGGATGGCCATCGAAGCGGCGCCGGGCCCTAGAATGCCGTCAATGCCGGCCAGGGGCGCGAGTGACGTGGAGGCCCTGAGCCGTCAGAGCGTGGTGGTAGTTGCGGGGCCCGCCCCAACCCTCGTATTCGGCTTCGGTCGCCATGAAGTCTCCGCCTCGCTTGCTAAAGACAAGGTCCTCTTCGTCGGGCGCCGGTTCGGGTGGGACGTCGCGCCGCGCAGGCACGGTACCGCCGAGGCGGGAGCTCCGGTGTCTGCTCAAGTAAGCACCTCCTTTGGATGACCTGCAGGACTGGTGGCGATCAACGCAAGGAGATCGCCCGCTCGATCTTGGCGACAGCGGAGCGGAATGGCGCGAGGTAGCCGAGCGCATCGGCATGGCGTTCCGCGTCCGGCAGAGATAAGCCCAGTGCGAAGGCTTCGTCCTCGGTCAGCGGTTCCATCAGTCGGTACGTCACAACCCTGCCGGCCTGTGCGGTGTCCGCCTGCTCGGCGCGCTGCGCCTCTTCTCGCAATCGCCGCGCCTGTTCGAGGACAGCGATCTTCGCCTTCACGGCCCCGACACTGCGGCTGAGTCGCAGGGCGATGTCGACTGCATCCATTCCTTCGTCCGCCATCGTTTGGAGTGTGTCGATTTCCTCGTGGGTCCAGGGGTGGCGTTCAACCGCCGTAACGCTCATGTGAATCCCTCCCATACAAAAGATGAGGGCAGCGAGTTCGCCGCACTGGCGAGCCGCTGCCCTGTTTCGTGGAGACGTCCCCAAACAGGCTTATCGGTCAGCCCCAACCGCCTTCCGCCCCGGTTTTCGCAAGGGCACCTTGCGGTGCAGAGGCAGCACCGTGGATGCGTCTGAATCATGGTCAATGAGGTTGCTGTGTCTTATCGCCTAATTCAGCCAGAAATACCAGTCCAAAGGTGACGGCAAAGGCCTTGAGATCCACACCGCACCTCCACCCTCGTCTTCGGTTTGGATGGTATGCTGTGTTGC
>JAJYSZ010000100.1 GCA_021793315.1 Bacillota bacterium | reverse complement strand
GTCCGCCGGGCTGAGCGCTGGCAGGAGCGAGAGACCCGCCTCGAACCGGGTGTACTCCTTGACGGGCGTCGAGATCAGTTCGCTCAGCCAGTCGGTCATCTCGAGGAGCCCGGGATCGGTGATGCGGTAGACCGTCCGTTCCGGCCTGCCGCCCTCGCGCTCCGTCTCGACGGGCTCGATCAGTCCGAGCCGCAGCAGGCTGTTGACCACCGTGTAGAGGGAGCCGTAGTTGAGCTTGATGCTCTCATGCTTTGCTCGGCTGCGCAGCGTGGTGGCCACCTCGTACGGGTGCATCGGCCGTTCCGCCAGGCTGACGAGCACCGCAAGCGCAAGGGGATTGGCAATCCTTCGCCGGCTCATCGCACCCCTCCCGTGTCACTATCCATATCCGATTATCCGGTCACGGATATGTGCGGGCAACTGTCCTTGAGGACAGTGCCACAGTGCCTACGCTGGACGTCTCGGCAGAGATCGCCTGCATGCAGGGGCCTCGCCTGGTTCGGCCGGCCGGGCGCGCGCTGTTAACGGCAGGCGCGCGGGCGAGCGGGAGCAACCTGCGTCCTGCAAATCGATCTTGGAAGCTGGCTCATGGCAGCAGCGGTGGGAGTCAGTCGTCGCCGGCTTCCGGCATGTGCATGCGGTCGAGGAACCAGGCGGTCAGGGCCTGGTGCTGGGCGGCGTCACCGTCTCCGAGGTGGACCTGCGCGTGCAGGCGCGCAGCCTTCGTGCCGGATAGGCGCTTTTCGCGGAAGAAGGCCGTCACGGGGCAGGTCTCGAGCGGCGCCGCGTGCCCGTATTTCCAATGCTGCGCGAGGGCGCCGAGATAGGTGTGGGCAGCGGCGGGCTCGATCGGCAGCGTGAACTGCTCGCGCCAGCGCGGCAGTTCCTCGGCGGGCATCGGGTGGGCCAGGCCGTAGCCCTGCCCGTAGGCGGCACCCAGGAGCGACGCCACCTCGATCGTGCCCCGGTCCTCAAGACCCTCGACCACCACGTCGCGGCCGAGCCGCCGGCCCATCTCGATCAGGGCATCCATCACGGAGAGCGTAAGCTCCGGCTCGTCGCGCAGGCGCCGCAAGAGGCCCTGGTCGATCTTGATCGTCTGGAACGGCAGGCTGGAGAGCCGCCTCAGGCTGCTGTAGCCTGCTCCGAGATCGTCGAGGGCGAGGCGCACGCCCAGGCCAGCCAGCCTGGCGATGGCGTCGTCGCGGGCATCCTCGTCGATCAAGGTGGTTTCCAGCAGCTCGAGCGTGAGACGCCTGGGCGAGATGCCATGCAACTGAAGGGCGTCGGCCACCCAACGGTCGCACTCGGGAATGAGCAGGGTGGAGGGCGGCAGGTTGACGGACACGTCGAGCTGCATGCCGTCGGCCGCCCAGGCCGCGAGATGGCCGAGCGCCTGGTCAAGTCCCTGCCGGAAGAGGCGTGCCAGCTCCGCGTCGCCGAGCAGCGGCAGGAAGTCGGCCGGAGGCAGCGCTCTGCCGTCGGGTTGGATCAGCCGCGCCAGCGCCTCCACCTTGACGAGGCTCCCGCTCCGCAGGTCGACGATCGGCTGCATGAACATGCTGAGCCCACCCGCGAACAGGCGCTCGCGGTAGGTGCGTGCCAGGGCGTGCGGTACGGCCGCGGCACCGGGCGGCAGTGCGGACCGGCGCCAGAGTTCCTCCCAGCGCTGCGCGACGGACTGCGCGAATTGCCGCATGGCCGGAGACTCGAACTGGCCGGGGTGCTGGCCGAAGAGGCAGACGCCTCCCGCCACGTGCCCTGACGCGTCGAGCACGGGGACCGCAAGCATGCTCTGCACCCCGAGCTCTTCGGCGTACTCCTGCCAGGCGGCGCGCTGGGGATCGCTGCCGAAGCTGGCGATCGAGATGATCTGGCCATCGCGCCAGGCCTGGACGGTGGCGCCAGGCGTCTCGCCGACGTCGAGCATGAGCTGCGCCCGCGCCTGCGGCTGCTGCAGGGCCCGCTCCGCCGCCTCGGACGCGAGGCCGGCGCTGTGCTCCACGGTGAAGAGCCCGTCCGCGTTGAGCCGCAGCAGGAGTGCGGCCGCGATGCCCGGGAGGTGCCCCATCGTTTCGAGCTCGGCCCTCAGGCCGTCCACCCAACGCGTCCGGGTGTCGGGCAGGGGCACCGAAAGGATGTCGAGGTAGGAAGAGGTGACGCGCTGCATGGCCCGCAGCTCGCCTTCGAGGTAGTCCTGCAGGCGGCGCTCCGCCAACAGCAGCAGGCGGTAGCGCTGCCTCGCGGAGAGGAGGGCCTGGTTCAAGCGGCCGGTCAGGCTTTCGCGGAACAGGGTGATGGCGCGCGACAGCATGGCGGCGTCCACGCCTACCAGGGCGTGGACCTCCCCGAGCTGCAAGGCGCGGGTCTGGAGCGTAAGACGTGTCGTGGAGGGCTCGAAAACAAACCCCATCAGATCGCCCTGCGCGTCCCTGTGCCGTTCCCTGGCCGCGGGGGGAAGGCCCCTGAGGATGCCCCGGTCGGCCGTCTCGGCCCGGCGATGGAACAGCCCGGCGAAGTTCTGCGCGGCGTCGCGGAAGAGTTCCTGGCTTTTCGCGAGCAGATCCGCCGAGTCCGCGTCGTAGGCATCGAGATCGGTCTCCCGCCCGGGCTCGAGGTCGGGCTGGACCGATGCGAGCTGCCACCAGCGGGCGCGGTCGTGCTTGTGCGCCTTGAGATGGGAGAGCGCCTGGTCGGCCTTGCGGAGCAGTGCCTCGCCCGCGTCCCCGTCCTGCGGGAAGACCGCGAGCCCCAGGCTCATCTCGAGA
Organism: Bacillota bacterium; assembly: GCA_021793315.1. Classification (GTDB taxonomy): domain Bacteria; phylum Bacillota; class Sulfobacillia; order JAJZYS01; family JAJYTV01; genus JAJZQO01. The sequence goes on along the minus strand of JAJYSZ010000100.1, from coordinate 7,365 downwards.
CTGAAGAGGTGCCCCTCGTACGGTTCGATAGGTTCCTCGACGGCACCGTGCAGCCGGCTGAGGACCTTCTCCAGGTCGTCTTCGGCCAAGGGCAGCTCGAAATCCTCGAGCAGGATGACGAACTCGTCGCCGCCCAGACGGGCGACGAACTCCGACGCGCGCACCCGCTCGCGCAACCGCTCTGCGAACTCGCTCAGCGCGCGATCGCCCGCGTCGTGCCCCAAGGTGCCGTTGACAGCCTTGAAGCCGTCCAGATCCGTGAGTCCGACCACAAGCGCCTTGCCGCGCCTGCGCGCCCGCTCCACTGCCTTGGCCACCTCGAGATCCAGCGCCCGCTTGTTCGGCAGCCCAGTCAGGGTGTCGTGGTAGGCCTTCTGCTCGAGATCCTTCTCGAGTTCGAACCGCTCCGTCACGTCGTGGACGGTCCAGATGACGGTCTCGACGCCTTCGCTGCTCGTCAGACTCATGGTGACGTCGCCCACGAGCTCGCGGCCGTCGCGCCGCGCCAGCCGCACGTTGGGTACGACGCCGACGCCGCCCTCGTGCAGGGTGGTGTAGATCTCACCGACCCGCTCGTACTCCTCTTGCGACGAGTAGATGACGCGGGAGGACTGGCCGATCAGCTCCTCGGCCCGGTCGTAGCCCAGCATCTCGACCAGATGCCTGTTGGCCAGGATGAGCCTGCGCTCGCGCCCCATCGAGATGCCGGCGTAGGTCTGGTCGAGCAGGAGCCCCTGGACGGTGGCGAGTTCCTTGGCCCGCGCACTGGCGTCAAGACGGTCGAGAGCTTGGCTCAGGGTGCGCGCGAGCTCGTCGAGCAGCAGGCGTACATCGGGGCTGAACTCCTGCCCCCCGGCGAGGTAGAACGTGAGCATGCCCCAGAGGCCGCCGCCGCGGTTAAACGGGATCATGACGATCCCCGTGAGCCCGAAGCTCTCCGTCAGTTCTCGCCACGGCGCCATGGCGGGGCAGTCGGCGATCGACGCGACATACTGCATCGCGCCTGTGCGCCACGCGCGCCCGGCAGGTCCCAGGCCCTCCGGGACGTCCGGGTGGACCGACGCGCGCAGATCGCGGAGATAGCCTGTGGCACCGGCCGCGGCGAGCACGTGGATGACGCCCGTCTCGTCCGGGACACCCACCCAGACGAGAGGCAGATCGGCGCGCTCGACGGCGAGGTCGCAGACATCCTGCAGGAGCCCGAGGTCGTCCTCCGCGCTCAGGGTGATGCGGCCGGCCTCCGCCAGCACCGCGTTCAACGCGACCAGCCGCTCGAGGTTCTGCGCGTGCTGCTGCTGCCGGGACCGCGCCTCCAGCAACTGCCCGCTCAGGGCGGCGGCGGCCTTGGTCAGACGGCCGATCTCGTTGGAACGGCCCGGGATTCGCACCGGCGTATCGAAGCGACCCTCGGCCAAGTGATCGAGGGTGTCCGCCACGTGCGCAAGGGGTCTGACGGACCGCCGCACTATGAGCAACGCCAGGCCACCGAGCAGCAGGACCAGGATGGCCTTGGCGGCGAGCGTGGTCTGGAGCGATCTCGCCGTGCCGCGCGCCCCGGCGACCTCCTGCTGCGCGCTCCTGACCAGCATGGCGTTCAGCTGCTGGAACTCTTGGCGCGCCTGGCTCGTGACCTGATGGTTGCCGACGTACATGAGATCTTCGGACCGGGCGGGGTCGGTGTAGGCGTACTGGTGGATCTGGTTCCAGATGCGCTCGTAGGCGGCCACGGAGGTGGAAAGGCTCGCGAGCAGGGCCTCTTGGGACTTCGGCAGGTTCTGGCGGCGCAACTGCGCGAGGCCGAGGTTCAGCTGCCGCTCGGCCGCACCCACCTGGGCCAGGGTGGACTTCGCGTAGGCAGACTGCAGGCCGTAGGGACGCAGGCCAACCCACATGTTGGCCTGGTCGTCGAAGGTCAGGAAATCGCTATGGATCCGGTCTACCCGCTGGATCATGACGGACGCTTGCTGGACCGTCTGGGTCAGGGCCCCTTCGATGCGGCTGAGCATGAAGAGGCTGTAGAGGCCCTGCGCCACCACGATCAGGACAAGAGCCAGGACGACCAGGGTCATCTGGCTCAGCAGGCTCGTCCGCAAGCGGCGCAGCATACGCATCTTGTTGGCACCTCCGCGCCGGGCAGGGGCCTACGGACCTCGCAGGGAACGACAGGCCGCTTCCGGATAATTCGCCCAGCGCGTGGGGAGTCCTGTCGTTCTGTGTCGAGGCGAGGCCAGCGGGGGCGGAGAAACGGGCTATGTCAAGGGCCGTCCTTCGCGCCTGAAGAGGCCCAGGCGGGCTGGCCCCTACGCCGCAGGGCGCAACGGAACCTCTCGACGCCCGGGTATTGCTCGCCGAGCGAGTGGACGTCAAAGCCGCAGCGGCGGTAGAAGCCCACCGCGTCGCCATCTGTCTCCGCGACCACCTCGTCGAGGCGCTCAAGCTGCAGAAGTTCCTCTATCATGGCCCGCCCGAGGCCGCCGCGCCTGCGCTCGGGGACCACCGCGATATGGGTGATCTCGGCCGAGCGGCGCCCGGTGCGGCGCATGCGCAGGAGACCTGCAAGGTCCTTGCCGTCCGCGGCGAGGTAAAGCGAGACTGCGCCGGCCGCGCTCCCATCGGCCAGCACGGCCAGGGCTCGCTCTTCGGTCGGGGGCCAGACGGCATAGGCCAGCAGCCGCAGGAGAGACTCCCGCGGCCAGAATCCGGAATCCGAGCGGACCAAGGTCACGGGCGAGCCCTCCTGGCGCTAGAACAGCTGCTGCGGCGGGATCAGGGCGGCATGCAGCCGCCAGGCCCAGATCGCGAAGGCGCCGCGCTGCACCGTGGCGTTCGGGCGGAACGTGCCGTCCGGGTAGCCGAGCACCACGCCGTCCTGGGCCGCGGCATCGACGTAGCCCTGGAAGGGCGCCGGGATCGCGGCGGCGTCCTTGAACGGGGAGGTGCCGCTCGCGGGCGAGAGGCCGAAGGCGCGCCAGAGCCAGGTCGCGAGCTGCGCGCGCGTTGCCGGACTCGTGGCCGAGAAGCCGTCGCCCGGCAGCACAATGCTCTGCGCGTAGGCCCAGGCCACCGCCGAGCGCGCCCAGGCGGGCAGGCCCGGCAAGGCCGGGTCGCCGGCCGTACTCGGCGAACCCATCGCCCGGTAGAGCATGGCGATCGCCTGGTCTCCCGTCACCGCGGCGTCTGGTCGGAACGTACCGTCCGGGTAGCCCTGGACGAGTCCCGCCGCCTGGTCGGCGTCGACGAAGTACTGGCTGGAGCTCGCGGTGCCGGTGTCGGTGAAGGGGGCAAGGTTGACCGCGTAATCGCCGACCACCTTGCCGGTCGAGCCGTCGGTCACCTCGACCTTGGTCAAGGGGCCGTTCACAGGGGCCGTGATCAGGTGGCCGCCCTGGTAGGAGGGGTTGCCGAGCGTGGGGTCGCCGCTCGCGAACCAGTAGGTGGAGACGTAGGACTGGCTGAGGTTCTGGCCTTCGACGAACAGCGTGCCGCCATCCTCATACACCCCCGTGATCTCCGGCGCCGCGCAGGTGGTGAAGGACCAGCTCTGCTGAAAGGGCTGCGCGCTGCCGCTCACGGGCGTGATGGTGCCCGACATGCTCGCGGTGTAGGTCGTGTCATACTGCAACGGCTGCTGAGGGAACAGCGCGACCGATGTGCCCATCGTCTCGCCGGGGTAGGTGGCGTTCTGGTCCTGATAGGTCTCGGAATCGACCAGATACGTGGGAACCTCGGTCTGACCCTGGCTCAGGGTCGCCTGCGACACCGCCACGGACTGCACTTGGCCGGGATCGAAGGTGAGACTCACGGGGTAGCCGGACTCGGGCAGGGCCCCCGTCTGCGCCGCGGGCGCGATGCCTGCCAGCGGATCGGGGTCCTCGCCCTCGAACGCGATGGGCACGTTCGCCTCGCCGTTGAAGGGCAACGCCCATGAGAGCGATGTCGCCTGGTCGAAGCCGGTGTCCATGTCGAGGACGTAGGCCGACTGGGCCGTAAGGTCGCTCCTCGGGCTCTGGAACAGGCCCGCGCCGACTGCCGTCAGGGTCGGGTCGAGCAGGCCGAACCGGTGGAAGGTCGTGTCGAAGAGGCCCTGCAGGCTGTACGGGCCGCTCGGGTCGCCCGTCACCATGACCTCGTTGCCGCCGGCGACGGCGGAGAAGGCCTCGTCGCGGTCGAGTGGCGAGCTGCCGATGAATCCCTGTGCCAGCGCGTCGGGTTCCGAGTGCATGCTGACGCTCAGGGGATAGAGGGTGGGATTGTCGACGAAGTATTGCGCATGGCCCTGGGCCGCGGCCTGCAGCGAAGCGTCGAATCCCGCCGGGGAGAGCGACGCGTATTGGCGGACGTAGTCGAGGACGCGCTGCGCCTCGATGCTCTGGAGGTTTTCCTGCGGCAGGCTCTGCGCCGCACCCTGGGCCACCGAGAACTGCAGGTTCTCGACGAGCGGGTTCGTGTCGGGCGACGTGACCGTGATCGTCGCCGTGTAGCTGCCGGGCGCGAGCGGTGTCGGCCACTGGTAGACGCAGCCCTGCTGCTGAGGGTCTAAGGGCATGGCGATCTGCTGGCCCTGGAACTGCAAGGTGCACGCGACGCTCGAGCCGGAGTCGGGCAGGGCCTGCAGCGAGAAGACCGGCGTCGCCACGAGCAGCGTCACGCCGTTCGGACTCGGGTCGTAGTAGCTGAAGGACGCCTGCGCGATGCCCATCGGCAGGGCGACGACCAGCAGCAGGGCCAGGAGCGGCAGCATGCGACGCATGGGAGACCTCCCTGGAAAAGGGCGCCCTTCCGGCGACCCCTATTCGGCGGACACGAGGCGGTAGCGGCGGGTTCGCCGACCGCCTTCGGCGGACGCGAGCCCCTGAGCGACCAGGCGGAGAAGATCCTGGCCGGCGGTGACCTGGCTGACGCCGCAGAGTTGCGCGGCTTCTTTGGCCGTCAGGAGCGGCCGCGACTTGAGCGCCGCCAGGAGGAGGGCCCTTCGCGCGTCTCGGTCGAGCAACCGCGGCGGCGTCGCGGCGACCTCGGGACCGTCCGGCCCCTGCGGCAGCTCATGATGCTGACGCCCTGCCGCCGAGAGGAAGCGGAAGGCGAAGTCTTCCGCAATCTTGCGGTGCTCGCAGAACATCCAGGACACCGAGGGCTCTTGCACCTGCAGGGCGGCGACGATGCTGAGAAGCCAGCCGTCACGCACCTTGCGCTCCTGGCCCAGGCGCAGGAGTTCGCTCAGACGTCCCTCGACGACGAGTGCCGCATGCGGCACGGCGGCGAGCTCGGCGAGGGCCAGTTGCAGGCTGCCGTCCTGCAGGGACTGCGACAGGTCCGGCACCGACTTGCGCTCCACCACCGCCACCAGGCGACCGCCTTCGATCAAGCCGTAGTCTCCCGCCGGCAACTGGCGCCGTTCCAAGGCGACCGCCTTGCCCTCGAACTTCCAGCCGTAGCGCTCCCGTGCATCGACGGCGATGACAAGGCCGCGGTCCAGGGCACGGGCACCTGGGATGCGCACACCTGGCCGCGTCGAGTGCATCGATCGCTGGCTTCGCCAAAAGATCAGGGTGCGGCCGCGACTCTGCGTCCAGACGAACAGGGAACGGCGCAAGCGTGGACGGTCAAGGACGAGCTCGACCGACTTTCCTCGTCGCGCAAGCCGGACGACCGGCAGGACCTCGAGTTCTTGCGCGCCTTCGGGCCACCCCTCGAGCTGGTAGCAGAACAGGTCGCGATCGGCGGGAAAACGGCCGCGCGTGGCCAAAACGAGGTCGCCCTCGGGCAGAGGGAGCCTTAAGAGGTATGGCAGGCGGCTGTCGCTGTCCGGATTCTTGGCGATGACAAACGATCGTGGCATGCTGATCGGTTCCTTGGCGCGCGCAGGAATCCTGCGTTGGCGAACCTGCCAAATGGGCCCACGTCGACAAAGGCAGACGGCCTTCAGGCGGTGCGGTGTTCGGCCGTAGCCGTCAAAAGGGGCCTGATGCTGAAGAAGGCGAGCACGAGCAGCAGGGCGCCGAGGGCGAGGCCGAAGGTGATGCTGACGTGGGCCGCGGCGAAGCCGATCGGCAGGAGCAGGATGGCGCCGACGCCGTTGCCGAGGCCGAGTGCCACGCCAGAGCCGAGCCCCGGATTCTCCTTGAAGATGTCCTGGCCGATCAGGCTCGTGACCGGTGACGTGCTGAAGAGAGCAATGCCAAGGAGGGCCAGGATCGGCCAGAAGGCGAGGCCGTGCGCCAGGGGCAGCAAGGCGAGCAGCACGAGACCTGCCACGGAGGATCCCCAGAGCACCACGGAGCTGCCCAGGCGGTCTCGCAGCAGGCCGCCTGCGAGGTTGCCGACTATGCCGATGCCGATCATCGTCGTGACGAGGGAGGCCCCGAGCACGAGGGAACCGCCGGAGCCGTGCCAGAGGATCGGCATGAGGGTGGTCACGGTGGAGATGGCGCCTGCTCTCAGCCCGGCGAAGGCGACGAGCGCCAGCGCGGGCTTGAAGTGGCGGCGGAACTGCACGGGAGCCTGCTTCGCGGTCCGCTTCGGCAACGACGGTACGACCCGCAAAAGCCAGGGCCAGGTCACGATGACCAGCACCCCGACGAGCCACAGGTGGGCGAGGCCGAACGCCGTCGCCAGCAGCGTCGCGACCAGGGGGCCGATGGCCCGGCCGAACTCCCCGCCGACCATGAAGAGCGACATCGTGAAGCCGGGACGCTTGCCCGAGAGGGAGCGCGTGACGGCCATGGCCTGGGGATGGAACAGCGTCGAGCCGATGCCTGCCAGGAAGAGTCCTGTGGCCATGCCCGGGTAGGTGGGCGAGAGCGAAACGAACGTGACGCCCACGACCGACAGGAGCGGTCCGCCGATCGCCAGCCAGCGGCCGCCGATGCGGTCCGCCAGAAGGCCGGAGAGCGGCTGCACCATCTGGCCGAACATCAGGATGGTGACAAGGCTTGTGAGCAGGAAAAGGGGGACGTGCCGCTCGACCGCGATGAGCGGCAGGATGCCCGGCAGGTAATTGGCCAGGGCATCGTTGTTGAGGTGGGCCCAGATGAGAGCCCAGAACGCGGTGGGATGCGCGGCCGGCGGACGGGTCTGGGTGCGGTACTCGGTCTGAAGCATCTGGGTCACCTTCACTTAATAATGAGGACGAATATCGCCGGCCCTGGAGGGTGGCTGAAGAGCAACACGTTTATCATAGCGCCTTCGCTGCCCGATGCGCGGTCGCCGATCCCAATTCGCCTGCTGGCCTGCGGCTCTCGCCAGGGCGTCGGCGCGGGGGTCGCAGGCGCTTGCCAGCCAGGTCGGGCATGTTAAACTGGCAGGGGAAGCGGGGGATCACGATGCTGACCAAGGAACAGGTCTACGAGGAGCTCAAGAGCATCA